>JBDUAS010000067.1:0-29455 GCA_040004535.1 Deltaproteobacteria bacterium
CGCGTCTGGCGCGTCTGGCGCGTCTGGCGCGTCTGGCGCGTCTGGCGCGTCTGGCACGTCTGGCGCGTCTGGCGCGACCAGCCCGACCGGCGCTGGCGCAGCTTCCGTCAATCCGGCCGCCGAGCCGACCGGCTCCGCGCGAGTCGCGATCGCGGGCGCGCTCGCGATCCTCGGCGAGCTCCACGCTCGGCGCAATCGCCGGCCGATCGCGGACACGCTCGCGCGCCTCCTCGCTGCGACGCGTGCGCACGCCGGGCTCGCGGTGTGGCCTGCCGGCGAGCAAGCGCTCGCGAACCTGTTTCGCGTGATGGACCTCGCACGCCGGTTCGAGACGACGGGCGCGACCTCGTTCCGCGCATTCGTCGAGCGGCTCGAGAGCGATGCCGAGCGCGGCCGCCAGCCCGACGCGCCGGTCGTCGAGGACGGCACCGAAGGTGTCCGGATCATGACCGTGCACGCCGCGAAGGGCCTCGAGTTTCCCGTCGTGATCCTGTGCGACCCCACCGCGCCGCTGAGCGCCGATCGGCCGTCGCACTATATCGATGCCGAGCGCGACGTCTGGCTCGAGTCTCTCGCCGGCTGCGTACCGAGCGAGCTCCGCGATCACGAGGCCGAGGTCATGCAGCACGATCGCGAGGAAGGCGAGCGGCTCGCGTACGTCGCGGTCACGCGCGCGCGTGACCTGCTCGTCGTGCCGGTCGTCGGCGACGAGGAGCGCGAGAGCTGGCTTCAAGCACTCGACCCCGTCGTGTTCCCGGACGCAGCGAAGAAGCGCAAGCCCGCGCCGATGCCCGGCTACGCGTTCGGCGATGACAGCGTCGTCGATCGCTCGTCCAAGACCGACCGCATGCCGACCGATTCGGTCGCGCCCGGCATCCACCGCCCGCGCGCCGGCTCGCACTCGGTCGTGTGGTGGGATCCTCACAAGCTCGCGCTCGGCACCGAGCCCGGCGGCGGCGTGCGCCGGCGCGAAATTCTCCAGGCCGACGAAGCGAACGACAACGTCGCCGCGAACGCCGGCATCGCGGCGCATGCCGCCTGGCAGCATCGCCGCGCCTCCGCGCTCGCCGCCGGCGCGCACCCGACCATCACCGTGAAGACCGTGACCGCAGCCGCCGAGCTCACCGCACCGACGACGAGCCCTGCGTCGCCGAAACCGAACGCCGCTCCGACCGCAGCGGGATTGCTCTCGGTGCGGCTCGAGACCGTCGCCGGCAAGCGCGCCGGTCGGCCGCGCGGCAAGCGGTTCGGCACGCTCGTTCACGCGATCCTCGCCGCCGTAGAGCTCCGCGGCGATGCCGACCATGTCCGTCGCGTCGGCGCGAACCAAGCGCGCCTCGTCGGTGCAACGCCCGAAGAGCGCGACGCGGCGATCGTCGCGGTCCTCGCGGCGCTCGCTCACCCCCTCATGCTGCGCGCGGCCGACGCTGCCGATCGCGGTGCGCTACGCCGCGAAGTCCCGGTCGTCGTTGCCGCCGCCGACGGCCTGATCGAAGGCGTCGTCGATCTCGCGTTCGAGGAAGCGGGCGCTTGGATCGTCGTCGACTTCAAGACCGACGCCGAGATCGATCACCGCCGCCCGATCTACGAGGCCCAGGTCCGCGCCTACGCGCACGCGATCGGCGTCGCCACGCAACGCGCGGCGAGTCCCGTCCTGCTGATCGTCTAATCCACATCGCTCTCGCGTCGGCTGTCCGGCCGCCCACCGGCCGCGATCGTCCGCCACGCGGACGGCTCGGACACTCGCCCGAAGGATCGCGCGCACTTGAGCTTGGCGCGCGAGTTGTAAATGCCGGCGGCATGCGCTTCGAAACTTCCCCGCTGTTGTGGGTGCTCTCCACGCTCGTCCTCACCGTCGCGTTCTGGACCTGCTTCGGCGCGTGCGTCGATTCACCGAACGCATCCGATCCTCCGCAGGCGAAGATCGTCGCGTCCTGGGATCCACTCCAATGCGGCGATCCGCATCGCATCGCGATCGAGCTTGCCGACGATGTCGGCGCACCCCTCTCGAGCTCCACGGTCTGCGCCGCCGGCAGCCTCACGCTCGATGCTCCGCACCTGGGTGCCTGGCACGGCCGGATCTACGCGTGGACGCTCGGCGTCGGCGAGCACGCGACAGTGCCCGTCACCCTGAGGGTCGACGAGCCAGTGCTCAACTGGCACGTCGACACACCTCGCTGACATCAAACAACTCGAGCACTTGCACGTGGATGTCACGGTTCGGCCAGCTATGTCGTCTTACAAGCATGCTGAGATGGCTCATCCACCGCAAGGTCGCGGCTTACGAACGCCAGTACGCGTACGACCTGACCTACGCGCGAGAGATCCTCGCGGCCGACCTCGGCGCATTCATACGCCTCGGCAAGATCACGAACGGCCTCGCGTGGCATCGCGACGTTCCGCTCGACGTCTACTACGGCGCGAAGCTGACCACGATCGTTGCCGAAGACTGCGGCCCCTGCACCCAGCTGGTCGTCACGATGGCGCTCGCCGACAAGCTCGATCCGAAGATCATCCGCGCGATCCTGACGAACGACCTCGCCGCCGCCGGCGACGCGGCGCTTGGCGTCCGGTTCGCTCGCGGCGTGCTCGCGCATTCGGCCGACGCCGACGAACCACGCGCCGAGATCGAACGGCGCTGGGGCTCGCGCGCGGTCGTGTCCTGCGCGTACGCGCTGTGCGCCGCGCGGTTCTTTCCCACGCTGAAGTACGCGCTCGGCCACGGCCACGCCTGTCAAAAGGTCGTGGTCGACGGCACCACCGTCCAACCGCGTGCTGCGCTTACACTCGCGTCATGAGCGCCGAACGCTTCGAACCGCACCGAGCGTTCCTCGTGCGCCTCGCGTATCGGATGCTCGGCTCGATCGCGGAGGCCGAGGACATCACCCAGGACGCGTTCCTCCGCTGGCAAGCCGCGCCGACCGAGGACGTCGTCGAGCCACGTGCGTACCTCGCGCGGATCGTATCGCGGCTGTGCCTCGATCGCATGAAGTCGGCCCAAGCGCGACGCGAGTCGTACGTCGGCACGTGGTTGCCCGAGCCCGTGATCGAGCCGCCGGCCGAATCGCTCGCGAACGACCTGTCAGTCGCGCTGCTGCTCACGCTCGAACGCTTGTCGCCGCTCGAACGTGCCGCATTCCTGCTTCACGACGTGTTCGACATGGACTACGCCGACGTCGCGTCGACGCTCGATCGCAGCGAGGCCGCTTGCCGGCAACTCGCCGCGCGAGCTCGCGACCACGTGCGCGACGAACGCCCGCGGTTCACGCCGAATCCCGACGTCACGGCGCGGCTCGGCGAAGCGTTCCTGCGTGCGATGTCCACCGGCGATCTGGCTCCCTTCAGCGCGATGCTCGCCGACGACGCGATCCTCTACTCCGACGGCGGCGGCAAGCGCCATGCGGCGCTCAACCCGATCTACGGCCGCGACAAGATCACGCGGTTCCTCACGGGAATCGCCACGAAGTGGCCACCACCCGCACCCACGAGCATCGAGACGACGACGATCAACGGACTGCCCGGATACGTCCTTCACTTCAGCGAAGGCCCCGAGACGCTCTCGTTCGACATCGATGGGGAACGGGTCGTCAGGATCTACATCGTGCGCAATCCCGACAAGCTGAAGCACCTCGCGTAGCCCGCTGAGACCGGGCTGCGACAGCGCACCTGTACGCGTGCGCTGCTGCTAGGCTGCGCGCGATGTCCCACAGGCCACTCTCGAGCGTCGGTCTCCTCGGGCTCGGCGCGCTCGTCGCTTGCGGCGGCACATAGCCCGCTCGGCCCTCCGAGCCGTGGTCGGTCACGTCGGAGCGCGTGCTCGGCCCCCTGATGGCGATCTCGCCGTCGAACGCGGTCGGCCTCGGCCTTCACGACTACGACGGTGACCTGCCCGACATGTCGCCCGCCGCGATCACCGCGAACCTCGTCGGCCCTCGAATGCGAAGAGCGCGACACGCTGCTTTGGTCGCGAGCTACGTACTCGAGGCGCCGGCGATCATGTCCGCGAGCGAGCGCGCGAGCGCGTCGATCGAGTACGGCTTCGAGATGAACGCCTTGACGCCGAGCTCGATCAACGCGTCGACCTCGTCGGACATCGTGTGCCCCGACATCGCCAGCACCCGGACGTTCGGCATGACCTCGCGCATCGCGCTGTACGTCGCACGCCCGCTCATCTGCGGCATCACCATATCGAGCACGACCGCGCGGATCTCGGACCCGTTGTCGCGCAATGCCTCCACCGCTGCCTCGCCGTCGCCGACCGGCAGCGCCGTATAACCGAGGAGCTCGACCGCGCGGGTCAACGCCCGTAACACGATCGGATCGTCGTCGACGATCAGCACCAGCCCCGAGCCCGTCGGCCGATCGAATTCGCGCTTCAACCGCGAAGGAGGTCCCAACCGGCGCGCCGCACCTGCGGCCGGCAGCGTCACCCGCATCGTCGTACCGCGCCCGGCGAGCCCGCCGTCGATCTCGATCGCGCCGCCATGACCCTCGACGATGCCGAGCACCGTCGCTAGGCCCAGGCCGGTGCCTCGGTCCGCGGACGGGTCCTTGGTCGTGAAGTACGGCTCGAACACGCGCTCGCGCAACTCGGCCGGAATACCGGGACCGTCGTCCGCAACCTCGAGCACGACGAACTGATCGTCCGCGCGCGAGCGCACGACGACGCGGCCGCCATCGCTCAGCGCATCGCGTGCGTTGAGGACCAGGTTCATCACGACCTGCTCGACCTGCGAGCGATCTGCGATCACGGTGCCACCGTCGCCGGCTTTCAGATCGAACGTGATCGCGACGCCGGTCAGGGTGCGCGCGAGCATGTCGCGCATGTCCTCGAGCACGTGGTCGATCATCAGTGGCGCTGCGCGGTGCTTGCCGCGGCGGGCGAACCCGAGCAGCGAGCGGGTCAGCATCGACGACCGATCGGTGATGTCGTCGATCATCCGCAGCGCGGACGCCTTCTTCGGGTCGGTCTCGTGCGATGCGAGCTCCGCTGCGATCAGCTTGATCCCGAAGATCAGGTTGTTGAAGTCGTGCGCGATGCCGCCGGCGAGCGTTCCGATCGCTTCGATCCGCTGCGCACGGTGCAAGCGGTGCTCGGTCTCCGCACGCGCGTGCTCGGCCTCGACCTCTTTTGTAATATCGAAGAAACAAATCACGACGTGCGTGATCGCGTGATCCTCGTCCATCACCGGACGCGCGAACGCTCGGACCGGCACGCGCACTCCGTTGCCGCGATGGATCACGATGTCGTCCGCGATCACGAGCTCGCGCGCGAGCAAGGCCCGGACGAACGGCATCCGGGTCTCGGGATACGGCAGGCCGTCGCGGCCGAAGATGCCGTACGGCTCGGAGTACCCGCCGACAGCGACGTCGTCGCGACCGGCCTGACCCATGATCTCGGCGAACCGCGCATTCGCGTACACGAGCTCCCCACCCGGAGCGCGCGCAACCCACAAACCCACCGGCAGATCGTCGGCGAGGCTGTGGATGATCTCAGGATCGCTGGGACCACCCGATCGAGACATCTACGAACCTCATATCATGGGGTGACGCGCCCGAGCTACGATGCCGGCACGTGCTGCGCTGGCCCGGCAACTTCATCCACTTTCTCTACTTGACGATCGTCCTGATCGTTCTGGGCCTCATCTACGGGTTCGCACGGCTCGGGATCTTTCTGTTCGTGTGGGGCGACGCCCGCGCCGGCACCCTCGCGCGGCTTCGCGGGTGGTGGTTGCGCGTGACGATGAGCGCGCTCGGCGCGACGTTCATCAAGATGGGCCAGGTGATGAGCACCCGGCCCGACCTGTTCGCGCCCGCGATCATCGATCAGCTGCGCCACCTCCAGGATCGGCTGCCCCCGTTCGCGTTTCGCAAGGTCCGCCCGATGATCGAGGCCGACCTCGGCAAGCCGCTCGCCGAGCTGTTCTCCGAATTCGACGAGCAACCCGTCGCCGCGGCGTCGGTCGCGCAAGTCCACCGCGCGCGGCTGAAGGACGGCCGCGAGGTCGCGGTCAAGATCCTGCGGCCGGGCGTGCGTCGTCAGGTCGAGCGCGATGCGGTGATGCTGATCGGCCTGGCCCGGGTGATGGCGCTACGCCCGCTGTGGCGGCGCAACGATCCGGTCGGCCACACGCGCGAGTTCGTCGACGCGATCCACGATCAGACCGACCTCCGGATCGAGGCCGCGAACTACGCGCGGTTTCGCGTGAACTTCGCGAACCACGCAGACGTCCGGTTTCCCGAAATCTACGAGGAGAGGTCGTCGGAGCGAATCCTCACGATGGAGTTCGTGCGCGGCTCCAAGATCGACGCCCTGCCCGCCGGCACCCGCGACACCAAGCTGGCCGAGGTCGTGCGCAAGACGATGTTCAAGATGTGCTTCGAGGACGGCTTCGTCCACGCGGATTTGCACCCCGGCAACATGGTGGTCCAGCCCGGCTCGAAGCTCGTGATCTTCGATTGCGGGCTCGCGAAGCAGCTCGCGGATGACGTGCTCGCGCAGTTCATCGATATGTCGAAGTGCATCGCGATGGGCACGCCCGAGGACATCGTGGCGCACCTCAAGCGGTTTCATACGTACCTCGGCGAGATCAACTGGGACGCGCTGCGCGTCGATGTCGAGGCGTTCGCGCTCAAGTTCCGCGGCAAGGACACCGCGAAGCTCGAGTACGGCGAGCTGTTCGGCGAGATGTTCGCGATCGGCCGCACCCATCACATCCATCCCGTCACCGACATGATGCTCGTGTTCGTCGCACTGATCACCGCGCAGGGCATCGGCAAGATGCTCGAGCCCGAGCACAATATCTTCAACACGCTCGCGATGTACCTGATCCCGATCTTGATGAAGCGCAACGAAGCCGTGCCCGACACGGTCGAAGCAAAGAGGGCGGCCGCAGCACACGCATGAAGATGACCTGCTTCGCGGTGTTGTGGTGACCGTGTACCCGACGAAGATCGACTGGTGGCTCTACCCGCTACTCGTCGTGCCGCTCGTCTCTGGCGGACTCTCGATCGTGCTGGGCCACGACCAGACGACGGTGCTCGTCGGCTGGGGAGCGCTCGCCGCGTACGCGCTGCTGATGGTCACGCTCGGCTGGCCGATCCGTTACACCGTGTCGGCCGACGAGCTCGAGATCCAGTTCGGGCTCGTCCACCGCCACATCAAGTGGGCGCACTTGATCACGATGGACCTGTCCACGAATCCGCTCTCGTCACCGGCGTTCTCGCTGAACCGGATCGACGTGCGCTACACGACGGACGGCGGGTGCGAGCGCAGGATCCTGATCTCGCCGGTCGATCGCGAAGCCTTCATGCGCGACTGTGCACGCACGAGCGGGCACCACCGTGTCGACGGCGACCGGCTCCAGCGCAGCTGACCGCGACTACCGTGCGATCGGCTTCACGCGACTGGTCTTGCGCCGGCGCCACCAGCGCACCGACACGAGCGACCGCGCGATCGACGCGAGAGCCTGCCACGGGCCGCTGCGCGGCATGCCAGACGCGGGATCGAGCGCGAGCATCGCGGTGCGCTCGTGACCCGAGATACGTGGACCGTTAGCCTCGCTGGCCGGCGGCATCCGATTCGATCCCGCGGCCTTCGCTTCTTCCGCGAGGTCCGGCGCCGAACCGGCCGCGGCCTTCGCGCGCGGCATCGGCGACCAGCGCTCCACCGGAGTATCGATCACGAACGGGGCACGCACAGTCGTTGCGGGCTCGAGTGGCGCCACGCCGAGCGACGTCTGGGCGCCACGATTCTTCTGCGTCTCCTCGGTCCTCGTGTCGACCGCGACGGGCGCTGCAGCGCCACCTCTGAGCGGGCCATCGATCGCGCCCGACAGGACGGCATCGTTCACGCGCGCGATGGCGGACATCGAGTCCTGCTCGACTTGCGAGAGCGACAGCGGCGCGGTGCTGTCATTCGTCAGGGTCCTTGTCTCCGGTGCACTGGTCACCGTCTCGGCCTTCAAATCATCGGCGACCACGACCGAGTCGCTCACGCGATCGTCGATCGGCACCAGGCCCGACATGCGGAGGTCGATGGGTTCGAGCCCGACCAGCGAATCGCGGGGCAGCATCGCGCGATGCTCGCCCGTCACCACGGGAACGACTTCCTCGATCACCAGCGCTTCGTCGCCGCTGCCTTCACCGAATAGCGGGGACATCTGCGTCGTCGGCCGCATCATGTCGGCGACCTCGATCCGCGTCATCACGATCTTGTTGGTACCGGCGACTGGCGTCTCTAACGGCACGCCGTGGTCGGAGTCTCTTGCCATGCTTCCACTATCGCCATGTCCAATTCCTTTGGCTAGATGAGTAAGTTGCGGCGGTTGTGCGTGTGCGTTTTCGCGCTGCGAAACATGTTCTCCACCTCAGACTGAACCCCTGCGTGGACGCGGTCTTCCGTTAGGTGGTTTCACGCTCGCCGCAGAATGTGGCTCCGGCGCACAGCAGAAATTCAGCACGATGTGCGTGCGCGAGTCGTCACGACATGCTGCGATCTCCCTTCTCAATAATGAGGAGGTTGCTCGTTCGCGGGTCCCGTCGGACCCTCGGGAGACTTCAAGCTCTGCTTGAGCTCCTTGACCTCGCGCGCGGTCTCGTCGAGCTTCTCGCCGAACGTGCGCACGAGCGCGTCGAGCTCGCGGATCAGCTTGTCTTGATACGCGAGCTTGATCTCGAGATCCATCACGCGGTCGTCGTCAGTCGTCGTGGTCATCGCGGTGCTCCCACCGCGCAGTCTACGACCGCGTGAAGTCTTTGATCAGCTTCGTCGACTTCTTCGCTTCGACTTTGACGGCGATCGTCTTCTTGATCCCGTTCTGCGAGTTGACGAGCGTGATCGCGTGGGCGCCGGGCGGCAGCGAAATCGCGCGCTGCGGCGTCGCGAGGCCCGTCGACTTGCCGTCGATCAGGATGTCGCACGGCGGCTTCGCCGACACCATCAGCATGCCGTTGCCACCGCGCGGAGACGGCGCGGCCTCGGTGTTGAAGTCCGGCGTCGCGAGCGCGAGCTGCTTCGGCTTCGAGCGTGCAGCGACGCGCGGTGCGGGCGTGGCGGCGGCCGCGACCGGCGCCGCGTCGTGGTGATGACGCGCGGGCACTTGCGCAAGCGGAGCCGCAGGAGCCGTCGCGACCACGGCCTTGTCGGCCGCGGCAGCCTTCGCCGCGGGCGTCGCCGGCGCGCTGTCGAGGTCGACCGCGAGCTCCTGCATCTTCGCGAGGTCGACGTGCTTCACGGTCGTCGGGCGCCCGACGATCGCGAACACCACGTCGTACGAGTGGGACGGATCGAGCGCCGCGCTGACCGGCGTCCGACCGAGCACGGTCGCATTGCCATTGTCGACGAGCGTCACGACGGCCCCGTTCGGCCACGACGTGATCGGTAGCGTCGTCAGGCCCGGCTTCGCAGCCGCGGGCGTCTCGCTCGGTGCCGCCGTGGCTGCCGCTGCAGGCGCGGTCACCGCGACCGCAGGTGCGGCGACCGGCGCAGGGGGCGCGGCGATCGGCGCAGCTGCCACCGCTACCGGCACAGGCGTCGCGATCGGAGCCGTTGCAACCGACGAGGTCGCGGTTGCCGCCGCGCCCTTCGCCTTCGCAGGCTCCTTCGAGCCGTGCATCGCGATCGCGATGATCACCGCGATCGCGGCTGCTGCACCGCCCACCGCGAGCAGGAACCTCCGCGGCTCGCGCTCCGGCATGTCCGTGCGTTCGAAGTACGTGGTCGGAACGACCTCGCCATCGACCTCGCGCTCCGAGTAGTCCTCGTCGAACACCCAGCCATCGCTGCCGTCGAGCGCCGACACCTTCTGCGGAGGAGCCACTTCGGGTGCAACCAGCACCGCGGACATCCTCGCAGACGGCGCCTTCACCGGCGCAGCAGGAACAGGAAGAGCAGGAGAAACCGGCGCGGTCGCAACGGACGCCTCGGGAATCGGCGGCGGGACGGTCGCGCTACGGCCGCGCGGCGCCGGGAGCTTGCCCGCACTCGCGCGGCGGGCCGCGAGCGCATCACCGAGCGTCGGCGACGTAGACGCGATCGCGATCTGGGGCCACTGCGGCAGGTCGGCCACATCCGCACCGGCTTGCGACGTCGGCATCGGCGCAACGCGACTGTCGCGCGGCGACGGAATGACTTCTTGTTGGACGACCGGCAGCGCCGGCAGCTCGGTCGCATTCGCGACGCTCGGCGCGTTGCCCGTGACCTCGACCGGGGGCAGCGACCAGTCGTCGGCGGCCGCCGGGCGTGCGATCTCCGGTGCGCGCACCAGCTCGATCGTGGTCGGCAGCTTGACCGGTTCGGCGGCCCTCACGATGGACGCGGCCGGAATCGGCGGAGGCACGGACGCGGGCTTGCTGCGAACGGGCGCCAGCGTCTCGCTCGTCGCGAGCGGCGCGGCAGGATTGATCTGCCACGACGCCATCATCTCGGGCGTCGCCTTCGGCTCGACGAGCGCGACACGTGGGCTCGCACTGCCGCGCGCTGCGCGCTCAGGAATCGGTGGAGGCACCGTCGTGCCGCGCCGGCCCCGGGCGGGGATGGGCGGTGGTGCCGCAGTGAGCTTGGATCGCGTGCCGTCGGCCGCGCGATCGGCATCGAGCGGAGCGAGATCGCGAATGTCGACGTCGACATCACTTTCAGCTTTCGGAACTGCGACCGGCGTTACAGGCCCGGTCTCCATCGGCGTTGGTTCACTGAGGTCTGCGCTCATGACAACTCCCCGTGCGTTGGCGAAGGCAGCATCCCGGCCGCGGGTGGTTTAGGCAAGCACCAGCCCCTCGTCCAACCTCACGCGATCCGAGGTGTATGAGCATCAAAGTCGCGCCGCGAAGCTCGCTCCGGCTGATATGCGAGCTATTTCGATGAGTCAGGCGTGCGCAGCTTGTGCACGACGGCCTGACGAGGTGCTCACCCAAGTCGCATCGTGGCGAGTTGGCTCACCGCGATCCGACCGCACGCGCGCGCGGCCCGAACCGTCCGACGCGAGTAGTGGTCCGCCGCTTGCTGAAGTACCTCGACATGAAACTTCTTACCTTAGCTTCTTGCTCGCTGCTCGGGCTGCCGCTTGTCGCGTGCACCTCGGGCAGCGACGCTGCTTCGGCAAGCGAGTATGACGACGTCGCGCAGAACGTAGCTACGAGTGTCGCGGCCCCCAACGGCGGCGACATGAACGCGATGATGGACGTCGTGTTGATCGGCAGCGGCGATCTCCCGCTCGGCATGGCGCTCGATGCGCACGGTCACGTCGCGGGCACGTGGGGCGGCATCTCGTACGACTTCGAGATCACCTGTCGCGACGGCGAGGGCACGATCCTCGCAACCTGTAACACCAGGACGCAGATCGCCGACGTCAAGGTCGACTGGACCGGCACGCTCGCGCTGCCAAACTTCACGACCTCGATGGATCGCCACGGCGACTGGTCGATGATCAACCTTCAAGACCCGAGCGTGAAGCTCGCCGGTAACGGCTCGCTCTCCTACGACTCGAAGATCCACGACGCGGCCTATCACCTCGACTACGACGCCGCGTATATGTCGGTCTTTATCGACAAGGACTCGCGACTCGCGACCGCGGGCGAGATCCAGTACGAGATCACGGCGCAAAAGACGGTCGACGGCAAAGCGCCGCGGTCGTTTCAGATCCACGCCGACGTCACGTTCGACGGCAACGGCACCGCGACCGCGGTCCTCGACGACACCTATCGTTACTCGCTCGACTTGACGACCGGCGCGGTCATCAAGCTCTGAGGTTTGCGCCGCGGCAGAAAAGCCGGATGGTCACACGGACACGCCATCTGCTGCCGCGGCGCAGTTTGTCTACGCCGAGGGCTACGTGAACCGGCGCAGCTTGCGTTGCAGCGACGATCGAAAGATACCGAGCCGGCGCGCCGCCTCGGAGATGTTGCCGTTGCAGTCGGCGATCACGCGCTCGATGTGATCGCGCTCGGCGCGACCGAGGGTCGGCGTCGTGATCTCCGGATCGGGCTCGCTGGCACGACCCTCCACCCGGCGCACGATCTCGCGCGGCGTGATCGGCTTCGAGCACACGACGCTCGCTCCGGCCTTGACCGCGGCGACGATGTTGTCGACCGTCAGGAAGCCGGAGATCAACGCGATCTCGAGCTCCGGGCGATCACCGTGGAGGTCGCGTACGAGCTCGAGCCCAGAATACTCGCCGAGCTTGAGATCGACGATCACGAGATCCTTGCCGGCCGCGAGCCGGCGCGCTTCGTTCGGATCCGTACACGCATCGATCTCGAGATCGCGAGTCGCGGCGCGCTTGCACGCCGCGAGCACTTGCTCGTCATCATCGACCACCAACACGGATCTCACCGACGCACCCATCGACCTCCAGACCCTATCACCGGAGCGTGACGCGTGCGAGTCGGACGTCACCCTGGAACGGGTCGGTCGGCCGCGAATACCCGATCACGATGGTGTCGACCGACGCAAGCTCGGGATGTTCGACGCAGATGTAGTTGTAAGCGTCGGTATGAGTGGGTGCCAGAATACCGGTCGATCCGGCCTCGATCTCGATCCCGGCGCTCCAGGGGCCCTCGACCGCGTCCGCGGTGCGGAGCAAGACGGTGCTCGACAGGACCTCGCAGTTCACCGCGAGGTAGCGGTTCAAGTACGCGTTGTACGAGACCGACGGTCCGCCCGCGCTGCGGTCGAGCACGTACGCGGCGAGCGCGGGATCGCTCTGCCAGTCGGTGCCGTCGTAGTACTCGTACGCGCTCGCCGTCGCGACATCCGCGGTCACGACCCGCGCGAGCTTGCAGCGAAAGTCGAGGAAGCCGACCTGCTCGCATGCCCACGCGTAGACGAACCCGCCGGCCGCGAGCTGCGGCACGTACTGGTTGGCGGTGAACAACATGTCCGGATCGCGCGTCGCGATCGCGTCGCCCGCGTGAATCCGCGCGAGACCGATGGCGTCGGTCGCGAAGCCACCGCCGCTCGTCCGCTTGACGTGCTGGAACGCGATCACAGCGGTGGTGACGTCGATCGGCACGAGCGCGCCCGGCCACAGCGCGTAGCCGTTCAAGGCATCGGCGGTGTTCGCCGCGATCTCGTCCGCGGTGTACGGAATCACTTGCGCTGGTTGATCGCCGTCCATCGCGTGAACGAGATCGAGCGGCGCGTCTCGCGTGCTCCAGCCGCCAGTCGCCGACAGCACCGTCGCGCCGTCGATGTGATCGGGCGCGGACAAGAACGTGTCGCCGAAGGTCCAAAAGATCTGACCGCCGAGCTCCCCCGAAAATCCGCCGTCGCGGCCAACTCCCATCGGCGGCAGCGGGAGCTTTCCGAGATCCTCGACGGAGGCGACGCCGAACGAGACATCGGAGGCGCAGCCGGCGAATCCGGTAAGTGCGGCGAATGCGATCGCGAGGCCGTGCATGTGCTGGAAACACGCGAGGTCGGGTGCGTGTCACCTCGGAGCATAGCGCCGCCGGCGCTTTACCACCCGGGCGTCAGCGCACGTTGCTTGCGGACCTGGTATTCGTATGATCCACAGATGAGACTGGGGGAGCTGCTGATCGAGGCGAAGGTGATCACACCTGCGCAGCTCGAGGAAGCGTTGCAAGCCCAGGTGATGTGGGGTGCGCGGCTCGGCACCGCACTGGTCGAGCTTGGCGGGATCGACCTCGACGCTTTGTCGAACGCGCTCGGGTATCAACAAAACTTGCCCGCTGCGCTGGCGAACCACTTCGACGGCGCGGACCGCACGCTCCAGCTCCTGCTATCGCCGAACCACGCCGAGCGGTTCGCTTGTATCCCGCTGCGCCGGGTCGGCAAGCACGCCGCGGCGATCGCAGTCGCGTCGGTGTTGCAGCCGCGCGAGCGTGCGATCGTTGCCGACGAGCTCGGCGTCGACCCCGACAAGTTGATCATCGCGATCGCTCCCGAGCTGCGGATTCGCTACGCGCTCGAGCGGATCTACAACATCGCGCGTCCGCAGCGGTTCCTGCGCGCACCCGGTTCCGCGCGGTCCGAGCCGAAGCAAATCTCGCTCGGGGTCGAGCAACTCAAGCTCGACGACTCGGGCCCGATCCACGCGCGCAACGGCACCGACGAGCGCCGCAGGTATCTCGAACCGATGCGCGCGGCACCGCGTACGAAGACGGGCCCGATCACGCCACGGTCCGGCACGTTGATCGACGCGGGTGCGATCCTCGACGTGTTGCGAACGTCGGACCGCGAGCGCGTCGCGCAGGCCGCGATCGACGCGGTCGCGCAGCTCGTGAAGGGCGCGGAGGCCGCCGTGTTGCTGACGCCGCGCGGCGACGTCGCCGTGAGCTGGACGAGCTTTCGTCGCGACGGTCGCGTGCTGCCGCCGCTGACGTTGCCCGCCGACGGCGCGATCAAGGCGGCGCTGCGGACGAAGCAACAGCAACGCGCGAGCGCCGCGTCACTCGGCCCGGTCGATCAGCTGCTGTTCGTCACGCTCGGGCTGACGCGGGGTGAGCTCGTGGTCGCTCCGCTGGTCGCGCGCGATCGCAACATCGCCGTGCTCGTCGTTGCCGGCACGGCACTCGACGACGACGTGATCGCGGCGATCAGTGCGGCCGCCGGCGAAGGGTTCGCGCGGCTGATGCGCGAAGCGATCAAGTAGTCAGCGCGTCACGCACGCGGCGGTCGCGGAGAGCTCCTCGCGGCGGCGCTCGCATTCGAACAGCGAGTCCGCACACTCGAGCCCGGTCGCGGTCGCGAAGCAGACCTGATCGGTTTGCTGACACACCGAGTACTGGACCGAGCCCCACACCGCGGCACCCAAAAACGCGAGCGTCCCGAGCGCGAACAGCGCGCCGCCCGCGTCCTTGATCGAAGCGCTTCGGATCGCCGAGGTCTCGAGTAATCCGAAACCGGTGGCCGAGACGGCCGCGGAGACCGCATCGACGACTATCGGCACGTAGGTGCACGGTGCGCGACCGATCTCTGGAGGAGGAAATTTCGGATGAATCGGATACGCAAACACGCAAGCTGCACAATTGGCGCAGCACAACACGAGGGTGAGGACTCGGGGCATCGTTGACATCAGCAGGTGCAGGCCAGCTCGGGTTTGTACCGCGTCCGTACTTGATACGGTCCGCGCCGTGAAAACACGAGCATGGGTGGTCGGTTCTTTGAGTGCTTTGTTGGCGGTGGGCTGCACGGGTGATGCAACTCCGCAAGCGAAGCAAACGGCAGTCGCAGCGTTCTACGGCTCGCCGACAGCGGCTGCCATCGCGCTCGGAGCGACCCCGATCTCGGTTGACGAACGCGGAGTGCCGCGCCTGTTGAAGGGCGGCCCTGCCCTGCCCGGCGCGAACGCTACGGACATCGCGATCGCCCACGTGTTGCGCTTGGCGCCCGCATGGGGCGTGACGAGCGCGCCCGAGCTCGTTCCACTCGGTGAAGTCCCGGTGCTCGGTGGCACGATCGTGCGGCTGCGCCAAGAGATCGATGGCATCGAGGTCGAGCATGGCGAGCTGCACGTGTTCGTGCGCGCCAACGGAGAGCTCGTCGCGGCGAGCGGCACGATGGTCGGCCGCGAAGCGCCGCGTGCGACCGCGCGCTTCGTCGATACCGACACGACGGCGATCGCACGGGCGGTCGCGCACAACTTCAAGGCGACGTTCGAGCCCGCGATGCTCCAGCGCCGCGCGCGGTTCATGGCCGGCAAGAGCGGCGCGATCGACGTCAGCCAGGCGACGGCGAAGAAGATCTGGCACCGCGACGGCGACACGTTGATCGCCGCGTGGGTCACCGAGGCGTACGCGAGCAACGGCACGGTCGACGGCGACGCGTTTCACACCGTCACCGCCGCCGACACTGGTCGCGTACTCTCGCACCGCAGCATCGTCGAGCACGACTCGTATCAATATCGCGTGTGGGCCGACACCACGGGCGAGAAGCACCCGGCGGACGGCCCTCTTGCCGACTACACGCCGAACCCGCTCGGTATGCCGTCGACGTTCTATCCGGCGCCGGTGGCGTCGAGCCTGATCGCGATGGTGGGCAACAACCACCTCGGCGATCCATGGCTGCCGCCGAGCTCGACGACGACGGTCGGCAACAGCATCGATGCGTACACGGATGCCAACGCGCCCGACGGGTTGTCGGCCGGTGACTTCCGCGGGTCGGTGTCGTCGACCGGCGTGTTCGATCACGCGTACAACTTCAATGCCGAGCCGCTGTCGTCGACGGAGCAGCAGCAGGCCGCGATCACGCAGTTGTTCTTCACGATGAACTGGCTGCACGACTTCTGGTACGACAACGGCTTCATCGAGACCGCCGCGAACGCGCAGATGAGCAACTACGGTCGCGGTGGCGTCGAAGGCGACCCGATGCATGCCGAGGCCGAGGACAGCGCGGTCGCCGGCCAGCGCAACAACGCGAACATGTCGACGCCGGCCGACGGCATGTCGCCGCGTCTGCAAGTCTACTTGTGGACCGGCACGACCACGACGTCGCTCACGGCCGCCGCCACGACGCCCGCGACCGGCACGGCCGCGTTCGGCCCGAAGAACTTCACGCTGAGCGGCACGCTCGCGCTCGCGAACGATGCGACCGCACCGGTCACGGATGCGTGCACGGCCATCGATGCCAGCGCGAGCGGCCACATCGTCGTCGTCGACCGCGGCATGTGCACGTACAAGACGAAGGCGCTGAACGTCCAGACCGCCGGTGGCACGGGCATGATCGTCGTCAATAACGTCGCGAGCACGTCCCCGCTCAACATGGGCGACGACCCGATGATCGCGACGGCGATCACGATCCCGGTGCTGTCGGTGACGATGGCCGACGGCACGACGATCAAGGGGGCGCTCGGCAACGCATCGATGTCGCGCACCTCTGGCGTCGAGCTCGACGGCGACCTCGACAACTCGGTGATCGCTCACGAGTTCGGCCACTACGTCCACCATCGCTTGAGCGACTGCGGCGCGAGCGTGTGCAGCGGCATGAGCGAGGGCTGGGCCGACTTCGACGCGTTGATGATGATGGTGCGCGACGGCGACAACCTCGACGGGGCGTGGCCCGTCGGCATCTACTCGACCGTGAGCCTCAGCACCGCGGCGGCGTACTACGGCATCCGCCGCGCGCCGTACAGCGTGACCGCTTCGATCAACTCGCTGTCGTTCCGTCACATGACGACCGGTGTCGCGTTGCCGACCGGGTTCCTGACGAGCGGCAACAACGCCGAGGTCCACAACATGGGCGAGATCTGGGCAGAGACGCTGTTCGACGCGTACATCTCGATCCAGAAGGCCGGCACGTCGTGGTCCGACTCGCGCACGAAGATGGCGAAGTACGTCGTCGCGAGCTTGCTGATGACGCCAACCGACACGACGCCGACCGAGGCGCGCGACGCGCTCGTCACCGCCGCGGGCGCGGCCAGCGCCGCGGACGCGCACACGATCGGACTGGCGTTCGCGCGCCACGGCATGGGCAGCTGCGCCGTCTCGCAGGATCGCAATAGCACCGATAACAGCGGCATCGTCGAGAGCACGGATCTCAAGGGCCGGATCGCGGCCGGCACGATCACGCTCGACGCGGCGATGAGCTGCGACAGCGACACCACGCTCGACGCCGGCGAGACGGCGCACCTCACGATCCCGATCTCGAACCCCGGCGCCGCGGATCTCACGAACCTCACGGTCACCGTGACGAGCGATACGCCCGGCCTCACGCTGACGAACGCGACGCCGACCGTCGCCTCGCTCGCAGCCGGTGCGGCGACCACGGTCACTGTCGATGTCGCGCTCGATGCGACAGCGACCGGCCCGATCGCGGGTGACTTCAACATCTCGTTGATGTCCGATGCGGCGTGCACGAACCTCACGGTGCCGCTCGCGCTGGTGCTCAACGCGGACGATCAACAGAATGCATCGGCGACCGACACGTTCGACGCCAAGTCTTCGGCATGGAGTGCCGCGGGCACGTCGACGACCGCATGGACGCACATCCGCAAGACCGCGCTCGATGGCGCGTGGCACAGCGATGACCTCGCGACGAACAACGACGTCCAGCTCGTGTCGCCGCCGCTGATCGCGAGCGCGACCGATCCCGTCAAGATCACGTTCGATCACACGTATGACTTCGAGCTCAGCGACGCCGCGTACGACGGTGGCGTGATCGAGTTCTCGATCGACAACGGCACCACCTGGGCCGATGTCGCGACGCTGACCGGCGTCACGCCCGGTTACACCGCGGCGATCACGACGACGTCGAACAACCCGATGGGTGGACGGCAGGCGTTCACCGGCAAGAACCCCGCGAATCCGGCGACCGATACCGTGACGCTCGATTTCGGCACGCAGCTCGCCGGCAAGACGTTTCTCATTCGGTTCCGGATCGGCAGTGACGAAGCGCAAGGCGCGGGGGGCTGGACGGTCGATAACTTCGCGGTCACCGGGATCACGAACACGCCGTTCCCCGCGCTCGTCCCGAACACCGGAAGCTGTAACGGTAACGGTGGTGACGCTGGCAACGGCAGCGGCAGCAATAGTGGTGGGATGGGTGACGGCGGTTGCTGCGATGCGGGCCCGCTGCGCACGGGCAACGTATTGGCGGTGCTCGGCGTCACGCTCTTGCTCGGCCGTCGCCGCCGCCGGCGTTGAGCGGTTTGCTGCGCTGCCGCGGCCTGCTCTCGGTGATGCGTTCGCGCGGCGAACGCGTCACATAATATTGCGCACGCCGGGGCAGTCCTGCGTGTATTCGAGCGTAGAGGATGAACATGAAACATCTCGCTCGGGTATTGCTGCTGTGCGTTGCGGGTTGTGTCGCGGGTGGAGATGGATCATCGCCGCCCGGCACGGCCGCCAGGTCGACGGCGTTCCGGATCGACCGGCTCGATCAGGCTGCCGACGGCAAGCCGTACTTCGTCCACGGCACGCTCGGCGCGGTGCGCGCGCCGATCCAGACGCTCGCGGATGTCGACTTCGCGCTGTCCGCGGCGCTGCCCCAGATCGCGCTCTCGATCGCGGTGCCTCCGAACCAGCTGTTCGCGACCCGCGTCAGTCACGACGACATCGGCATGACGCACGTGATCTACGAACAGCGCGCGAACGATCTCCCGGTCGTCGGCGGTCGGATCGCGGTGCACGTCGACAGCGATGGCACGATTACGGGCGTCACGAACAGCGCGCGCGACGTCAGCGCGCTGCCGCTCACTCCATCGATCGTCGCGAGCTACGCCGCGGAAGCCGCACGCACCGAGACCGCGAAGGGTGCGGCCACGGCCGGTGCGACCGATCTCGTCTACGTGATCACGAACGCCGATGGCGAGGTTCACCTCGCGTGGCAGGTCGACGTCCGCGCGCAGCAGCCGCTCATTCATACGCTTGTCTATGTGGATGCTGTCAGCGGTAAAGTCGTCGCGCATCACCCGCTGATCCAGCCGGTCAAGAACCGCACGGTCACGACGGGCAACAATGGGGATTTCCAAGGCGCCGGAACGGTCACCGAGACGCTGCTCGGCAACGAGGCCACGCCGCCGACCGAAATGACCGGCATGTATGCGTTCGACAACACCGGCATCACGTACGACGCCTATCACGATCTCTTCCAGCGCGACTCGTACGACAACGCCGGCGCCGCGCTCCACTCGATCGTCCACGTGACCTTCGGTGGTGGCAATGGCGACAACGCGTTCTGGGATGAAGCCGGGCAGGAGATGGTGTATGGCGATGGCGACGGCACGGAGTTCGGCACCTTCTCTCGTGCGCTGGACGTTACGGCGCACGAGCTAACGCACGCCGTGACCGGTGCGACCGCGGGGCTCGCCTACGAGATGGAATCGGGCGCGCTCAACGAGGCGAGCAGCGACATCATGGGCGCGGTGGTCGAAGAGCACCACGCCGGTGCGGTGAGCACGAACACGTGGCTCGTCGGCGAGGATGTCTACACGCCAAACACGCCCGGCGATGCGCTGCGCTACATGTCGAACCCGACGCTCGACGCGCCGATCTACAACAATCAGGTGAGCTCCAGTGACTACTACCCGGAACGCTTGATGCTGCCCAACACGCAAGCCGGTGACTGGGGCGGTGTCCACTTCAACTCCGGCATCGCGAACCTCGCGTTCTACTTGATGAGCCAAGGTGGCATGCACCCGCGCCACAAGACGACCTACACCGCGATCGGTCTCGGCATCGACAAGGCCGGCGCGATCTGGCAGCGCGCGCTGACCCAGGGCTTCTTCATGCCGAACACCAACTTCGCGCAGGCGCGTGCCGCGACCGAGCAAACCGCGAAGGACCTCTACGGGACCGCCGCGAAGACCGCGGTCAGTCTCGCGTGGGCGACCGTCGGTGTCGGATCGGCGCCAGTCGATACCGTGCCCCCCACGGTCCACATCACGGCACCGCTGACCGGCACGAGCGTTCAGGCCGGGTTCGAGGTCGATGCGACCGCGACGGACGATCAAGGCGTGATTCGCGTCGACTTCTCGGTCGACGGTGCGGTGGTCGGAGCGTCTTCGACGGCGCCCTACACGTTCACGACGGCCGGGGCGCTCGCGCCCGGCTCCCACGTGATCGCGGCGACCGCATACGATGCGATCAACCACGCGAGTGACTCGGTCACCGTGACGGTCATCGATCCGACGTGCGGCGGAACCTGCACCGCAGATCAGATGTGCGAGTCGACGACCGGCACGTGCGTCGCGAACCCCGCCACTGGCGACGGTGGCGGCTGCTGCTCCTCGAGCCGCGGTAAGGCCGGAGGCCCGATGTTATTGATGTTCGGTACCGCACTGATCTTGCGGAAGCGCCGTAGGTCGTAAGTTTGGTAGCAACCCGGCGAAGAGGTGATCGATAACCTCAGCATGAGAACGATCCGTGTGTTGGTTTTAGCGGGGCTCGCGGTTGCTGGGTGCACCAAGTCCGTTAACCGGTGCCAGTCGAACGGCGACTGCGATGACGTCGCGTATCCCTTTTGCGATGTGCTTGGCGTCTATCCCGCTTCCGGTGGCGACAAAGGCGTCTGCACTGTTCGTCCAGCCGACTGCCCCGCCGACCAGTGCGGCTGCACTCCTGGGTCGACGTGCAGCATGGGCACGCTCACGACCTGCGCCCAAGGTGGCATGTCGACGACCATGACGACCTGCGATCTTGGTTGTGGCGACACCAGCGATCACTGTGCCGCATTCGTACCGATGTTCGGCGTTGGCGTCGTTCTTCCAGACGCAAACGCGGTCGGCGGAGTCTCGATTCCCGCCGGGAGCACGATCAGCACGGACAACGGCGTCGTACTGGATAAGGATGGGAACGCCATCCCGTTCCCCCACAAGCTCGTCGCTCAAATCGACGCACCCGACATCCAGGTGTTCTACGCAAAATCGATCGTGATCGACGACGTTCGAGCTCTTGGCAACAAGCCGCTCGCCATCGTGACGGACGGGCCCTTGGTCGTGCGCGGCACGATCGACCTAAGCGCAAACCACGAAAGCGCTGGTCCTGGCGCGCTCGATACGGGAACTACGATCGGCAGCTACGTTTCGACGATGTATTCATTCGCGGCCGGCGGCGGGGGCAACGGGACGGCTGGGGCTTCGACGAAAGGTGGACTCGCGTATGTGGGGTCGACACTCGTCGGCGGTGGTCGTGGCGGGGACGTGACACACGGCGGCGGAGCCGGAGGTGGCGCGATACAGCTCGTTTCGACCGCGTCGATTTCCGTGCTCGGCGCGATCGATGCGAGTGGTGGAGGTGCAAATGCAAGTGGTGGAGGCGGCGCAGGCGGCACAGTCGTGCTCGAATCGCCGAGCGTTGCGGTGTCGGGACAGATCGGGGCGAACGGTGGGGCTGGCAATGCGTGCAGCGACACGCCCCCCGCAAAAGACGGCGAGCTCGGGACCATGGCTGCAATCGCACCGACGTGCAGCGTGATGGTCTCGACGATGACGCACCCGATCGGCGGCGGCGACGGCGGGACCGGAATGCTGCCCCCAGCGACAGGCAAGTTCTATGTTGGCCCGACGCTCTCGATGGGCGCTGGATCGGGCGGCGCCGTAGGCCGTGTCCTCATCAACCAAGCAGGCGACTTTTCACCGTCTCCGACGGCTATCAGCGCTGTGGTCACCGTCGGTACTTTGCAAATTCACTAAACGCGCGAACTTTCGTTCCGCTGATGTACGTGGCGCGGACTACTCCGCGCATGTCGCACCTGCCCTCACGGTGACCTCGCCCACGTTGCAACGTCGCTCACGGATCGGAGTGGCGGCACGCGTAACGATGGACGCATGCGTACCTCATGCATCGTCCTCGTGTTGGCGTTCACCGGTTGTGCTTCGGCGCCGCCGATCGTGCCCGCTTCGGACTGGGAGTGCGTCTCGCCGAAACCGCGCGCCACGATGGAGCGCGCGAATGCGGCAGAGCTCGTGAAGGTGACCACGGAGGTGGCGGTCGCGCAGACCGAGCTCGCGACCGCCAAGCGCGTGGTGAAACCGGCCGCGGTGACCGCACGGGCGCGCGCGCATGCGATGAACGTCGATGCGATCTGGGCGCCGGTTTTAGCGGATCAGGAGCACCGCAAGACCGAGGCGCTGTCGAGAATTCGCGGCGCGAATGCGACGTGGGTCGCGGCGCGGCTGGCGAGGAGCCAGCGCCACCTGCGTGTCGCGCTCGCGCGCTTCACGATCGATCGCCACGCGAAGCCGAGTTACTTGAAGCTGCGCTAGGCAGTTCGGTACCGACCGATACGATGTCGCGCGCGGATGCCGCGCCGCGCGACTACCGTGTACCATCGGGATCGTGAAGTCGATCCGATGTCTCGCGCTGTCGTGCATGGCGACGACCACCGCGGCGGCGGCGCCGGGGCTCACGCTCGATCCAGGTCAGCTGTTCGTCCAGCTCGACCTCGAGCTCAACGCGTCGTCCGGTGCGGTCGGCAAGCCATTCTCGATCGCCCCGGATGTCTCGGTCGGGGCGACCCATGACCTGACGGTCTCGCTGATCCATTCCACGTACGGGACGACCGGATTCCGCGGCGGCACCGGCCTGGGGCTGTGCGTGACGGGGACGAGCGGCGGCTGCGCGCATCCGTACAATAACGTCGGCGGCGAAGCGGTCTACTCGGTGGTCAAGGGCGATGCCGCGATGGCGCTCGTCGGCGGCTTGTACTCGCTCGACCTCGCCGATGGCTGGGTCGATCTCAAGCTCGGGCTCAAGACGAAGCTGAGCTCGGGCCCGCTCGCGTTGACCGTGAACCCGTCGGTGTATGCAGCGCTCGACCACCGCGATTCGGCTGTCGCGAACGCCGATCAGCTCTACGTGCCGATCGGGCTGAGCTACAAATTCTCGCCGGTCGTGACCGCCGGCGTCGGCTCGGGCATCAAGGGGCCGGTCAAGCAGTTCACGCGATTCGGTGATTCGTTCATCGTGCCGCTTGGCGTCAACGCGGTGGTCACGCTCGATCCGGAATTCGCGGTCGGTGGATCGTTCACGTTCGGCAAGCTCGTCGGTGGCACCGCGCTCGCCGATGCCGCGACCGGCACGGACTACCGAGGGATCCACGTGTGGATCAACTACACGCACTAACTAGTGGTCGGCGGCTCGCCCGGTTTGCCGTAGTCCTGGACGACCCGATACGTCGCGGTGATGTGCTCGCCCACCGCAGTCTCCGGGATGCCGTCGCCGCCGACGTGCGCGATGATCGCGGTGATGTTGTCGTTGCCGCCGTGCGCGTTGGCCGCGGCGATCGCGTGCTCGCTCGCAGCAACGGGCTCGGGCTCCGCCATGATCGCGGACAGCTCCGCGTCGGCCAGCTCGTTCGACAGGCCGTCACAGCACACCAGCAAGCGGTCGCCGCGGCGCAGTAACAGGCGGCCGATCGCGGCGGTCAGTGTGGGCGCGGTGCCGATTGCCTGGAGGATGACGTTCTTGCGCGGCGAGGTCTTCGCCTCTTCGACCGTGATCGCGCCGACATCGACGAGCAGCTGGACGAAGCTCTGATCGCGCGTCAGCTGGCGGAGCTGGCCGTTGCGTAGCAGATATGCACGCGAGTCGCCGATCTCCGCGATCCAAGCGTCTTCGCCATCGATCATGACCGCCGTCAGCGTCGCGCCCATCCCTTGCTTGTCCTGGGCGATGGCCGCGGCGCGTACCGCCTGGTTCGCGTCGCGCACCGCGAGCTCGAGCGCCTGTCCCGGTGGCTCGCCGGCGTGCGCGGTCAGCGACTTGATCACCGTCGCGATCACGATCGCACTCGCGACCTCGCCCGCCTGGTGGCCACCCATGCCGTCGGAGACGGCGAGCAACACCCGCCGGCCCGTGACGTCGAGCTCGCCGGTCAGCGGGCGCGCTGGATCGGTGAGGTCGACGATCGCGAAGGCATCTTCGTTCTGCTCGCGCTTGCGCCCGACATCGGTACGGCCTGCGACGCGGAGTGAGGTCGACATAGGCAACCGTAGCAACTTCGCGGCGAGCCGCCGAGTGCTCCGGACACTCAGTTGACGAGCACGCCGAACCGCACGAATGCCTCCGGGTTGATCGCGAAGCGATCGAGGGAGGTCGTCACGTCCATCTGTTCCTCGACGTGACGAACCTGGGTCCCGGCTTCGCGCCCGAACGACGCACCGACCTGGAACGATGCGAACACGCGATCCCAGCCGAGCCAGCTCCAGCCGATCATCGCGGTTCCCGCCACTCGAGTCGACGTGATCGTGGTGGCGTCGTCGCCTAGATCGCTGTCGTAGTCATGCGTGTGCCGGTGCTGGAGCCGCGCGCCGAGCTCGAGCGAGAGCCCGTCGTACGCGCGGCGCGGAAAATACATCCACGAAGCGCTCGCGCTGGTGTAGCGCCCATCGGCACCGGCGCCGCCGTCTGCGCCTGCGAGCAAGGCTGCGGCCGCCTCTTCGGCGCCTTCGGTGCGTGCACGCGACCAGCTGGAGACGTTCAGCCGGATCACCTGGTGCTGATCGAGCGATCCGTACGCCGAGAGCCCGAGAGCACCGGCATCGATCCAACCGAGTGGCTCGTTGACCGCGAGCGCGAAGCGATGGTTCGCCGGCGCGTCGGTCGCGGTGGCAGCGGCGGTGACGGCAGGGCCGGGGTCGGCGGCAGCGACACGTGCAACGGCGAGCAGAGCGAGAGCGAGAGCGAGGCGCATGGCCGGAATGAATGCACGCGCGTGGCCAGCGCAAGTGGGCGACGTCACGTTCGCCGATCTCGAAAAACTGGTGCGGGCCCCAGAACATGGGGCGGCACTGTCGCGACCGCGCGACGGTCGGTCTGCCGTATGCTGGTGAACGGTGGACGACGACCGGCACGAGTGGAAGATCCGCGCGATCGCGATTCCAGTGGCGCTGGCCCTCGCGGTCGCATTTCACGCGTGGCCGCTCGGTCACATGCTGCAGCGCACGTTCCTGTCGATGATCATCCACGAGCTCGGCCACGCGGTGACCGCCTGGTGGTGTGGCTTCAGCGCGTTGCCGGGACTGTGGAAGACGCTGATTCCCGAGACACGCGGCTTCATCTGGGTCGTCGTGCTCGCGCTCGAGATCGCGATCGTGATCTATGGCTGGCGCCGCGCGCGTCTCGCGATCGCACTCGGCGCGCTCGCGCTCGCGCTCTGCCAGTTTGCGGGCACGCGCGCCCCGGTCGACGACGCGCAAGCGTGGATCACGTTCGGCGGCGACGGCGGCGCGATGGTGCTCGGCACGCTGCTGATCGCCGGGTTCTTCGTCCCCAAGCTGCGCGAGCACGGCCTCCGCTGGGGGCTCCTCGTGATCGGCGCCGCCGCGTTCGTCGATACGTTCGCGACCTGGTGGGCCGCGCGCTCGGACACCGACGTGATTCCGTTCGGCGAGATCGAGGGCGTTGGCCTCTCCGATCCATCGAAGCTGCAAGACGTCTTTGGCTGGTCGACCCACCAGATCGTGCATCGTTACGTCGTCCTCGGCGTCGCGTGCCTGGTCGCGCTGGCGGTGGTCTACGCGTGGAACGTCCACCTCGCGCGAACGATTTCGGCAACGGACGGC
This sequence comes from Deltaproteobacteria bacterium, assembly GCA_040004535.1. Taxonomy (GTDB): domain Bacteria; phylum Myxococcota_A; class Polyangia; order Haliangiales; family Haliangiaceae; genus JABFXX01. The sequence goes on from JBDUAS010000067.1 coordinate 25,962, forward strand.
CCGCCGGCGGCATAGTCCCGAGTAGATGGCCGCCGACAACCTCGCCGCGCTACTGGCGCACGCCGACTGGCTGCGCGACCTCGCGCGCAAGCTGGTCGGTGGCGCAGCGGCCGAGGACGCGGTCCAGGACACGTACGTCGCCGCGTTGCGGTCGCCACCGGATCCGGCGTTGCCGGCAAAGCCATGGCTCGCGCGCGTGCTGCGAAACGCGAGCCGGATGGCGCATCGCGGTGACGCGCGCCGTACGCGTCGCGAGGATGCCGTATCCGCGATCACTGCGCCGACGGACTCGGCCGCCGATACGGTCGCGCGCGCTGAAACGTTTCGCATGCTCACCGAGCTCGTGCTCGCGCTCGACGATCCGTATCGCACCACGCTGCTTCGCCATTACTTCGACGGCGAGACGTTCGCCGCGATCGCACGCCGCGACGCCATCCCCGAAGCGACGGTGCGTGGTCGTCACAAACAAGCACTCGACCAGTTGCGTCGCCGCCTCGACGCGCGCAGCCACGGCGACCGCCGTGCGTGGCTCGCCTCGCTCGCGCCGCTCTCCGCGCCGCCGGCACATACCGTGCCTCTCATCGCAGGAGTCATCATCGTGAAGAACCTCGCCATCGCTGCCGTGATCGCCATCGTCGTCGCAGGTGCGATCTGGCACTGGTCTCCGCGCAGCGACCACACCGCCTCGGCCCTTATCGGCTCGGCCGCCGCGAATGTGAACGTTGGCACGCCCGCGTACACGGCCCCGACGACACCGGCTCTCCCACCTCCGCAACACGTGCGCAAGCTCGCGAGCGCCGACGAGCGCCGCGAGCTCGCGAAACAGATCGCCGCTGCGCAGGCGACGCGCAAAGCCACCCGTGCGGCGCACCACTCCTCGCTCGGCCCTGACGATTCGACCGACCAGGGAAGCTTTGGCTCCGGCCACGAGGGCGACATGGACAAGGACGTGATCAGGGGCGCGATGCAGGAGGTGCTGCCGTTCCTCGGCGATTGCTACGGCGACGCGCGCGGGACAACGCTCACCGCGGATCACCTCGAGGTCAAGGCACACTTCACACTCACCGGCGATCCAGATATCGGGACGCTCATCGACGCGAACAAGCTGCAAGACGACACGCACCACGCGCTACCGACGAAGCTCGACGACTGCATGCGCGCCGCGATCCAGACGCTCGAGCTGCCGCCGCTCGGCGATGGCGACACGATCGAGGTCGACTACCCGCTCATGTTCTCCGACGGCCCGCCGCCCGACGGCAGCGGCAGCGGCAGCGGCATCACTCACTGATCGTCACGAGGGCTCGATCACGCAGTCGACGAGCGTTCCATCATCGAGACACGCGTCGGCGCCCTCGGCCGTGCAGTCCTGCCCCCACCACTCGCCGTTGCTGCAATACACGAACGTCGTGTCGTCGCCGCATTGAGCCTCGCCATCGATCGACGCGTCGCACACGAGACCGTTGACCGTCGAGCCCTCGTCGATGAGGTTGCTGCCAGTGCTGTTGCTGCTCGTCCCGCTGGTGCTGTCATCCGAGCACGCGACGAGTGCGAGACAGATCAAGATGCGTGTGACCATGGTCGCCCTAAGAGCAAGGACGGGACCACGCTCCAGCTCGAGAGCGATCAACCGGTTGGGCCCGGTCTGGCGCGATGCGATCGCCGACCTGGGTTGACGAACGCTCGCATCGCAGCGACGCCCGGTGCGTCGTTTCGATTCATCTGCAACTAAGTCGTGCCCAGGGACGGAGTTGAACCGCCGACACGCGGATTTTCAGTCCCGGTCGGAGACGCAGCCAAAGTACGCGCAACGCAAGGGAAATCGCCCACATGTTCTTGACGATCGCACGCCGGTTACACGTACATCAGTTCCGTCTAGTACCGCCCAGTCTCAAAGCCGGTGTCCGTGGCTCTGAAAACTTTGGCGCGACAAGCGAAGAGGTTGGCACTGAGTCAACGGCGAGATGGCCCTTCGAGATGGCCGAGCCAAAGCTTAGCGAGTTGACGGAGACTGTCACGAGTCCGGCGAAGGCTTTCGCTGCGTCGCGCGGCTCTTGCGAGCGACCAATGCTGCGTACAGAACTCTATCAACGTCGCGTTGCCCGCGTCGCAGATGTACATGGAGTAGGCCACGCTCCGACGATGGGATCGTTCACGTGAACGCGTTCAACATCATCAAGCGCCGCAGCCAAGTCACTCGAAGGGCGAACTAGCATGCCGCAAATTGCGGCATGCGCGTTGATCAATTCTCGTTGCAATCATGATCGCAATTCTGTAGTTCTCGATGATTGGGTTTGTCGCTGTCGGGTGACGGCCAAACGTGAGGAGGTACCGATGCGAGGGCCGTGGGTCTTAAATGCGATGGTGTGTGCTTCGCTCGCTGTGTTTTCGCTGACCGCACATGGCGACGCTCCAGCGACTAGATCTGCCGACGACATACCGCCCGCGTGGAGGATGACCCAAACTGATCCGGGCCCGGCGTCCGCGCTGTGGCATCGCGCCGATCTGTCAGCGACGGAGCGCGCGTACATCGACCGCGCTGCGGTGAACTCGAACGCGGACGCGACCGGGGCTGCTTATGCAAGCGCGATGTCCGAACGCGCCGCTGAAGCAGCTGCGAACGCTGCGGCGGAGGAGCTCGGTCTCGGGGGCCTCAGCTCGGAGGGAGTCGTGCCATGAGGTTGTTCGTGCTCGCGTTCATGGTCGGTTGCTCTACGTCGACGCAGGATCCCGTCGAGTCACTCGGCGACGTCAATTACACCCCGCCGCCTTCGACCTGGAGTCATCACGACACTAAGGAGATCGGCCGGCTCGTGTCCCGCTGGAGGCCGGACGAGAATCCCAACAAGGAATCGATCTCGATCATCCGTGCAACGGTACAAGGCCGCTCGAGGGGTGCTTCGCCGGATCAGCTCGAGGCGATGCTTGTGCAAGCTCAGCATGCTCTTCCGTCTCCGAGCGTGCAAAGTCCGACCGTCGGCAAGACCAAGCGAAGCCTTCCGGAGGTCGAGATTGCATCCGACTTCGTTCCGGTCGGTCTCAAGGACTCCTATCACCGCGTGCACGCGATGATCCTCGACGGGGAAGTCGTAGTTCATGTTCTTTACACTGCTCGGACGCCCGACCCATCGCTCGCAATGTTTCGGCAGGTCGTCGATTCCATCCGCCGTGGGGAGGGGTGAGTGATGAAACCCCTACTACTCACCGCGCTGATCTTAGTTGGTATTGCTGGGAGCGCAAATGCGACCGCGGAAATCTGCGGCAACGACACAGACGACGATGGAAACGGCATGGTCGACGAAGGCTGCGCGCCAACGCTGACGACCGGCGTTTGCGAGTCGCCGATCTCGTGCGGGACCACAGGAATGGTCAGTTGGAAGAACGGCGCGCTTCACTACGACCTTCCGGCTGATATTTCCCCGAAGGTTCCATCCGGGCCGGGCATCGGACTTCGACGTTTTTACACGAGCATGTACGCTCCCGGGACTGGGCCGACG
>JBDUAS010000273.1:0-9162 GCA_040004535.1 Deltaproteobacteria bacterium
GCGGGCGGCACGTTCTTGCCGCCGGCGGTGACGAGGATGTCCTTCTTGCGATCGATGATCTGCAGGAAGCCGTCCTCGGTCCAGCGGCCGACGTCGCCGGTGCGGAACCAGCCGTCGTCGGTGAACGCCGCTGCGGTCGCTTCGGGATCTTTGAAGTAGCCGGCGAACACGTTCTCGCCGCGCGCGAGGATCTCGCCGTCGTCGTCGAGCCGGAGCTCGAGCGACGGGAACGGCTTGCCGACGGTGTCGAACCGGAACGAATCGGGGCGGTTCATCGTCAAGGTCGGCGACGTCTCGGTCAGGCCGTAGCCTTCGATGATCAGCAGGCCGTGCGTGTGGAGCAGTTGCTTGATCTCGACCTTCAGGCCGGCGCCGCCCGACAGGCAGAACCGCAGCCGGCCTCCGGTGACGCGGCGGAGCGCATCCGAGGGATCGCCGTGTGCGGTGATCGCGCGCGCGATCTTTTCCCAGTACGCCGGCACCGACATGAACACGTGCGGCGCGATGCCGGGCAGCAAGTCGAGGACGTCGGCGGGAGACGCGAGGTAGGTCTCCCAGCCGAGGAGGTTGCCGGCGCACAGCTCGCCGAAACCGAAGATGTGGCTCATCGGCAGCCACAAGAGATCGACGTCGTCCTCCGCGAGGAGCGGCGCGAGCACGTTCAGCCAGTCGGAGCCGTTGCGCGCGACGTTGCGATGGGTGAGCGGGACGCCCTTCGGATTGCCCGAGGTGCCGCTGGTGTAGAGCATCTGCGCGGGCTGATCGAGATCGAGTGCGCCGAGTCGCGCATCGACGAGCGTGGGTGCCGCCGCATCGCGTGCGGCCGCGGCACGGATCGAGGCCGGCTCCCCGAGCGATGCATCGGGCGCCCACGCGGCACCGTCGAGATCGACGACCTGCGGCGCGTGCGCGACGAGCGCACGCGCCTTCTCGAGCTTGCCGACGAGGTCAGCGCCCGCGACGAACACGTACTTGATCTCGGCGTGCTCGAGGATGTACGCGACTTGTTCCGGCGTCGACGCGGGATAGATCGGCACGAACACCGCACCGGCGGCCTGCGCACCGAGCGCCGCGCTCGCCCACGCGACGGAGTTCTGCGCGTAGATCGCGATCCGATCGCCCGGCTCGAGCTCCTTCTCGATCAACCAGCGCGCGACGCCGCGGATCTGCACGGCGAACTGGCCCCACGTCACGGGCGTCCACGCGGTGCCGGTGCGGACCTGGAAGCGAACGCGGTGGCGATGGGTCGGCAGCCGCGAGAACACGGCTTGCGGCGCGGGTGCGAGCTCGGTCAGGTGCGAGACGTCCATGGCTACGAGCCCTTCTTGGCGAGCAGTTGCTCTTCGAGATCGTAGAGCCGACTCTGGAGCTGGTTGAGCTGGTGCAGCGTGCGTTCTTGGTCGCGGCGCGTCGACAACCCGAACGCGGACCACGTGTGCTCGAGCACGCGATCGGTCGCGGCCTTCGTGCGCAGCGCTGCTGACAACATCGCGCCGGCGGGCCCGATCACGCTCGGGTTCCGGAGCACCTGCGTCGCGAATTGCGTGGTCGCTTGCTCCCACGCCCCGAAGCCTTTTTTCCACGCGTTCCACATTTTAGTGTGCCTCCTGGCCGAGTGCGAACCGGCGCAGATATGCGGCCGTCGTGAAGTCCTCGGCGGTTTCGTCTTGCTTGCTCTCGGCGCGTGCAACCTCGCCGAAGCACTCGAACATGAACAGGGTCGTGCGCTTGCCGATCACCGGGGTCCCGGTCGATGGCGTGCGCGTGACATGCGTGCGCACCCGCAGCACCGGCGAGAACTGGACGTACGGTACGTCGAGCCGCGCGGCAGCAGTGACATCGACGTCGACCTCATCGCTGCCGACGAACGGTAGCCCCGCAATCGTCGCGCCGGAGATCGCCGCGGTCGTCGAGTAGCTCGACCCGTCGGTGAGCGGGAACCGGAGCAGCGCGATCGGATCGGCGTAACGGATCAAGGTCTTGCCGGCGGCCGGCGTCTCTTCCTGCGAGGCGGTGCCGTCGAGCCACAGCGCGCGATCGTCCTGATGATAGATGCCATCGAGACCGCTGCCGGCGTCGACGACGAACTGGCCGGTCGGGAATTGATCGGCGTACCACTGCGCGGCGAGCTCGACCGGGCCGAGCGCGACGACGGTATCGTCGGGAGACTCCTTCGCCAGATCGAACACGCCGTTCGCGGGCGTGAGGTTCACGGTGCGATTGGTGCCGGCGTAGTAGCTGACCGTCGCACCGAGCGCGATCGGCAGCTCCCCGGCGGTGATCTGGCCGTCGCGATTCGGGATGCACGAGGGCAGGGCAGGGGTCGGATCGGGTTGCGGCGTCATGTTGACGCTGCACGCGGCGAGCAGTGTGACGAGTGCGGTGCGCATCAGAACGCGAACCCCGCCCGCACGCGGAACGACTGTGCGGGTTGTGCTTTCAGCGTGGTGTTATCGAACGCCGCTCCGGGTGCGAGGACGCCGTAGTCGAGGGTCAGCGCGAAGCCATCGCGGCTCGCGTAGCGCAGCTCTGGATCGAGCTCGATGCCGAGAGCGGATTTGCCGCTCGGGGTCGACGTGGCCTCGACGGCCCACGATGCGATCAGCGCGGCGCCGGCTTCGAGGTGACCGCCGCCGACCTCGAACAGCGTGATCCGCGCGTGCGGGCGCAGGTAGAACGCGTCGGTGATCGTCCCGATGATCTCGCGGAACAGGATCTGATCGATGTGGTAGTCGGGATGAAACCGGAAGTTGTCGACGGTGTGATCGCCGGGCAGGTTCGCCTGCGGGCCGTCGAGCTGGCCCGGGATGGTCGTGGTCTGGCCGGGCTGCGGGAACGCGCCGAAGCCAGGAGCGCTGTCACCGCTCGCGTAGCCGAGGTCGAAGCCGATCCGGCCCGGACCGAGATTCAGGTCGCTCTCGACGGCGAGGCCGAGCTGGCTCGACGTCACGGGCTCGGTGATCGCGGCACCGGGGATCAGCGAAGGCTGCGCGAGGTTCGCGGAGAGATATGCGAGCTCGGCCTCGAGCCGGAACCGCTCCGACGAGATCCGGAACCAACCGCCGGTGCCGGTCGCGGAGAACCCGCGGGCGGTCAGGTCGTCGCTCGTGTACGTCGCCACGGGTGCGGCGGTCGGCAAGTACGATGCGGGGACGTCGCGATCCTGCGTGCGATGCGAGACGTAGACCGCGTACTCGACGCTCGTCATCCCGGCGGCGGCGCGGCGGGCGAGCGCGGCGGGCGAGTGGACCTTCAGGATCGCGAGCGTGGGACCAGCGACGGCGTCACTTGGCTCGAGGTTGATCGGACGGCCGCCATCCTTGCTCTGCGTGAACGGCCCCGACGACGTGATGTCGTACGCGATGGCGAGGAGGTGGCCGAACAGTGGCGAGACGAACGCGGCGCGATCGGCGGAGTCGCCGTGATCGCAGTCCTCGCAGTCGCCGCCGTTCGCCGCGATGCCGAGCCCGAAGTGCGCGCCCATCCGGCCGACCGCGAGCGTGCCGGCGGGCGTGAGGGCTTCCCCCCACGCACGCTTGATGACGACGGTGGTCGGGCGCTGACCGCCGCTCGTCGCGGGCGCGCCACCGGCGAGATCCGGCTCGCCGCCGAGCGCGATGTTGTCGAGCCAATCGATGCGGGCCTTGACCGCGACACCGACCCCCGGCGCGTACATCGCGAGATCGGTGCGCGCGCGAAGGTCGCCGCTCGTGAGCTCCTGGCCGCCGCCGAGCGGGACCGGGAAGAGTGGCTTGCCGGTGGGGTCGAGGCCGCGATCGAGATCGAGGTTGTAGAGCGCGGCCTCGCGGACGCGGAGCGAGCCGTGGGCGACGAGCTCGACGTGCTCGCGCGGAGCAGCGTACAGGCGCGGCGTGAGCTCGGCCCCGAGCGATGCGAGGTCGGCGCCGAGCGGGAGCTTCTGGGCATCGTCGATCGGCGGCGGGCCGAAGCCAGCGGGGAGCTTCGAGACCGGCACGTCGGGATCGTGTGCGGCGCCATCCGGCGCATCGTGGTCGGCAACTTCGGCAGGAGACGTTCGCGTTTGCGGCGCGGCTGGAGCGTCGCCGGTCGCGACCACACGGCCGGTCCCGCCGCCGCCACCGCCGCCACCGCTCTCGCCACCTGCTGGAGGTGTCACGGCCGATGGCGGAGGCGTCGACTCCGGGAGCGCACGATCTTGATCGAGGAACTCGACGAGGTCGCGGGTCGACGCGTGATGTGCTTCGACCATCGGGATGTGGCCGCAGTGCTCGTAGACGTCGAGCTTGGCGTTCACCAGCTCGTTGACGAGGCGGTGGCCGAACGCGATGGGGGTGACCTCGTCCTCGGCGCCCCACAGGAGCAGCACGGGCCGGGTGAAGGTGCGGAGCTGCTCGTGCAACGACGCGAAGTGGTGGCCGCGCGCGACCGCGAGTGCGGCGGCGGTCGTGCCGGGGCGATCGAGGTCGCGTTCGACGCGGTCGACGCGCGCTTGCGTGACCCAGCGCTCGTCGTAGTACGCGAGGGGCGCGCGATCTTCGATCCGCTCCGTATAGAACAGCGAGAACAACAGCTCGCCGAGGCCCGAGGTCTGCGCCCAACGGAAGAAGCTCGGGACTTGATCGTCGTAGACGTACGCGTCGTAGAGCGCGACCCGCAGCGTGCGCTCCGGATGCGCGACCGCCATCGAGAGTGCGACCGACGTGCCCCACGAGTGGCCGACGATCGCGACCTGGTCGACACCGAGCTTGTCGAGCACGTGCCACGCGAGCTGCGCCTGGGCGGCGGGCGAGTAGTCACCCTCGGGCCGGCTCGTCCAGCCGAAGCCCTTGAGGTCGATCGCGATCACCCGGTGGTGCGCGGCGACGATCGGCTGCACGGTGATCCAGCTGTCGAGCGATGCACCGTAGCCGTGGAGCAGCACGACCGCCGGGCCAGAGCCCAGCTCGCGGTAACGAACGTGAATGCCATCGACATCGACGAACGTCGCGTCGGCCGGCGCACCCGGCAGGGGACCCGCGTGAAAGCTCGGGCAACCGGCGAGCGCGACGACGAAGACCGTGGACAGCGCAACCAGAGCTGCGGACCGTGCACGTGATACGTGACACGTGCTCGTACACGATCTGCGAACCGAGACCTCCCGTGTCACGGGATGATCCTCCGCACCTCCGCGTCGTTGCTAAACTCCGCGTTGGTTTCATTGTCAGACGAGGTCGCGGTCGCGACCGAACCGAAGCATTCGGCGATCCAGGCGTACGAGCGCACCGTGCGATAGACGTTGCTGGTCCCGAGCACCGCTTGCGTCAGAACCGTGCCGACGCGGAGCACCGGGAAGTCGCCGTACGGCGTCGCCATCGTGCCGGTCAGATCGACGTTCGAGACGTACTTCTCGGTGTAGTTGACGACGCTGCCGCTGACGTAGCCGGAGACCGTGCTCGACGACGTCCACGTCGCGGCTGCGCCGAACGGCACCGCGAGGATCCGCGCCGGCGGGTCGTAGGTGATCTCGGTGTACGGATAGCTGCCGGTCGGCGACACGACGCCGAGCAGCGTGACCCCGGTGCTGTCGACGTGGAACACGCCGATCAGATCCGAGCCGGCCTGGAGCGTCGTCCAATATGTGGCGGTCGCGAAGCCGGAGTCACCTGCCCACCACGTGCCGGTCGGGGCCGATAGCGTGACCGGCGCGTCGGCGTCGTTCGCGAGTGCGCCGGCGAGGGTCCACGTCCGCATGCCGCCGCTGCCCGCGGTGCCGGCCGTGTTCCAGGTCGCGCTCGTCGCGACCCGGTAGTTCGCCATCTTGCCGGCCGCGAGCGGGACTTCGTTCGCGCTGATCATGCCGTCATGGTTCGGCGCGCACAGGCCCATCGAGCCAGCGTCGCCGGAACCGCTGCCGCTGCCGTCGCTTCCGCCGCCATCGCTCTCGGCGGGGCCGCAGGTGCCGTCGGCGCGGCAGAAGTGCGAGGCGCACTGACTGTCCATCGTGCAGACCTCACCGCCACCGTTGCCACACGCGCTGCCAGACCAGATCACCGCCGCCATGCTGCACTGCAACGCAAAGGTGGCGAACCGGGACGACATGGCGGGCACGCTAGCGACCGTGATGTGGATCTGTCAAGCGTTCTTTTGCATCGCAACAAAAAGCCTGCTTGCAGTGCGGCAACGGTCCCCGTAAGGTGCGGGCGTGGCGACGGTCCTGATCAAGAAGTACGGCAATCGGCGGCTCTACGACACGGGAGATAGTCGCTACATCACGCTGGACGAGCTCGCGGCGAAGGTGAGAACCGGCGTCGATGTCCGCGTCGTCGACGCGCAGAACGGCGAGGACCTGACCCAGGCGACGCTGGTCCAGGTCGTGCTCGAGGCCGGCAACGCGGCGAAGTTTCTGCCCGTGCAGTTGCTCACCCAGATGATCCGGCTGTCGGATGACTCGCTCGCCGAGTTCTTCAGCCGCTACGTGACGAGCGCGCTCGACCTGTATCTGCAAGCGAAGCGCGGCGTTCAGTCGATCACGCAGTACAACCCGCTCGCGCAGATCCCGATGGCGGCGACGGATGCGATCGCACGGATGTGGATGGGCTCGCCGTTCGCGCAGCCGTATCAGCAGCAATACGGCGGAGGGAGCTATCCGGCACCCCCGTCGCCGTATCCGCCGGGGCCGATGCCGGTGGATGTGCCGACAGCGAATGGGGATGCACACGAGCCGCACCCGGAGTCGAATGGCGGGAAGAGTGATGATGTTGCGGCGATGCGGAGAGAGCTCGAAGAGCTGAAGCAGGCGGTGCGAGAGAGCATCGCGAGTAGGCCGGCGAAGCGATCCGCGACGACGACGAAGAAGAAGACCTGAAGAGCACGAGACACGTGCACGAGTACGAGATTACGGCTGGCCGTCGAGACTACGGCTGGCCGTACTCGCGGAGCTTCTTCCAGAGGGTCGTGCGATCGATGCCGAGAGCCTGGGCGGTACGGGCCTTGTGGTTACTGTGAACCGCGAGAACATGCAGGATGTGATCACGTACGACCTGATCGAGGGTCGCCACGTGCGGTGCCGGTACTTCGACAGCAGTGCTCGTGTCCATGCTTCGCTAGCTACCACATGTTGCAAAGCAACAAAAGTAGCAAGATTTATGTTGCAATGCAGTAGACGATCTTGCTATCGCGTCGAAGATGGCAACGGCATCGCAACCCACCCTCGAGCCGGCTGTATCCCCACCTCCTATGGCAGCCGACCTTCCGACCGCGACTGCGGTCCACATGCCGGAGCCGGCTCCAAGCGACGCGCCGTCGAAGGCGTACCGCACGTACGTCCTCGGCATCCTGGTCGTGGTCTACACGCTGAACTTCGTCGATCGTCAGATCCTCGCGATCCTCGCGAAGCCGATCCAGGCCGAGCTCAAGCTCACCGATAGTCAGCTCGGCCTCATGGGCGGGCTCGCGTTCGCGCTGCTGTACTCGACGATGGCACTGCCGATCGCGTCGTGGGGGGACCGCGGCTCGCGCCGCAACATCATGACGCTGGCGCTCGCGCTGTGGAGCGGGTTCACGGCACTGTGCGGCCTGACCAGCAGCTTCCTCGCGCTGTTCCTCGCGCGCGTCGGCGTCGGCGTCGGTGAGGCCGGTGGCGTCGCGCCGTCGTACTCGATGATCTCCGACTACTTTCCCAAGTCGCAGCGCGCCCGCGCGCTCGCGGTGTATTCGCTCGGTATTCCGATCGGCGGCGCGGGGGGCATCCTGTTCGGCGGCCTGATCGCCAAGGCCATCAACTGGCGTGCCGCGTTCATCATCGTCGGCCTCGCCGGCCTCGTGCTCGCGCCGATCTTCCGGCTGATCGTGCGCGATCCGAAGCGCGGCGGCTACGAGGGCAACGTCACCACCCCGCCGCGAGCGACCACCCGCGACGTGTTCGCGGTCGTCTCGAAGAAGCCGACGTTCTGGCTACTCGCGTTCGGCGCCGCATCGTCGTCGGTGTGCGGCTACGGCCTCGCGTTCTGGCTACCGTCGTTCTTCGGCCGCAGCTTGCACCTGTCGTACACCGACACTGCCTGGTACTACGCCGCGATCACGTTCTTCGGCGGCTGCCTCGGCATCCTCGGCGGCGGCGTGCTCGCGGATCGCGCGGGCAGGGCGGACCGTCGTGCGTATCCGCTGATCCCCGCGATCGCGTTCATGATCGCGCTGCCCTGCTTCTTCGTCGCGGTGAATCTGTCCTCTCCGGCCGCCGCGTTCCCGCTGTTCCTGATCCCGACCGGGCTCAACCTGATGTGGCTCGGCCCGATCCTCGCCGCGGTGCAACATCTGGTACCCGCTCACATGCGGACGACCGCATCGGCAATGTTCCTCATGATCAACAACCTGATCGGCATCGCGATCGGGCTGTACTACTTCGGTGCGGTCTCCGACGCGCTCAAGCCGCACTATGGCGCCGAATCCCTGCGCTATGCGATCTACACGGGGCTCGGGTTCTACGTCCTCGCGACGGCCCTGTTCATCCTTGCATCGCGGAAGATTCGCCGCGACTGGGTCGAGCAATAATTTGTGCATTGCACAAAATCGATCTTGACGGTGGCCCGCGCCGACCTTAGGTTGCTTCCAACAAGGAACCAATCATGCCCACCGAGACCAAGACCGAGACCAAGACCACCGCTTCCACTCCGTTCCCGTCGCCGCCGTTCCCGAATGGCGCGTTCGCGAACCCGTTCGCGGGCTTCGACCCGATGAACGCGTGGACCCAGGGCCAGCAGGCGTTCCACCAGATGATTGCGGACGCCTACGGCCGGATCACCTCGTTCGCCGAGGAGTACGCGGCGATGGAGAGCCAGCTCGTCACGCGCGCGCAGGGCGCCGTCCACAACTGGGCGCAGCTGACTGCCGATGCGTTCGCCTACGGCGCGCAGCTCTCGGTCCAGGCGCGCAAGCTCGGCCTCGAGAACGCGAAGAAGCTCACGCACGTCGCGTAAGCACACGACTGACCGCACGGCTCGTCGAATCGATCTACTCCGCGCTGCCATTCGCCAGCGCTGCCTCGCCGGGGCAAGCCCGGCTCGTCGATCTACTCCGCGCTGCCATTCGCCAGCGCTGCCTCGCCGGGGCAAGCCCGGCTCGTCGATCTACTCCGCGCTGCCATTCGGCAGCGCTGCCTCGCCGGGGCAAGCCCGGCTCGTCGATCTACTCCGCGCTGCCATT
>JBDUAS010000068.1:0-29273 GCA_040004535.1 Deltaproteobacteria bacterium
GGTTGTTGTAGAGGACCGCCCACGGGTACATGAACGCGGCCTCGATATCGAACACCAGGAACAGGATCGCGACCTGGTAGAACCGGACGGAGTAGCGCCCGCGCGGTGATCCGATCGGCTCGGAGCCGCATTCGAACGGCTGGAGCTTCACGGGATTGCTCGCCTTCGGGCCGATCAACACCGCGAGCGCGGTGAACAAGCCGCAGAAGGCAAGCGCGAGCACGATGGCGACGCCAGCCGGCAAGTACGCTTGTAGCTGCAAAGCGAGCGCAGTATATGGCGCCGGCCTCGGTGGTCAATCGCTCTGCCCCTGATTTGGGCCGCGATTTTCGGTGGAGTGATCGGCCCTTACAAGTTTGCTTGCGCGTTGCGAAGTGCGTCTTCGAGCGCGGCGATCATGTACTCGTTCGTGTCGACCAAGTAGATGGTCTCGGGGTTCGGGCGGCGGTGCGCGCGGACCTCTTCGACGATCGCGCGAGCGGCTTCGTCGATCGGAACATTACCGAGATCCGTGCCGATGCCGGGGATCGCGATGACTTTGAAACCGTTGCGATCGGCGGCGATCAACGCGGCGCGCGCGGCGCGGCGGACGTTCTCGGCGCCGATCACCATGCCCGGCTCTTCCATCGTCGGGACGTGGATGACGTTCTTCGCGGGTAGCTGGCCAGCGGTCGTCACCAGCGCGGCTCCGACGGCGATCGGCGCGGCGGCCATCGCGGCTTGCTGGATCACGTCACCGCCTTGGCGACGGAGCGCCCCACCGATGCCACCGCCCATGATGCCCAGCGAGTTCGCCGGGTTGACGATGGCGTCCACGGGCAACGTCCAGATCTCTGCCTTCGCGACGTGAACCTGCATGCGGGCTTGCCCTACCACGGGCCGCTCGCGCGATTCAACGGCATTCAGGCGCAGGCTTTTTCGAGCTCGCTCTCGACCTTCTCTTCGGTCCACTTCCGGGCGACCGCGAGCTCCTTCACGATCAGCTGCTTCGCGTTGTCGAGCATCTTGCGCTCGCCGAACGACAGGACCTTGCTGCTCTTCAAGCGGTAGAGATCGCGATAGACCTCGGCGACGTCGAACAGCGAGCCGGTCTTGATCTTTTCCATGAACCCGCGATAGCGGCGGTTCCAGGTCTGCTTGTCGATGTGGACATCCTTCTCGCGGAGGATGTCGAACACTTCTTCGATCTCGGACGACGTCGCGACGGGGCGGAGGCCGACTTGATCGGCTTTTTCCCTCGGAACCAGGATCTGCATGCCCGTCGCCAGCACCTTCAAGACGTAGAAAGAGCACACCGTGGTGTTGATCTCTTTCTTCTCGATGCCGATCACCTCCGCCACGCCATGGGCGGGGTAAACAGCCTTCTCGCCGATCTTGAATTCGTTGGACATTTCACATCTCCAGGCCCAGCCATGAGCAATGCTGGTGCCAGCTATCCGGCGATCCCCTGAATCTGGTCAGATTTCATGAGCTTGGTTCGCTATTGGGAGGTTCTCGATAGCCGCCGAGCTGCGCCAGGGTGTCACACCACGCGGAGCGTGGGGAGCGAAGGATACCAGCGCTCCTGGCCAGTTCCAGTCAAATCGTGAGGACTTCCGGACAGGAAGCCTGTGTAGCCGGTTCGTAGATGATGCGTTCACGAGATTTCGAATGGTTGCGCTGATACGCTTTTCGAAGCGTGCGCGGCTCCATTGGCCAGTTGCTGATCGCGATGGGCGCCATCGACGCGAGCGGTCTCTCCGACGCGCTCGCGCGGCAGAGCGGCAGGCACCCCGTCGCCTCGGAGCTGTACGCCCTCGGCTACGCGTCCGAGCGCCAGCTCTGCTCTGCACTCGCGGTCCAGACCGGCTGGCCGGCGATCATCTTCGACGAATCGACGATCCGGCTCGACGTGCTCGAGCAGGTCTCGATCGAGTGGGCGCGGATCTTCAACGCGCTCGTCGTGTTCGAGGACGACCACACGCTGGTCGTCGCGGCGGCGCGGCCCGAGGACGCGATCGTGCCGGCGCGCGAGCTGGGGGCGGCACGCGCGAAGAACGTCGAGCTCAGGATCGCGCTCGACATCACGCTCGCGCGCACGATCCGGAAAGCGTTTCGCGCGTGGCGCGATGGCGAGCACTTCTTGGCCGGACCCGAGGCCGTACGACCGGAGACGTTTCTCGCGATCGTCCATCCCGACGGTGAGCGCGCGCCCTCGAACGACGAGCACCGGCTCGCTCAGCGCGCGCTCGCGGAGGATGCGTCGCGCAACATCGAGGACGACGACGAGCTACCGCCGGAAGACGGCCCGGCCGCATCGACGTTGACCGGCGATTGGCACGTCTCGAACGTGACCTCGACCGACGAGCGCGAGGGCAATTTCGAGAGCACGATGGTGATCGTCGAGGATCTCGATCGCTCGCGGCTCGCATCGCCCGAGCCGGGCGCGCCGATCCGCGCGCTGGTCGTGGATCCCGATCCGCCCGGGCGAATCCAGCTGGTGGCGGAGCTCGAGAAGCTCGGCTGGGAGTGCCAGGCGTGCTCGTCGGGCAAGCAAGCGGTCGAGATGCTGACGCACGTGATGTTCGATCTCGTGTTCGCCGATATCGCGGCGCCCGAGATCGACGGCCTCCAGCTGTGCCGCGCGATCAAGAAGAGCAAGCGACTCGTGCGGACCCGCGTGGTCGTGACGACCTCGGTGATCGATTCGGGCCAGGTCCCCGACGACGTCCTCCAGCGCCATGCGGCCGATGGCTACCTCGAGAAGCCGATGGATACGCGCCGGCTGCACCGGCTGCTGCGCGACCTGTCGCCGGAAGATCGAGTCGATCACGAGGCCGTGCTCGCCGACGCGATCGCGCGCTATCACCAGGGCGATATCGACGGTGCGATCCAGCGCCTACGCGGCGCGCTGGTCGCCGATCCCTCGAGCCCGAAGCTCCACTTCATGCTCGCGAACATGCTGCAGCGCGCGTCGCGCTGGACCGAGGCGGTCGACGAGTACGAGGCGACGGTCGAGCTCCAGCCGCAGTACTTCCCGGCGCTGACCCGGCTCGCGTATCTCTATTTCCGCCAGGGCCTGTACGCGCGCGCGGTCGAGACCTGGCGGCGTGCGCTCCCGGTGTGCGAGGACCCCGCGCTGCGCCGCAACATCGAGCTGTTCATGCGCAAGCTGGTCGCCGACATGTCGAAGAGCGACGCCGGCTGAGTTAACGTCCGCGCGATGGCTCCGCGGATTCGGCACGTGATCTTCGACTTCGATGGCACCTGCACGCAGGTCGACAAGGTGCAGGCCAAGTTCCTCGCCGACTACCGGGCGGCGATCGGCGCCGACGACAAGCCATGGGAAGCAGCGAAGGCTCGCATCACCAAGGCATCGCCGAACGCCGGCTGGAACCTGATGAACGCGCCGTCGACCGCGCCGGCCGGCGCCGATCCGTACATCCTCGCCGGCGAAGCCGCCGCGCTCCTGTATCGCGAGCGCAAGCAATCAGCGCCCGACGTGTTCGCGAAGGTCTACGAGCAGAACACCGCGCCGTTCCGGCCCGAGATGCACGACGTGATCGAGGCGCTGCTCAAGAAGAAGGTCCAGGTCGCGTTCATCTCGAACTCCGACGCGACCAAGATCTCGAACCGGATCCAGGATCTGTTTCACAAGACGCCGCACAAGAAGGATCAGATCCAGGTCTTCGGTGGCGCGCAGAAGTTCCTCGTCAAGGAGCTCCTCGTCGACTCGCCGGCGACCGCCGCGCAGCGCGCGCAGTTCGATCAGCTCGCACCCGGCGTCCGCATCGACGGCGTCGCGCGCCCGATCTATCTACGCCGCGGTGCGTACTTCGAGGCGTTGTGCGCGACCCAGTTCCCGCTCGCCGAGACTTTGGTCGTCGGCGACATCTGGGAGCTCGATCTCGCGATGCCCGCGGCGCTCGGCGCGCACGTGCACCTGATCCAGCGCGCCGAGCCGTTTCCTACCTACGCCTACGAGCTCGCGCAGGTCGCGAAGGGACAAAGCAGTGCGAACCTGAAGGGGCTGCTGAAGAGGGTGTAGGGCCGTACACCTCGAAGTAAGTGTCAGAGTACGTGTTGGCGTCGGGCATCTCGCCCAGGCTTCCGCCACACACGCGATGATCGTCGGTGATCGACCATCGCCAACCCGGCACATCCTCGTCGAAGGCAATGTCGTCGGCGCGAATGTCACGGTACGCGCCAGTGATCGAGAGACCCTCGTAACCGCTCGTCGCTTGACAATCGACACCGATGAAATCGTACGGGACGTCGAATGGATCAAAAGCAGCGGCGGTTCGGCTGCGATCGATCGTTCCGGTGATGCGGGGCAGCCAATGCGTGGCGAACGGCGCGTCGGGATCGGGGTTGGTCCTGGAGACGCGACGGCCGGAGACCGAGCTCGACGCATCGACTTCCGCGTATGCGATGTCCGTCGGCGCGACGAGTGAGCTGTCGGGGAGGCGATAGGACCCGACGCCGACATAGAAGAACGCGGTGCTCGTGCCGTTTGCGGTCGCGAATTGGTTGAGATCGCCGAGCGTCTCGTCGGAGTCGGGTGGATCGTAGGTGTAGTGACCCGTTCGCATCGCTGGTGCACTCGCCATGTCGACCGTGATGTCACTGGGACCATCCCTCGTGTCGACATTGCGGAGCAGCGCGAGCCGCGTCGAATCGTGGACGATGACATCGACCTTCGGGATGGGCACTTGGATCGAGAATTGTTCATTCGATTGACGAGTGACCGAGTGGAAGTCGTAGGCATCGAACGACGCGTCCAATTCCGGTTCCACGAGGGAGACGGTGAGTTGCTCGCGCGGGACGGTCACGTCGCAATAGGCGCCCAAGTCATCAGCGTCCGTCGTACGTGTTTCGTGAGCGTTGAAGGTTCCATCCGAGTTTTCGCACACGAACATTGCATCGATCGTCGACAGGAACGTCGGCACGTTGAACGTCGCGTTTCCTGCGTCGATGAACTTCGGCTTGAACGTCTGCCACGTGCCGCCATCGAGTTTCGCGTCGAACAACGCAGGCACGCCGCTCGTCGTGAAGGTAATCCCGTCCGTGTTGGCCGCGCCGCACGCCGCGACGAGCCATATCCCGAACGCGATCGCTTGTACCGCTCGACGCTTCACTCGTGGCAGCGCGCCCAGCGCTGTTCGTCAAGCCTGCCGCGCACGGCTCGGGGCGCGCAGCCTTCCGACTGCAGCCCACGTGGGGCACAGGCCGCGCGGTTGCATCGGTCGCCAGATCGCCCTGCCGGCTCCCGAACGCCGGCGCACCGCACCGCGTGAACAAGCGCACGTGGCTGTGGAGCGTGACGTCGCCGCGGACAACCGCGCGAGCGCTCGGCGAGAACGCCCGCATTCGGACGGCGGTTGCCGGCCGCGACTTGGACGGCCGCGAGTCGTTGTGCGACGTGGCTGGCTTGCGCGCCCGCCCACACGCTCCACAGCTCCACCGCTAGCGTTTCAGCCTTCGGCCTTCCGGATCCGGAGATGCTTTCAACCGTCAACGTTCGCAGTCCCACGCGCGGCTAGGTCACGCATTGGTCCTGCTAGAGATCGACAAAATCGATCCGGCGCTGCGTCGCGCGATCGGGATCGAAAGAGGCCCAGCACGGACATCGCTCAAGCGCGGTGCTCGCGTCGTCTCGCGAAGTAGCCCCACGTGGGGCCGGCGAACGCGAGCTCGCTCCCACCGAGCGACCGCACGGTGCGGTGCGATGCGATACGGTGCCGCGGAACATACGTTTCGATCGCGCACGACGATCTCCTCTGGCACTTTCTGCGCTCGTGTGACGATTTTCGCTTGACTGATTTGGCGCGCGCGCGCGGCTGCGTCGAACGTTTCGCCGCACGCTCTTCATCAAACGCGATGACGTTGCCGCTGCTGCACGAATGCGCGTTGCACTCGTTCGGTATGCAACGCACAGCAATTCGTCGTCGAGAACGCACGCGACAGTGCCGAAAAACCAGGTGCTATGAACGATCATCCAACCAGGAGATCGCGATGCAACGGCGTGTGGAGACGATGGGCAATGTGTTCACGGGTGACGAGCGGAGGAGCTGGCAAGACATCGATCGCGAGCTACGTGCGCTCGCACAACGGCAACGCGCCCTCGATGCCGAAGAAGCGATCCTGTTGTGCGCGGTCGTGCGGCGCGAGATCTGGCGGCAGCTCGGCAAGGCGTCCTTGCTCGAGTACCTCGAAGAAGTCTTGGGGTATGGACCGAAGGCGGCGAAGGAGCGCGTTCGCGTCGCGATGGCGCTCGACGAGTTGCCGCTCGTGCACGCTGCGCTCGCGAGCGGCGCGCAGAGCTACTCCGCGATCAAGGAGCTCACCCGGGTCGCGACCGCGAAGACGCAAGCCGACTGGATCGATGCGGCACGCGGCAAGAACGTGCGCCAGATCGAAGACCTCGTCGCGGGCCGGCGTCGCGGTGATCTGCCGACCGATCCGCCGGTGCCGGATCTGAAGCCGCAGATCGTGAGGTTCGAGATCTCGACGGCGACGCTCGCGCGCCTGCGCCAGGTCCAGCAGATCCTCGCGGATGAATGCGGCGGCCAACTCGATGATGACGCGCTCGTGTCCGCGATGTGCGATTCGATCCTCGACGGTCACGACGCTGCCGACGACGGCGGGCGGGCACGCCATCAAGTTCTCACGACCGTCTGCGAAGCTTGTTCGCAAGCATGGCAGCACGGTGGCGGCCGCGAGCTCGCGATCAGCGCGACCGAGCTCGCGATCGTCGAGTGCGACGCGCAGCGACTCGGCTCCGATCGCGAGCCGGGCACCGCCGTGCAAGATGTCGCACCGAAGGTCCGCCGGTTCGTGACGCTTCGCGATCGCAAGCGCTGCACGGTGCCGGGATGTCGCGCGGCGCGGCACATCGATGTCCATCACATCGTGCCGCGCCATCTCGGCGGTGGGCACGAGGCCGAAAATCTGACGCTGCTGTCCAGCGGTCATCATCGCGCTCTGCACGACGGCCGCCTCGGGATCGCCGGCCTTGCACCGAACCTGAAGGTCGAGTGGACGAACGGCGCCGTCGAGCCGGATGCGGCGGATCTCGATCTGACGGATCGGCCCACGTGGGGCACACCGAGCTCCGGCACGGTGCGCCGTCCAGCTACGACGCGACCGTCAAGAGGACCCAGGCGGCCCAGGCGCTGAAGCAGCTGGGCTTTACCGTGGCCGATGCGCGCGCGTACGTCGAAGAAGCGGTGCGCCAGTTGCCGCACGATGCGTCGCTCGATCAGTTGATCCGACGAGCACTACGACTCTCCAAGGAAAGTGAGCCCGCGATCTCGACTCGCGCGCGGTGAGCTCCGCGCGAGCAACTAGATCAGCTCGTCGGCGGTTAGCACGATGCCTAACAGCGAGAAGACGGCGAGCGCGATCCACGCCAAGCGGGGCGGCCGCCGCGCCAGTTCGGATTGCTGCGCGAGTGCAGCAGCGTCAATCGATGACGTAGACGTCTCAGCGCAGGCGGCGCGTGACGCCGACGGACTGGAGCGTGAGGCCGCCGGCGGCAAGGTCGGTCGGCGCCGTGACCTGGACGCGCTGCACGCGCGGGCCGAGCCGCGTGACGGTGCAGCCGGTGCACGCGATTGCGGAGCCGTCGTAGTGCGCGGTCAGCGTGCTGCCGTCGGCGAGCGTGAACGTCGCCGTGCCGGTCGCGCGCGAGACGGCGAGCGCGATCTTGTGCGTACGCAGCGATGGCGAAGCGAAGCGGCGAACCCGAGCACGTCCGCTTCTGGGCTGGCGATCGGTGCAACGGCTCTTTGCTCCTCGAGCTCCGCGAGCCCTTTGCTTCTTTGCGAGAGATCCGCGCCTTGTTACGCGAGACGCGCGCATGCTGCTGCTGCTGCTGCTGCTGCTGCTGCTGCTTCAATCGATGACGTAAAGGTCCCAGCGTAGGCGGCGGGTGACGCCTACCGAATGGAACGCCACGCCGCCGGCGACGAGGTCGGTCGGCGCCGTGACCTGGACGCGCTGCACGCGCGGGCCGAGCCGCGTGACGGTGCAGCCGGTGCACGCGATTGCGGAGCCGTCGTAGTGCGCGGTCAGCGTGCTGCCATCGGCGAGCGTGAACGTCGCCGTGCCGGTCGCACGCGAGACGGCGCCGACGACGTCGTAGACATCGGCGACGTCGGTCGGGCCGATGACCGTTGCGGAGGACTCGATCGCGAGCGTGTCGATCGTGGGATCGAGCATCGGGATCAACGCGCCATCGACGAGGAGCAGCGGCAGCTCGGTGAGCGGAGCGGGCAGGGTGACGCTCGCGCCGCCGTCGTAGAGCGTGCCGTCGCGCCAATCGATGAATTCGCCGGGAGGCAGCAGCGTGGTGACGCTGGTCGCGCCGCGCGTGACGACGGGCACCGCGTACAGCGAGGGCCCGAAGTAGAACGCGGCATCGATGCTCGCGAGGTCGCGGCGCTCGGGATGCACGAGCCACGGGCTCATGATCACGGGCGTGCCGGTCGCGTGCGCGTGAGTTGCGAGCGCGAACATGTAGGCGCCGAGCCGCGTGTGCAGCTTCGCGTAGGTGCGCCACGCGGTCTGGGCGTCGGGCGAGGACCAGATCGTCGCCTTCGTTCCGCCACCCGAGCACGCGTCTTCGTCGTGCATGTCGGACGACATCGCGCCGACCTCGATCCAGCGAGCGAGCAGCTCGCCGTTCGCGGTGTCGGCGAGGTTGTGCTGGCACTTGAAGCCACCGATGTCGGAGCCGACGTGCGCGACGCCGGATGCGGAGAGCGTCATCTCGGCGCGGACCTGCGCGGGGAGGCCTTCGGCGAGGCCGAACGAGGCGTCGGGATCGCCGGACCACGTCATCGGCGCGAACTGTTGGGCGCCGGTGTAGCCGGAGCGCGAGAAGTAATACCAATCGACGCCCATCGCATCGAGCGCGTCGTGCGCGGCCTGGTCGTAGAGCACCGGGAACTTGTTGTGGAGCGAGAGGCCGGTCGAGCCGTCGTGCGCGGTCCAGTCGGGCTGGACGTACTCGCCGAAGTCGTACATCCAGCCGGAGTAACCGAGGTCGAGCGCGCGCTTGAACTGGTTCGTGAACCACGTCACCGCGTCGGGGAACGTCGGGTCCATCGTGTAGACGGTGAGCGTCGCGCCGCTGATCAGTGTGACGGCGCCGGGCGTGCCGTCCGGCTTCCTCAGGAAGTAGTTGTTGGCGACGCCCTCGGCGACGATGTCGGCGAGCGGGCTCGCCGGATCGCTCGAGAAGTACGGGTTGTAGTAGCCGATCATCTTGTAGCCGAGCGCGATGCCCGACTGGACCCACGCGCGCACGATGTCCTCCTGGCCGACCTCGCTCGCGTTCGGCAGGAAGTGGAGCGAGTCATCGGCCGCGGTGATCGCGAGCCCTTGATCGCGCATCGCCTGGATCTCGGGGACGTTGTTGATCAGGGTCTCGCGGTTGATCCGGCGGCGCGGACCGAAGCTCCAGTCGGGCGGGATCATCGGCCGGCCGGTCGTCGCGGTGAACGTGTCGAGCTCTTGCAGCGGCGCCGGGCGCGCGTCGCCCGCGACCGGGACGTAGATCTCGAACGCGAGGTGCGGATCGGTCGTCCACGCGCGCCACGCGTCGGCCTTCTCGGTCGCGAGCTCGAACTGGCTGAAGTACGTCGTGTCGAGCCAGAACCCGTAGCCGGCCGTCGAGAGGAAGAACGGCATTGGGTAGTACGTCATCGTCCCGCCGTTCGGGTACGGATTCTCGGGCCCGGGAGGCACGTCCTCGCCCATCGTCAAGCCGCCCTCCTCGGGCCAGTTGTAGACGGCGACGCCGCGGTGATCGACCTGGTCGTAGCGCTCGCCGAGCCCGAGGAACGCTTCGTCGGTCGGCGACGAGAACCCGATCTCCCAGGTCGTCAGCTTCGGATTTTCTTGATGCGCCTCGACTCGCAGCGCGCCCGCGCGGATCAGGTGCGAGACGGTGATGCAGGTGTCGTCGTCACCGTGCAGCGTGACATCGATCTCTTGATCCTTCTGCGTCGCCGCGACGACGCGCAGCTGCTCGCGATAAGGATCGAGGTTCGGCGCGAGGAACACGTAGCCGTTGAACAGCGCCGGCTTGATGCCCATGATGCCGGACGTCCAGCCAAACGTGCTGTCCGCGACGATCGTGGCGCCATTCGCATCGCGGACCGCGAGCGAATACGGATTCGTCGTGATCTCGACGGTCATGTCGGCGCTCTGCATCGACAGCATCGCGGCCGAAACCCCGTCACCACACGGTGGCGAGCTACATCCGCCTAGAGCGATCGCGACGACGACGATGGAGCGCATCCCGCCGCCACGTGTAACGCGTGGCGACGGCGACCAGCAAGCAAGACCCGACGGCGGGGTGAATCAGCCGCGAGCGGTATCGCGAGTTGCAGCGCGTTCAGCTCTTTTTGCCGTCCGCGCCCCACTTGTAGAACCCGGCGCCCGTCTTCTTGCCGAGCATTCCGGCCGCGACCTTCTCGATCAGGATCGCCGGCGGCTCGAAGCTCGGGCCGAGCGCGCGCTCGAGGTACTCGGCGATGCCGAGGCGGACGTCGAGACCGACGAGGTCGGTGAGCTCGAGCGGGCCCATTGGATGGCCGTAGCCGAGCTTCATGGCGGTGTCGATGTCGGCGGCCGAAGCCACGCCTTCTTCGACCATCCGCATCGCTTCGAGCCCGATCGCGATCCCGAGCCGGCTCGACGCGAACCCGGGCGAGTCGTTGACGGTGATCGCGGTCTTGCCGAGCTTCTCGACGAGCGCGACCGCGAGCGTGACCGCGGCCTCGGCGGCCTTCTTGTGGCGCACGACCTCGACGAGCTTCATCAGGTGAACGGGGTTGAAGAAGTGCATGCCGACCATCCGCGACGGATCTTTCAGATCGTTCGCGAGCTCGCCGATCGGCAACGACGACGTGTTCGTCGCGAACAGCGCGTTCGGCGAAGCGACCTTCTCGACCGCCGAGAAGATCTCGCGCTTGAGCTCGAGCTTCTCGGGCACCGCTTCGATGATGATGTCGGCTTCACCGACCGCCGCGACGATCTCGTCGAACGCCGACAACCGGCCGAGCGCGGCGTCGCGATCATCGGTGGCCAGCTTGCCGAGCTCGACACCCTTCGCGAGGTTCTTCGCGATCCGATCGATCGCGCCCTTCGCACTCCCTTGCAGCGTGTCCTGGATCCGCACCGACATCCCGGCCTGCGCCGCGACCTGTGCGATCCCGTGTCCCATCGTGCCGGCACCGATGACTGCGATCGTTCGAACTTGATCGAGGGTGGGGAGTGTCACGCCGCGACCATACTTGGTACGGTTTGCGCGTGCACGCAGTAGCGGACGTCGATCGCCTGCAACGCGACCTCGAGGCGATCTTCGGACCGCGTCGCGTTTCGACCCGCGCCGTCGACCTCGACACCTACTCGCGCGACATGTGGCCACGCCTCCTGATCGCGTATCGCGACGGCATCGGCCCCGGCGCCCGCCCGCACGCGGTCGTGTGGCCCGAGCACGTGCGCGAGATCGTCGCGGTCGTGAAGCTCGCCCGCGAGCACCGGATCCCGATCATCCCGTACGGCGGCGGCTCGGGCGTGTGCGGCGGTGCGGTGCCGATCCTCGGCGGCATCACGATCGACATGAAGCGGATGCAGACGCTGCGTTCGATCACGCGTGCCGAGCTCGTGTGCGACGTCGAAGCCGGCCTCAACGGCGAGCGGTTCGAGCGCGAGCTCGAGCGCCGCGGCTACACGTTCGGGCACTTCCCGTCGTCGATCTATTGTTCCACCGTCGGTGGCTGGCTCGCGACTCGCGCCGCCGGTCAGCTGTCGACCAAGTACGGCAAGGTCGAGGATCGCGTCGCGGGCCTCACGGTCGTGACCGGGCGCGGCGACATCATCGAGACCGACGGCCCGACTCGCGCGTTGCGTGGCCCGAACTGGACGCAGTTGATCTGCGGCAGCGAAGGCACGCTCGGCGTGATCACGTCGGCGCGGTTGCGAGTCAATCCCGCGCCCCAGCTCCGCGTGTTCCGCGGCTTCGAGATCGAGGACATTCCCGCCGGCCTCGAAGCGATCCGGCGCGTCGTCCAGAAGGGCCTGCGCCCCGCGGTGGTCCGGCTCTACGACGAGCTCGACACGCTCATCAACTCGATGAGCCACAAGGATCCGGCGGAGACCGACCACGTACTGACGCCGCCGGTGCTCGGCGTCGAGACCGGTGCGTTGCCCGCGTGGCCCGAGCTCCAGCGCGAAGAGCGCGGCTTTGTCGACAAGCTGATCGGCCTCGCGAAGGGCAAAGGCGTGCGGCGCGGCGCGATGAACTTCGCGCTCGGCAAGAGCGCGATGGCGAACAAGCTGTTCGGGGTCGCCGAGAAGGTCGCGCGCCGCGGCTGCCGGATGGTGATCGGGCTCGAGGGCGCGCGGATCCGCACCGAGGTCGAAGCCGCGTTGACGTTCGCCGAGCTCGAGGCGGCGGGCGCGCAAGATCGCGGCGAGGATCCCGGCTGGGCGTGGTTGCGTCATCGCTACGCGGTGAGCTATCGGATGTCGCCGGTGTTCCGCGACGGCGCGTTCGTCGACACGATGGAGGTCGCTTCGACGTGGGAGCGCCTGCTCGATCTCTATCACTCGGTGCGCGAAGCGATCGGCCGCCACGCGCTCGTGATGGCGCACTTCTCTCACGCGTACGCCGACGGCTGCTCGATCTACTTCACGTTCGCAGGTCACGCCGCGGACACGCACGCCGCCGAGCGCCTGTACGACGCGATCTGGCGCGACGGCATGGAAGCAACGACGCGCGTCGGCGCGACGATCAGCCATCACCACGGCGTTGGCCTGCTGAAGGCGCCGTACATGGCGGGCGAGCACCGCGAGGCGATGGCGATCTTCGAGGCCGCGAAGCACGCGCTCGATCCCGACGGCGTGTTCAACCCCGGCAAGATGGGCCTCAAGCGATGAGCCTGCGCAGCGAGATGATCGCCGCGGTCGGCGAAGACCACGTCCGCGACGACGTGGTCAACGAGCGCGCGGGCCTCTGGATCACACCGGGCTCTGCCGCGGAGGTCGCCGAAGTGATCCGGCGCGCGAACGTGCTCGGCGTCGCCGTTCACCCCGTCGGGACCGGCGGCCACACCGAGGCACCGGGGCGCGATCGGACCGAGCGCGAGCGCGTGTTCGTGTCGACGAAGCGCCTCGATCACGTGCTCCAGCTCGACGAGCAATCGCTGCTCGTCCACGCCCAGGTCGGCATCACCGGCCTCGATCTCGAGCGCATCCTCGCGCCGCGCGGCCTGTCGATCGGCGACTACCCGCCGGTCGTCCTGACGTCGTCGCTCGGCGGCATCATCGCGGTGCGCACGCCCGGCAAATCGAGCGCGCGCCACGGCTTCTTCGAGGAAGCGGTGGTCGGCGTCTCCGCGGTGCTCGCGGACGGCCGCACGGTCCACACGCGCGTCGCGCCGCGGCGCTCGACCGGGCCGGACCTCGCGCGCGCACTGTGCGGTAGCGAAGGCACGATCGGGTTCATCACGAGCGCGGTGCTGCGGATCCACAAGAAGCCCGAGGCGCGGCTTGTCGCGGCGTACGTGCTGCCTTCGATCGACGCGGCGATCAATGCGATCTACCTCGCGCTGCGCGAGGAAGCCACGCCATCGGGCCTCCGGATCTACGACACGATCGAAGCGGGCCGCCACTTCGATGGCCTCCGCCTCGAACCGGGTGAAGCGCTACTGTGCGCCGGCACCGCCGGACCGACCGACCTCGCGGCCTGCGACCGCGACCTGATCACGAGCGCGGTGATCGCGGAGGGCGGACGCGAGACCGATCACGCGCTCGCCGATCTGTGGTGGCGCCGGCTCCACGCGGGAGAACCGACGCCGGTCGCCGCCCCCGCGCTCCAGATCATGGGCACGCCGACGAAGCTGCGCGCCGTGTATCACGCGGTCGTCGAGGAAGCGGCAAGACTTGGCATCGCGGCGAGCGCGCACATCTCGCGCTTCGATCCGGATGGCGGGCTGGTGTTCTTCACACTCGGCGCCGAGCCGCACATGATCGACGTTGCGCGAATCGAGCAAGTCGCCGAGGCGGCCGGTGGCTGGCTGCTCGGCGCGCGGACCACGAAGCTCGACGGCTACTTGCGGGCGCTGCGCGCGGAGCTCGATCCTCGCGGAATCATGAATCCCGGGACGCTCGCCTAGCGACCTGCGACTCGTGATGTGACAACCCGATGAATCTGCCAGCAGCGGCAACCAAGACGTACACGCCGGCGATGTTCTAGCGCGGTACGCTGCGGTCCGGGCCGGGCGTCGCCGGCGTGTCCCCTGTGTTGATGCGAGCTCTGGCCTACCTGGTCGTCGTTGTCGTCGCAGCCGCTGCACCGGCGTTTGCGGATCCGGCTCCGTGCGCGGTGACGATCGTGCGCGCGCCCGACGCCGTGCGCGTGACCGTCGAGAGCTGGCTCGCGAACGAGCGCTGCGAGATTCCGCTCACCGTCCGGATCATCCCGACCGACGGCCAGCTCTACATCTACGCGCAAGACGAGCGCGGCCGGGTCCACGAACGTACCGTGCCCGATGCGCAGAGCGCGGGTGTGTTGATCGCGAGCTGGACGGCGGACGACGGCATCAAGCTGCCGCCTCCGGAGACCCTCGCGCGCGCTGCACCGGTCGCCGTCGCCGCGACGCCGCCGACGCGCGACCTGTTCGCACCGATGGTGCTCCACGATCGCGGACCGGTCGCGACGAAGCCGAAGCCGGCGGGCCACTGGCTGACGTTCGGCGCCGCCGCCGGCAGCAGCAACAGCATCGGCGTGCGCGCCGAGCTCGAGGTCTTCCGCCGCGGAGCGTTCTCCGCGGACATGCTGGTCAAGTGGGGCGCGTCGTCGATGGACCAGCTCTCCGATCCGCTCGGCGATGGCTACTACCTGGCGCGGTTCCGCGATGCCAGTGTGCTCGGCGGCGCGCACTACACGTGGAAGTTGTGGGACCTCTGGCACGTCCGCGCGGGCGTCGCGGCCGGCGTCGTCGCGACCCAGCTCGACCTCCAGTACATGGCGTTCTCGAGCGGCACGACCGCGACCGCGGCCGCGTCCATGATGGCCGCGATCGCCGAGGGCTCGCTGCTGTTCGGCAGGAGCTTCGGCGACGACTGGGAGTTCGACGTGGGCCCGATCGCCACGGTCTCGAACCAGGGCTGGTACATGGTCAATCAACAAGAGACGTTAGTGCGCACCCCGGGCGCCGTGCTCGGGTTCGCCGGCATTCGCCGAGCCCTGTGATTTCCGCGATGAAACCGCCCCCTACGGCAACCCCCTATCTGTAAATCAGGAGGATCCGGTGCGCGCCTCGTTCATGCTTCCCATCATTCTCGCGGCCGCTCCGGCGCTCGCCCAGCCGGCCCCGATGGCGCCGGTGCCGATGCCCGCTCCAGCTCCGGTTCCCGCCGCGGGTGGCGGTTGCAACGTCAACATCGTCCGCGCGCCGGACCCGGTACGCCAGACGATCGAGCGCTGGCTCGCGAACGAGCACTGCACGCTCGCGCTGCAAGTCCGGATCATCCCGACCGAGGGCGGCCTGTACATCCTCGCGACCGACGACCACGGCCGCGTGCGCGAGCGCATCGTCCCCGACGCCGCGAGCGCCGGTGTGTTGATCGCGAGCTGGGCCGCCGACGACGGCCTCGGTGGCGCGACGCCACCGCCGGGTGTTGCCGACGCTGGGCCGCCGATCACGCCGCCTGCAGCACCGCCGCCGGCGATCGGGCCTCCGGCCGCCGGCTACGGGCCGTCGGCCGGCTACGGACCTGCGTACGGTAACGGCGGCGCATATGGCGGACCGCCGCCGAGCTTCAACTCGATGTCGTTTCGCGCGCCCGGTCAGTACAACCCGAACGACGAGGTGCCGCCTCCGCCCGAGGTCCAGCATCCGAAGAAGCTGATGTCGCTCGCGGCCGGATTTGGCGCGAATAGCTCCGGTGGGCTGCGGCTCGAGCTCGAGCTGTGGAACCGCAGCGGCTGGATCATCGGCGCGTCGGCGGGCATCACCGGCAGCACGATGACCGTCGACGATTACTACGGTTCCAACTCGTACTACAACGCGAACGTCACCGACTTCACGCTCGCCGTGACGCTCGGCCGGGTCGCGCGCTGGGGGGATTGGGACCTGCGCGGCAACGTCGGCGTGGGTTTGATGATCTCGTCGCTCACGCTCGACAGGTACGACTACCAGTCGTACATGGACACGACCGGCAGCGGCAGCGAGACCTCGCCGTACATCGAAGCCGGGCTGTTTCTCGGTCACTCCATCGGCTCGTCGAAGCAGTGGGAGGTCGAGGCCGGGCCCGTGCTGTCGTACTCGAAGCAGGACTGGTACCTGACCAACTCGAACACGACGATGTACCGCGACGCGGGCAACGCGATGTTCATGCTGGGCCTTCGCCACGGACTGTGATGACCAAGCGCGGCGAGCTGATCGAGTTGCACCCGTCGCGCGCCGCGCGTAGCACCGCCGCAGGCGGTGCGCAGGTAAACGACAAGTCGGGCGAACGCCCGGCGCGTAGCACCGCCGCAGGCGGTGCGCAGGTAGACAAGTCGGGCGAACGCCCGGCGCGTAGCACCGCCGCAGGCGGTGCGCAGGTAGACGACATCACCGATCCAGGGCTCGTCGCGGCGTGTGCGGCGGGTGATCGAGCGGCGCGTGCGCTGTTGTTCGAGCGTCACGTCGACGCGGTCCATCGGTTCGTCGCGCGCATGCGCGGTAGCGATGCGGATGCCGTCGACGATCTCGTGCAGATGACGTTCTTGCGCGCGTTCGGCGCCGCGGCGCGGTTCCACGGCACGACGGCGCGTGCGTGGCTCCACGGGATCGCGGCGAACGTCGTGAAGGAGCACGCGCGCAAGGAGATCCGGCGCAAGCGCGCACTGTCGCTCGTCGCCGAATTTGCACCCGCGGTCGCGTCGCCGCGCGATCCGACACTCGCCCGCTTGCCGGGCGCGATCGCCGCGTTACCTCACGCGCTGCGCGCCGCGTTCGTGCTGATCGATCTCGAAGGCGAGAAGGGCTCCGATGCCGCGTCTGCGCTCGGCATCCCCCAGGGCACGCTGTGGCGTCACGTCTACGAGGCCCGCTGCGCGTTGCGCGAAGCGCTCCACGGAGACGACGCATGAGCTGCCCGAGCGTCGAAGCGCTCGCCGCCGCTGCTTCGGGTGAACATGCACGCGCGGCCGCGCATGCGGAGGACTGCGTCGAGTGTGCGAGCCTGCTCGCGCAACAACGCGAGCTCCGCACGTTCGCGCGCATGCTCGAGCCGCCCCGGTTGTCGCCGCTGCGCCGCGCGAAGCTCGCGCTCGCCCACGATCCTGCCGACGAGATCCGCGTGCTCGCGCACCGCTTGCCGGCCCCAGTGCTCGCGCCCGAGCGCCGCGCGGAGCTCGCGGCCGATACGCTCGCGGCGGCCGATGCGTTGCCAGCGCGTCGCGCGCCGTGGCTTCCGCTCGGGGTGATCGCGATGGCCGCAACGATCGCGGTGGTCGTTCTCGCATCACGGCACGAAGCTCCGCGGGTCGCGGTGCACTGGCCGGTGCTCGCGCCACTCGTGAGCCCGAGCCCGAGCCCGAGCCCGAGCCCGAGCCCGAGCCCGAGCCCGAGCCCGAATTCGCGTACGAGTGTCGCTCCCGCGCATCCGCGGCTCGCGACGGTCTCGAAGGGCGCCGCGACGATCAGCGGGGATGCCGACTTCACCCGCGACGCCCACGCCGAGCACGACACGATCCAGCTCCGCGACGGCACGATCTCCGTCGATGCGCGCGATCGTACGCCGGTCGCCGTCGCGATCGGCGACACCACGATTCACGTATCCAACGCGCACGTCGAGATCCGCGCCGCGCACGGCGTGATCGTCTCGGCGCATGCGTTCGCCGGCTCGGTCGAGCGCACGTCGCCCGAGTCCAACGCGATCATCTTCGCCGGCGAAGTCTGGACCCCCGCACCGCCTGCCGCCGCGCTCGCCGCGTTCCGTGCCGGCTGGTCCGCGCTTCACGAAGGTCGCAACGCCGATGCGCTCGCCGCATTCGAGCGTGCGAGCGATCCGGTGATCGCCGAAGAAGCCGCATTCTGGGCCGCTGTCGCGGCGCAGCGCGCGAACGATCGCGAAGGCGCCGCGCAACGCTTTCGCGCATTCCTCGATGCCTATCCGCAGTCGACCCGCGCGGATGCCGCACGCGCCGCGCTCCAGCAGTTGCCGTAGTACGCTGCGTCCGTGCGCACCAGGTCCGTCGCGATATTCATGATCGTGACCTCGATCGTCGGTCAGCTTGTCGGCTGGCGAGGCGTCCATCGTTTCGAGCTCGATCCGGTGTTCCAAGGCGAGGTCATCCACTCGCCCTGGTACATGCACGTCGCTGCTTCGCCGCTGTGGGGGCTCGGCGTGCCGGTCGCGACGGCAGGGCTCGCGCTGTGGCTCGGTAGCAGTGCGAAGCCGCGAACCGGCGCATGGATCGCGCTCGCCGTCGTCGCGTTCGCCTGCGAGGCGGCGATGCTGATCCTCGGCGAAGTGATCTGACTACCAGTTCACTTGTTCGCGCTTCGCACGGCCATGACGCTCCGGGCGCTGGCTACGTTCGGCGTGCGATGCGTGACGATCGCTGAACGCGCGCTGGTGCTTCTGGATCTCGGGTGACAGCGCGAACGACGCGAGGTGACCGAGTACCGGCGAGTCGCGCTCGAGGTCGGCGACGCGCATCGCCATCACGGGATCGACCCGACGGTTGTCGAGCCGCACTTCGAAGTGAAGGTGGGGGCCGGTCGCGCGGCCGGTCGAGCCGACCTGACCGATGCGCTCGCCGGCGCTGACGGTCGCGCCCTTCTTGGTCTCGATCCGGCGCATGTGGCCGTAGAGCGTGACGACGCCGCCGCCGTGATCGACGTAAACGACATTGCCGTAGCCGCCTTGACGACCCGCGAACGTGACGACGCCGTTGCCCGCGGCCGCGACCGGCGTGCCGGGATCCGACGGGAAGTCGGTGCCGCCGTGAAACTTCCAGGTGTGACGAATCGGATCGTCGCGCCAGCCGTAGCCCGAGCTCAGCGTGTCGGCGATCGGTTGCGTCGTCAGGATCGTGATGTCCGGGATGCCGGTGTTGTCGAGGTTCGCCGCGAGCGCCGCGAGCTTGTCGGTCGCCGAATGCAGGAAGTCGCGCGCGTCGAGCTGCCACTGGACGAAGTGATCGAGGATCGCGTGCGGTAGCGGCAGGTCAAAGCTCGTCGCGATCTGCGCGAGCGCGACGGCGAACGGACCTGGCACTTGTTGGGGCGTGACAGCCGACATCGGCGCGGGCGCCGTCGCGACGGCCGGAGCCACGACGGGAGTAGTGGAAGTCACCGCGCACCCCTGCGCGATCGCTACCGCGAACAACACCCGATACATGGAGCACCAAGTGTTTGGCGATCCGCGTCGCTGATTCAATGTAGGCAGTTGGATTTTAGCGGATATGTAAGTCAGTGCCAGATTTGCGTTGCACCTGAGGCTTCGCATCATCAAGATGCCCGCGTCGTGAAGTCCCGCTGGCCCTTCGTCGCGATCGCCGTCATCTCTGCAGCCTTGCTCGCGATCTCAGTGTGGGTCGGCAACTGGTGGAGCGTCGGCGGCCTCGAGATCGGGCCATTTGGTGCACACGAATGTTTCAGCGGCGATTGTCGCCCCACGACCATCTCGGGTGCACCGGAGCTCTGGCAGCGCTGCGGTACGGCGGTGTGGGCAGGCGGCATCATGTCGATGATCCTGTTGCTCGCGATCGCCGCAGCGATCGCCGCGAAGCGGATGCCGAAGATGCTCGCGAAGAGCTCGCTCACCGCGATCGTGACCACCGGGCTGGTCGGTGCGTACTTCATCGCGAAGCTGCCCGCGCCGACCGGCATGCAGGTCGGCCAAGCCGTCTATCTGTTCGTCGTCGCGGTGGTGCTCGCGTTCGTCACGCCGATCTGGGTGCTCCGGCAGCGCTGAGGCCTTTCGCCCGCGCTTCGTCATCCAGATCGTCGAGTGCGAGTGCGCGGCGCGCCATCGTGCGCAGCGTGAAGAACGCGCCGATCGTGAGCGCGACGATCGCCGGCATGCCGAGCATCGCCATCACCTCGTGACCCTCGAGGTGGAGCGGTTGCTGGACGTAGACGCAGAAGTCGTACGTGCCGTGGAAGGCGACCGCGAGCAAGTAACCGCCGGCGAGGCCGAGGCCCTTGCCATCGAACCTGCGGCGCGCGGCCATCGCACCGATCATGCCGGTCCACATCGCATGCCCCGGCACCGCGAGCACCGCGCGCATGATCCACAGCTGGAGCTCGCCGCCGAGCGACGCGCTGTTCAGGAGGTACATCACGTTCTCGACCAGCGCGAAGCCGAGCCCGGCGCGGCTCGCATAGACGATGCCGTCCATCCGCTCGTCGAACTCGGGCCGCCGCCACACGACGTAGTAGACGACGCCGATCTTGCACGCCTCCTCCACGCACGCCGCGACGATGAACGCGTGGAAGCTAGAGCCCTGATAGGTCATCTGCGGCCCGACCTGCTCGCCCAGCGTTCCGGTGAGAATCAGCTCGGCGAACAGTGCGGGGATCACGGACAGCATCCCGAAGAACGTGACGAGCCTGCGCGTGCGCGCGGGCTCGGGACGCTTCGCATCCAGCCGGTCGACAAGCCACATCGCCACGAGCGCGGGCACGGCCCCCGAGATCGCGATCCACGCCGAAGGCTGCACCGAGGACCAGTATACGTTTGTAGGTGTTGCCGCCGGTGTCGACGGGGGAACGGTTTTTTACATCGAGGACCGCATCTTGACTCTCATGGACAAGCAGCCGATCCTTCCCACGTGGTGCCGCCGGAGCCCACTGTAGGGGTCCCCCTGCGAGTCGGTCGGTATGAGGTCATCAGCCACCTCGCAACCGGCGGCATGGCGCAGATCTATCTGGCGCGCCAGAGCGGTCTGGGCTCGTTCGAGCGCCACGTCGTATTGAAGACGATCCTCCGCGAGCGTGCGAGCGATCAGCGCTTCGTCACGATGTTTCTCGACGAAGCGAAGCTCGCCGCGACGCTCAACCACCAGAACATCGCGCAGGTCTACGAGGTCGACCAGGCCGACGGCGCGTACTTCATGGCGATGGAGTACGTCCACGGCGAGAACGCACGCGCGATCCTCGAGACCACGCTGCGGCGCGGCTGGACGATTCCGCTCGAGCTCGCAGTCATGATCGTCAGCGGTGCGGCAGCCGGGCTGCATCACGCGCACGAGCGCAAGGGCAAGCAAGGCCAGCCGCTCAACATCGTCCACCGCGACGTGTCGCCAGCGAACATCATGGTCGGCTACGACGGCAGCGTGAAGGTGCTCGACTTCGGCATCGCGAAGGCCGAGGAGCGCGCGACGAAGACCGTCGGCGGCACGATCAAAGGCAAGTACGGCTACATGTCGCCCGAGCAGTGCAAGGGCAAGCCGATCGATCGGCGCAGCGACATCTTCGCGCTCGGTATTTGCCTCTACGAGCTGACGACGCTGCGCCGGGCGTTCAAGGGCAACGACGACTTCGAGACGATGAAGCGGATCGTCGCCGGCGACGTGATCCTGCCGTCGGTCGTCGTCGCCGGATATCCGCGCGAGCTCGAGGCGATCATCCTGACGGCGATGGCGAACGATCCGAACGCGCGGTTTCAGACCGCGCAGGAGATGACCGAGGCGCTCGACGCTTTCGCGGTGCGGATGAAGCTCACGGGATCGAACACGGCGATGGGCCGGTTCATGACCCAGGTGTTCGGCTCGAAGAAAGAGCCGTGGGTCGAGCGTGCGGCCGATCGCACGCAGATCAGCGACGACGCACCCGACCACGACGAGACCGACAACGAGAAGACGATGGTGGTCGAAGATCGCGACCGCGCGACGGCCTCGAACGACCACGCCGCTGCGGCCGCGCCCCGGCCGATGCCGGCGGCGATGGCAATGCCGTTGCCTGCACCGGCCCTGACCCAGATCGGGCAGCAACCACACGTGTCACCGGCGTCGACGTTCGAGACCCGCACGCCTTCGAATCCTGCGAGTGTGCCGCACTACATGGCGCGGCTCGGGAGCGAGCCGCTCAGCGAACCCGGCGCGAAGCCGCTGATCGACGACAAGCTCGGCTGGACGACCGGGATCCAGCCGCTCCAGCAGTATCACAACGGCAGCGGCAGCCGGCTCGAGACCCACGTCCAGGGCGATTACCGGATCAAGTCGAAGAACGGTTGGATCATCTTAGTCGTGCTCATGCTCCTGGGCCTCGCAGTCGGCGTCGGTATCGCCGTGCGGGTCGAGGGCGATACGACGTCGTCTTCGCCCTGAAGTCGTGGCATCGTCGCGACATGGCCACCGCGATCAGCCAGGACAGACTGTCGAGCTACAACCCCGCCACCGGCGACTTGCTCGGCAGCGTGCCGATCTTCAGCGCCGCCGAGGTCGAAGCTGCGGTCGCCCGTGCACGTGTCGCTTCCGAGACGTGGTCGACGCGCAGCTTCGCGGCGCGCAACGAAGAGCTCGATGCATTCCGGCACGCGCTCGCCGCCGCGGCAGACACGATCGCAGACATCCTGCATCGCGAGAACGGCAAGCCCGAGCTCGAGGCGTTGACCGAGGTGATGATGTCGCTCGGTCACTTGAAACACGCGGTGGCGCGCGCCGAGACCGCGATGGCACCGAAGAAGGTCAGCGCGGGCCTGCTCGCGAACTTCCGCGCCACGATCTCGTACGCGCCGCTCGGCGTCGTCGCGGTGATCGGGCCGTGGAACTACCCGCTCAACACGCCGATGGGCTCGATCGCGTACGCGCTCGCCGCCGGCAACGCAGTCGTGTGGAAGCCGTCCGAGCTGACGCCGCTCGTCGCGCTCGAGATCGAGAAGATCGCCCGCCAGACGTTCGCGTTGCCGGATCTGTTGCAGGTTGTCACCGGCGCCGGCGCGACCGGCGCTGCGCTCGCGAAATCCACGGTCGACAAGATCTCGTTCACCGGCTCCGCCGCGACCGGCAAGCGCGTGATGCTCGCCGCCGCGGAGCGCTTGACGCCCGTGTTGATGGAGCTCGGCGGCAAGGATCCGATGATCGTCACCGACGACGCGGATCTCGCGAAGGCGGCCGAGGCCGCGGTCTACGGTGGGCTCACGAACGCGGGCCAGGCATGCATCTCGGTCGAGCGCGTGTATGTCGCCGAGTCGGTGCACGACAAGTTCGTCGACGAGGTCGTCAAGCAAGTGCGCGACCTCAAGGTCGGCGGCGACGACGGCGACCTCGGCGCGATGACGAGCGAGGCTCAGGTCAAGATCGTCAAGGATCACCTCGACGACGCGGTCGCGAAGGGCGCGAAGGTGCTGACCGGTGGTCCGAACGCGATCACCGGAAGCTTCATCCAGCCGACCGTGCTGACCGGCGTCACCCACGACATGAAGGTGATGACCGAGGAGACGTTCGGCCCCGTCATCCCGATCCAGAAGGTCAAGTCGGTCGACGAAGCCGTGCGGCTCGCGAACGACACGCGCTACGGGCTCGGCTCGTCGGTGTTCGCCGGCAAGTCGGCGCGCACGATCGCGGGCAAGCTGCGCGCGGGCATGACATCGATCAACTCGGTGATGGCGTTCGCCGGCATCTACGGCCTGCCGTTCGGCGGCGTTGGCGAATCCGGGTTCGGCCGGATCCACGGCGACGAAGGCATCCGCGAGTTCTCGCGGGTGAAGTCCACCGCGGAGCAGGCGTTCGCGCTGCCGATCAACATGATGAGCTTCAAGCAGCCCAAGAATGCGGCGAAGAACTTGCGCGGCATGATCAAGCAGCTCTACGGCGACGGCGTCGTGTCGAAGGCCGGCGACTTGCTGCGCAAGTTTCGTCGGTGATCACGACCGATCCCGAACGGCTCGCCGGGATCGCGAACGCGCTCGGCGCGGCGGTCCGCGACGCCCAGGCCGGCAAGCGCGTGCGGCTGCCGGTGATCGCAGCGGAGGACGCGGCGGGGCTCGTGATGGTGATGCACGAGCAACTCGACCACGCGATCGCAGAGCGCACCGCGGAAGCCGCCGCACAGGGGATGAAGATCGCATGTTCGCCGGGATGCGCGGCGTGCTGCACGTCGCCGCTGCTCGTGTCGGAAGGCGAGGCGATCACGGTCGTCGCGTGGCTCGCCGATCACGCGGACGAGCGTGCGCGGTTCGCTGCCGCGTATCCGGTGTGGAAGCGCGCGGTCGGTCCAGCGGGTGATGCGGTGACGCGCGCGCGCACGGACGAAGCTCGCGCGCTCGCGGTGCGCGAGCTTCGCAAGCAGGAAGTGATGTGCGCGTTCAATCGCGACGGCCTGTGCACGATCTACGACGCAAGACCCGCACGTTGCCGCAAGGTCCACGCGCTCGACACGAACGTGGCGTGCGGCGCGACCGGCGATGGCCAGGTCCGCTATTTTCACCACGCGCGGACCGAGATGACGTTCGAGGAGCAAGAGCCGATGCGTGGCGCGATTCACCACGCGCTGCGCCCGAACGGTGGGCTCGAGCTCCTCGTCGAGGCCGTCCATCGCTTGCTCGACGCACGCGTGCCGCGCAACGCGCCATGTCCGTGTGGCTCCGGCAAAAAGTCCAAGCACTGCTGCGCCGCGTAACCGCGTAACGAGCGTGGGCGCGCGCCGCGCCAAAAACGCGCGATTGACGCTTCGCGCGTGCAGGCGTCTGATCGAGGCATGGCGGAATCACTGTTTTCGAGCGCGTGGGACAGCTTCGCGACGGCCGGCCAAGAGGGGACGTGGTCCGTCGACATCGATATGCCGCCGTCGTTCGTGATGGCGTCGGCACACCTCAGCATGTATCAGCAGCACTCCGCGAATGCGTATGCGTTCGCCGGCGTGCGCAGCTACGTGCGTGACAACCAGGTCGTGACGTCGCAGGGCTACAACGGCGTGTGCGGTGTGATCGCGCAACCGAACGTCTCGCGCGTCACGTTCACCCACGGGCTGGGCTGCGGCGAAGGCTGGGGCGTGCTCGCGAGCTTCGTCCTCTCTGCGTTCATCTGGGATTGAGTTGGGAGTGGTCATGCAGATCCACAAAGCCATCGCATCGAAGCAGCAGTCGCGCGCGGTCGTGATCTACGGCGAGGACGGCCGCGTGATCCACACCCACGTCATGTACGCCGTGAACGGCGGCATGATCGCGACGCCGGAAGCAGCCGAGCGCCGCGCGTTCGAGATCGCGAAGGATCTCGGGCGAGACGTGACGAACGCGAAGGCGTTGCACGTCTCCGATCCGGTCGTGTTGACGAGCGGTCGGTTCACCGTCGATCCGGACGCGCTCCAGTTGAAGCCCGTGCCGGTGATCGCGAAGCCGCGCTAGTTACGGCAGGACGAGTCCGCTTCGGGACACTTGAAGCGGACGTGCATGTGGTTGTCGTGGTTCACGACATGCCGGACGAGCCCGTCGCCACCGCGGTTCGGATACTGGAACAACTTGTCGAGCACGGCCTGGTCCTCGCCGTGGTCTTGCGCCCAGTGATAGAGCAGGCCCTGGACTGCAAAGTCCATGAAGATCACCTGCGCGCCACCGTCTTCATGCGCGGTCTCGGCGAACTCGTTGAGCAGCGCGTACGTCGCCTCGCAGTCGAGGTTGTCGGCGTTCGCGACCACGAAGTCCTGGGGATAGCTCGCGGGCTTGGTCTTGTAGACAAGGCCGATGTCGACATCGCGGCCCGATTGATGCGAGTGGTGCTGGGTGATCTGGCCGCCGCTCTCCTGCGAGATGTCGCCGACCGCGATCGGGTGCGCATCGGGGAACTGCTCGCGGAAGTCGACGAGCGCGTGGTGGATGATGTCGACCGTCGTGCGCGTGCCAAACGCGCGCCCCGGCCGGCGGATCACGTAACCGTCACCTTCGGCGAGCTCGCTCGCGTCGTGCAGCCTGCCCGACCACGGCAGCCCTAACGACTGGCCTTCGATCGGACCGCGCGGCACGTACGCGAGGTGGTGGTGCTCGACCTTGATCGGCGACGCATGCGCGCTGCGCTTCGCCTTGGTCGCCCTCGAGTGGTGGTGCTCGCGGCGCGGCTTGGCGTCGGCAGAGGTGCCAAGCAGGGTGAGCGCGGCGAGTGAACAGACGACGGCAACGAGACGCATTAGTTGGACCCCCAAGTTGTCATGTTGCCGATCGAGGAATCGGCGAGCCAATTTTTGGATGGAGTTTCGCGCACCGCTCGCCGAGGAGCTTGCCGATCGGCGTGAGGTCGTCCTGCAACGACCGCGAGAAGTCGCTGCGGTGGAGCGTCTTGCCCGCCGCGACGAGCGACGCCAGATCGCCACAGATCCGATGTGCCTCGAGGATCGGCGCGGCGCCGCCGTTATATACGCGCGCCTCGGTCAGCGACGCGTTGTTCGGCCGCTTGCGCAGCTTCAGATCCACGACCAGCTCGTCGATGATCTTCGCCTTCTCGGCCAGCTTCTGGTCACGGGTCCGCTTGGACTCGTAGACCGTCTTCAACGCCTCGTACGCGGCGAGTATCCGCACCGTCCGCGGGTAGTGAAGGGCCTGGCCGAGCGTCCAGGCGAGCTCCTCGGGCGAGCCCGGGCCAAAGTGGGTCTCGATCCAGTGGTCGGTCAGCGCATCCGCGATGTACGAAGCGAAGCTCTCGTTGAAGAACGGCTCGTCGGCGATCAGCACGGTCGCGTGGACCGACTCGTGGAGGATCACGTTCGCGAGCTCGGGCAACGCGTCGTCACCGCCGCCGAGCATCGTCGAGAGGACCGGGTCGGGGAACCAGCCGCCGGTCGAGTACGCGGCGGCCGGCCGCACGAGCGCGTCGAAGCCTTGCTTCTCGAGGTCCTTCTTCCACTTGATCGCGTCGTCCTCGTCGAACCAGCCGAGGCCCGCGAAGCAACCGACGATGGGAAAGCACCACCGCCGCGGCTTGAACGCGACCGGGTCGGCTGCCCCCACGAACCACACCGCCGCGGGGCGGCCGAGCGCGGAGTACGCCTCGTAATTGCGCTTGATGCGGAGCCCGTAGCTGCGGCCGTACTGCTTGATCTCTGGAATCTCGGAGAGCAGCAACGCCGTGCGCAGCGGCGTGTGCGGATCGTCGATCACCTTCTGCAGCGGCTGGGCCTTCGCCAGCAGCTCGAACTGACCGTTCGCCGCCTGCGCGACGTACGTCGTGTACAGGCAGCCGGTCACGGCTAGCGCCGAGAGGGCGAGGACGGCCTTCACAGCTTCGCTACGATCGCTTGAGCGAGCGCCGCACCATCTTGCAGCTTGCCGGTGGGCCAGCCGATGCCGAGACCCGAGGCGTCGTCGTACTTCGGGATGATGTGGAAGTGGACGTGGAACACGGCCTGGTGCGCGAGCTCGCCGTTGTTCTGGAGAACGTTGAACGCCTTCGCCCCGGTCGCCGCCAGCACCGCGCGCGAGATCCGCGGCAACACGCGGCCGATAGCAGCGGACGCTTCGTCGGAGAGCCGGTCGAGCGTCGCCGCTTCTTGCTTCGGGATCACGAGCGTGTGGCCGCGCGCGATCGGCATGATGTCGAGGAACGATAGGACGTGGTCGTCCTCGTAGATCTTGTGGCAGGGAATTTCGCCTCGCAAAATCTTCGCGAAGATCGTCATCCCCCTCAGCTTACATCGACATCAGCGCGGCGCGGTCGCCCGCCGGTGAGGTCACGGTGCGGCGCGTGCGTACCGGCGCCGCGGCCGTCTTGTTCGTGCGCGCTGCGGCAATCGTCACGCTGGTGGTCGCCGACATCCCGTCCGCGCTGCCGACGACCGCGAGCGTGCCCGAGGTTGCCGTGCTGCTCCCGACGGTGACGCAGTTGCCGATGCCGTCCTTCTCGACCCCGCCGACGAGGAAGTGCCAGGTCAGGCCCGCGACGAACCTGTCGGTAGCGAGGCCGTCGAAGCACACGACGGCAACGCCCTGCGGTTCGACGGTCGACGGGCTGGTCGGGTCGAGGACAAGGCTATCGATATGGTCGACGATCACGACGTCGAGGTTGGCGGTCGGCTTGTCGCCCGCGGTGACCGCGAGCGAGTACGTGCCGGGGGCCGCCGTCGGCATATCGACGGCGTCCCATGCGTGCTGGTTCGCGTGGTCCGCCGAAAGCTGCATGTTCTGGTCGACGATTCGCTCGTCCGTCGGTCCGCCGGCTTCCTGGACCTGGCCGAACAGGGCGACGCCGACCTGGACGTTGCCGGCGAGCCACGCCAGCTCGCGGTCGACCGGTGGGGTGTCGAACGTGTTCGCGACCAGCTTCATCGAGTCGATCGAAGCGCCGGTCAGCTCCTTGCGGTCGAACAGCTCGCCGGTCGTGGCGTCGGTGATGCGGAGATAGTTGCTGCGCACCGCCACGCCGCGCACGGTCACGACGCTGCCCGTGACGTGGTCGACCTTGATGCCGTTGCCGCCGTCGTCATCGGCCGTGAACGGCAGGTCGAGCGCGAGCAAGGCGCCGCCGTTCCGGTTGTACTCGAGCTCGATGTCCTGGCTGCCGCCGATCGCGGTGGGGGCCGGGCCCGAGAGCCCGAGGTCGTTGCTCATGGTGGCACCGACGAACTCGAGGCCCTGCGGCGTGAGCGTCGAGCAGGTTTCGCCGGCGGGACATTCACCGGTCGTCGCGCGCTCGCCACCCATACAGGCGGGCAAGATCAGGCCAGATAAGATCAAAGGAGCGAAGGCGAGGCTCTTCATTATGAGGCGCTTGGAAGCACTGGTCGTGCCATTGGACCTCGCGGGGAATTCTCAGGAGTTCCGCGCGCGAGGGACAACATTTGCCGTTAACAGCAAGACGTAAATGTCGTTGTTACGGATCGAATCGATAACCGGAGCCGCGCACGGTGATGAAGTGCTTCGGCTGCTCCGGGTCCGCTTCGAAGCGCTTGCGAAGTTGTCCGACGAAGTTATCGACCGTGCGCACCGAGCCCACGCTCTGGCCCCACACGAGGCTGAACAGCTGGGCGCGTGCGAACACCTGATTGGGATTCCGGACGAAGAACACGAGCAGCTCGAATTCCAGGTGGGTCAGCTTCACCTCGGCGCGGGCACGCGTGACCATGCGTTGCGCGAGATCGATCGAGACGTCGGCGAAGTCGAGATCGTCACCGGTCACCGCCGCCGCATGCGAAGCGCTCGCAGGTTGGGCGCGCCGCAGCACCGCATCGATCCGCGCGAGCAGCTCGGCGAGCGCGAACGGCTTGGTGACGTAGTCATCGGCGCCCAGCCGCAACGCGGCGACCTTGTCGAACTCGCCGTCGCGCGCCGACAGCACGATCACCGGGACC
>JBDUAS010000274.1:0-9103 GCA_040004535.1 Deltaproteobacteria bacterium
CGCGGATGATGTGATAGCGAACGCCCGGGAGATCCTTGACGCGGCCGCCGCGGATGAGGACGACCGAGTGCTCCTGGAGGTTGTGACCCTCGCCAGGGATGTACGACGTGACTTCCATGCCGTTGGTCAAGCGAACGCGAGCGACCTTGCGGAGCGCCGAGTTCGGCTTCTTCGGCGTCGTCGTGTAGACGCGAGTGCAGACGCCGCGCTTCTGCGGGCACTCTTTGAGTGCGGGCGATGCGGACTTCATCCGAACCTTATCGCGACCGTGACGGACAAGCTGATTGATCGTGGGCATGGAGCGAGCGCGGAATCTTATGGATCCGCGCCCTTCTGTCAAGGCGCAACGTCCGTCGACCTAGTGGATCTGCTTGAGGAGCTTGCCAGCGGTCGTCTTGACGGTCTGATTCGGGTCATGGGCGGCTGCATATCTAAGGTAGGGAATCGCCGAGCGACCCATCCCACGGATGAAGGCAGACGCCCGGGTCCGGGTCTTACCGCTTGACAACATCTTGATTAGATTGCGGTTAACAACGGGGTTGTTCTTGTAGGCGACGTTCAAATGGATCGCCTGCGCGTAGTTGTCCATCGAGACCGACCACCAGGTCTGGTCGAAGTAGAGACTTCCGAGCAAAAACGGGATGTACGCGCTCTTCGGGCTTTTCTTCTGGAGGATGCGCAAGCTCGCGAGCGCTTCCTGCCGGTTGCCCGCTTTGATCAGCACCACCGCGTCGTGAACATTGCTGGCGAGCTGTGGTGTGGCTGGCGCGGGCGCCTTTTGCTCGGCCTCGGCGTTCGACGCCGGTGCATCGCTGCCCTCTTCTTCCGCGGTATCTGCGGAGCCCTTCGCCGGATCGAGATCCTCAGCTTTTTCAGGATCGATCTCGATCTCGTCCGAGCCCGAGCCCGAGCCGGATCCGGATCCGGCTTCTGCTGCATCCATCGCGATGACCGCGATCTGTGCTGCATCGATCTCGACGACGGCTGCATCGCCCGGCGGCGCGTTCACGATCACCGCTGCTGCATCGACGGTGGCCGCGACTGCGACGGCCGCGTCTTCGCGTGTGACGCCTTTGGTCGTCGGGTGCTCGTCGCGATGCCGGATCAAGTACGCCGCCATCGCACTCGCGCCGCCGACGAGGATCATCAGCGTGATCAACGTACGCCAGAACTTCGACTTCCGCGGCTGCTCGAGCGAGCGCACGCTCGGCCGCATCGGCTCTTGCCGCGTCTCGTCGATGTCGCTCGTGTCCGCGACCATCGTCGACGCAGCACCGACCGCCGCAGCGCCGATCGGGCGCTTGAGCTTGGCCGAGT
The DNA here is from genome assembly GCA_040004535.1 of Deltaproteobacteria bacterium. Taxonomy (GTDB): domain Bacteria; phylum Myxococcota_A; class Polyangia; order Haliangiales; family Haliangiaceae; genus JABFXX01. Next base: position 1,318 of record JBDUAS010000274.1, read on the forward strand.
CTGCCTTGCCGTGCGGCTCGATCACGATCGGGCCCGACTTCTGGCTGATGATCTCGTCGATCGCCTGCTGCATCTCGATCGCGCTCTGGAACCGACCCGACGGCGCCTTCGCCATCGCCTTGTCGATCAGCGCCTGCAGCCCGTCAGGCACGTCGGTGCCTTCGCGCACGCGATCCGCGAGCCGCGGAATCGGCGCACCGCGATGCATCCCGAGCAGCGCCATCGTGTCCTCGGCCGCGAACGGCCGCTCGCCGACGACCATCTCGAACAACACGACACCGACCGCGTAGAGATCGGTGCGCGCGTCGATCGTCGTTCCCGGCACCGTCTGCTCCGGCGCCATGTAGTTCGGCGTGCCGACGACCATGTTGGTCTGCGTCGCATCGCGACCGACGTTGCCGCGCAGCCGGGCGAGCCCGAAATCCAGGATCCGCACGCGCTCGCCATGGCCGATCTCGTCGGAGATCATGATGTTCGCGGGCTTGATGTCGCGGTGAATGATGCCCTGCTCGTGTGCGTGCGCGAGCCCCGCGGTGATCTGGCGGGTGAGCGCGAGCGCTTGCTGCGGCGTCTGCGCGCCTTCGTCGTCGAGCCGCTTGCGCAGCGTCGTGCCGGCGACGAAGTCCATCACGATGTACGGGTTGTCCTTCCACACCCCGAAGTCGACGACCGACACGCAGTTCGGATGCGCGAGCTTGGACATCACCCGCGTCTCGCGATCGAAGCGCGCCTGGAATTCCGAATCGCTGACGAACGACGCGTGCAGGAACTTCACGGCGACGAGCTTGCCGACCGGCACGCGCTCGGCCTTGTAGACCTCGCCCATCGCGCCGGCCGCCATCACCTCGGTCAGCTTGTAGCGACCGTCGACGACCTGGCCGATCCGGCCTTGCGCGGTCTCGTCGTCGGTCACGGCGACGACATTAGCACGCTAGTGCGTCCACTTCTCTTCACGGCGGTGCTCGCCGTCGTCGTACTCGTGCGCCATGACGAAGTGATAAGCGACTTCACGTGTCTTCTCGTTCTCGATGACACATTCGAACAGCCACTCACCCTCGGCCTCGGTCGGCTCGACCTGGACGTAGGCGATCTCGGCCGAGAACACGAGCATCTCGCCGACCAGATCTTTCGCACGCGCGAGCTGGACGACGCGGGTGTGGTCGTCCTCGTTGACGAGCGTCCAGTGAAAGTCGTCGTGATCGAGCAAGACGGTCTCGGGCGTACCCGCGCGCACGATGCAGTTCGCGTGGCCACCGAGCCATTGCCAGAACTTATCGAACGTGAGGGTCGTCGCCACCGCCGCGGTCAGCCGCTTACCCGTCGTGCTCATTTCGTGCCTTGTACCGGCGGTTGGTCGCCGGTGCAACCTCTAGAAATGTCCGGCGACCGCGATCGAAGGCTTATCCGTATAATAGAGCGCCGCCGTGGGGGTGCCAGCGGCCACGGTGGCCGCGCCGAACAGCCACAGCGCGTCGATCGCACGACCGCGCCACTTCAGGTCGTCACGCCTGCAAGATCGGCAGCGCGTCGACGAGCGGCATCGGACCGTGCTTCACGAGGTACTGATCGAGCGGCTCGCCCTGGAGGCACTCCATCACGTAGTAGTGACGGCCGTCGGCGAGCTAGCTGAACTGGAAGATGACGATTGTTGCGATGATTGATCTGGTTGACCGCGCGCGCTTCGGCGGCGAACCGCTGGATCACTGCGGGATCCGCGGCGTACTTGCGCGCGAGCACCTTGATCGCGACCTGCTTGCCGATCACCGGGTGACCCGCGCGATACACGGTGCCGAAGCCGCCCTTGCCGAGGAGCGCTTCGATCACGTACTCGCCGACCTCGGCTCCGACCGGAAGCTCCGCGTCCCCGTTCGAACCAGAGACGGCTCGGTAGAGACCGTACTCATTGTCGGTCTGCGCTCCCCGCACTCGCGGAACCAGTCTCCTAGAAATGGCCGGTCAGCACGGCCGAGCCGGATGTGGGCCCGATCACCGGCCGAATCTCTGTCGAGAGTCGCATCGACTCGGCGTTAGGCTGGTCGAACAGATACAGAAGCAGCCCGGTCGTCCCGGCCGCGACGGCCGCGCCGCCGAGGATCCAGGTCGCTGTCACGAAGTGATCACGCGAATTGACCGTGCGATCGTAGTCGTCGGCGGTGCTCGCCGGCTGGTTGCCCATCACGAGCTGGTCGCGAAGATCCGACGCGTGGCCATCGCGGACGAGCGCGACGATGCCGGTCGTGATCGCGCCGGCTGCGAGCACGCCCGCGCCGGTCAACACCCACGGCACCGCGCGGCGGCGGCTCGTCTCGCGCAGCGGTACAGCGACGGTGAGCGCCTCGCCGCGGCCGAGCACGAGCTCCTTGCCGAACGGCTCGCGGCCGCGGTGGGTGACGACCAGCAGGTGCTTGCCGCTCGGGACCTCGAGCGTGAACCCCGGTGCCGCGCGGCCGTCGAGCGAGACCGTCGCTTCGGGCTCGGTGTGGACCGTGACCGTCGCGGGCTTCGCGTGAAGCTCGAGCTCGATCAGCTGCGATTGTCCGGCGATCGCGACGACGTGCTTGTCGGCCGGCTGGTAGCCGTCGGCGGTGACCGCCAGGACGTGGTCGCGCGCATCGACGTCGACGAGTGCGAACGGCTCGATCGGCTTGCCGTCGAGCGTCGCGTGGAGGCCCTTCGCGACGTCGCCCGTCGCGTCGCCGACCTCGCGCAGCGATGTCTCGTTCGCTTGTCCGGCTATCGTGACCGACACGCCGAGGCGGGTGTGCTCGACCGCGGGTGCGGCCGGCGTGGACGCCGTGAGCTTGATCCCGAGTCGATCGAGCTCGCGCTCCATCTCACCGAGGCTGTCGGCGGCGTCACCGACGCGACCACCGGATTTCACCTGCGCGAGGTAGACCCGGTAGAGCTCGACCGAGCGCCGCACGTACTCGGGCTTCGCGTCGAGCCGGTACAGCCGGCGATAGGCCTGGGCCGCCGAGAACGCGATCTCGGGCAGCGGCATCGCCTTGTAGGCCTCGTCGAAGTCGGCCGCGGCCGCCGCGAAGTTCTGCGCGGAGTACGCCTTGCTGCCGGCGCGGAAGTAGCGCTCGGCCGCTTCCTTGTCGTCTGCATGGGCCGCAGTCACGAGCGCCATCACGATCACGAGCGCGCGCTTCATCGGCTCTCTCCCGTGCAGCTCGCGGCGTTGCGCGACGTGCACTGCGCGAACACGACGAGTGATTCGGTGCCACTTGCACCCTCGAGTGCGACGATATCGTCGACGCCGTCGCCGGTGACGTCACCGACCTGGATCGACGTCACCGCGGTCATGCTGTGGAACAACACCTCGGCGCCGTAGCCACCGCCGCTCTGCGCGAACACGCGATACAGCGTCGAGCCCATATCTTTGCAGGCGACGATCAAGTCGGAGGGTGCCGCAGCGGTCGAGAATCGGTCGCGCGCCGTGAAATGCCCGGCCGCGGCGTCGAAGCACACGGTGCCCGGCGCGAGCGCGTTGATCGCGGTGGCAACCACATCGGTGCAACCGCTCGGCTGGCCAGCGGCGTCCATCTCGCACACGAGCACGCCGCCGGGCGCACCGACCTCGGTCGGCGCGAATGCCGCGATCAGCTCGTTCGCGCCGTCGCCGTCGAGATCGGCGGCGTGCAGCGCCTGGATCACCGAGCCGGTCGGAATCGGCGCGAACCCGGTCGCCTTCGCCGCCGTGATCGACGTCGCGCCGATCATGTTCGGATCGAACACGGTCGCGGTCGGCGCCGTCTTGTGATCGAGCGCGAACACCACGTCGTGACCGCTCGTCACCGACCACGGGAAGTACACTGCTTCCTCGACGCAGCCGCTGTTCGCGGTGCCGAGGCCACAGGCCGCGAGGCCGGTGAGCTTCGCGCCGTCCGATTGCGAGCTGTCGAGCGTGACGTCGTTACCTGCGGCGATCCACACGCGCGGATCGGTTCCGGCGCCCGTGCCGTTCGTCTTCGGCACGGCGATGCCGACGAGGTCGGGATGATCCGCGCCGCCGCCGATCGTCGGCACGAACGAGCCGATCGCGGTTCCGCGGAAGATCGTGTTCTGGCCATACTTCGTCGAGCCCACGTTCGTGCGCGGATCGAAGTACGGAATCAACGTGCGCTGCTCGCTGCCGTGGAGGAACGTCAGACCGGCGTACGGAGCGCCCGGCGTCAGCACCAATAGATCTGCGATCGCGTCGAGTGGGTCGGCCGAATCGATGAAGCCGATCTTTGCGAACGCGATCAAGTCGGAGAACACACCGACGGTGATCGGTTCGAGCGGCCGGTCGCTAGTGCCGTACGCGACGTCGAGCTCGGCGTGGTTCGACAGCCTCTCGGTGAACGCGATGTCGGGGTAGCCGTTGCCGTCGTAGTCGTCGATCACGATCGACGAAACCTGCGCAGCGGTGTCGAGGCGGAGCAACTGGTACACCGGGGCGCCGAGCACGGACTTGCGATACAGCAGGTCGAGATCGTCGGCGCCCGCGCCCGCGAGGACGAGGTCGGTGGCGCCATCCTTGTCGAGGTCCGCAAACGCGACGTGCGACCACGGCCGCGCCGATTGATAGACGCTATTCCAGGTCGAGCCGGTGAACAGGTAGAGCCCGTCGCTCGTCACGATCGTGTCGTTGGAGTTGCCGAGCACGCCGGGCACGGTGGGCGCGCGGCCGACGAGCTTCGCGCCGCCCGACGCGCCAGGCAGCGCGGGCAGTGGATCGCCGCCGACCGCAGCGGCCTTGAGCGTGCAGTGATGATCGCCAAGGGTGGCGGCGACACCGTCGTAGCGGCGCAGCAGACCGGTACCAGCATCGACGTCGATCAACGACGGGCAGTGGTCGGCATCGACCGTGAGGTCCGCCAGCACGGGCTTCGTCGTGTACGTCGGTGCATTCGCCGGCGTGATGTCGGTGATCGTCGACACCGTCAGGAGGTCGTTCTTGTGGATCGCCATCACACACAGCTTCTTCGCGGAGCTCGGGCCGGTGATCATCGCGACGACGATGTCGGTCGGGGTCTGCCCATCCGGGTTGACCTGATAGACCTCGATGTTCGACGGCGACAGGTCCGCTTGATCGATCAGCTGGCCGCACGGCGCGCCGGTCCTCGGATTCGAGATGTCGATGAAGTCGAAGATCGCGTACGCGACCTTGTTGTGGGTTGGCCCGTTCGTATCGTCGACGATCAGCCCGCCGATCGCCTCGTGGGTCACCGTCCACACGAAGCGGACGTCGAGCGCCTGGCTCGCAGTCGCATCCGAGATCAGATTGTTGACGTCGAGCGGCGACAGCGTGCCGTACGGCGACGTATAGGCCACGATGCCGTCAGGTGTAGTGATCGATAGATCGAGCGAAGCATCGCCGTCGAGGTCACCGAACGAGGCAGGCCCGGTCTGGGTCGGCGTCAGCGTCGAGTCGAGCACGCTCAGCTGGCCCGACGCGGCGCCGTGGCGCACGACGATCGACGACCGCGACACACCGACGACGTCGCCGATGCCGTCTTGATCGATGTCGGTGATCCGGTACTCGTTCGCCGCGAACGGGCCGGCGACCTGGCCCTGCCCGACCGTGCCACCCGGCGCATGACAGCGATCGTCGGCGCCGCACGTGTACGCGCTGTTCGGACAATCCATCGCGGTCGTGCACGCGACCGCGCACGCGATGCACGATGGCTCGTTCGAGTCGCAGTCCTCGCCGGCCTCGACGATGCCGTTACCGCACACGTTGCGTGTGATCGGATCGAAGCCGGTACAGCCGACGAGCAGCACGAACAGGAGTGCCTTCACTGCTTGTCCTTGCCGAACACGTCGATGATGTCGTCGTGATTGGTCTGCTTGGGTTTGGGTTTCTTGATCTTCGACCTCGGTTTCGCGGCCGACTCCGATCCCGATCCCGATCCCGATCCCGATCCCGATCCCGATCCCGATCCCGATGCCGGTGCCAGTGCCGATGCCGATCCCGATGCCGGTGCCAGTGCCGATGCCGATGCCGATGCCGATGCCGCTACGGGTTGTGACGCGACCGGGAGGTTGATCATCACCGGCTTCTTGTCATCGCTCTTCATCACCACCATCACGATCGCGACCACCGCCATCGCGACCACCACCACGCCGCGCACGATCCACGGCACCACCGATCGCCTCGCCGGGAGCTCCGCCCCTGCCCCACTCGGCATCGTCGCCGCCAGTGCGGGTGCCTTCGGCGCCGTCGGCGATTTCGGCGCCGGCGTCGCGACGCGAAGTCCCGACGGCGGCGTCACCGCGTCGTACGCGAGCGTCGACTTCGCCACCGCGATCCCCGCCTCCTCGGCCGCTTGCTCCATCGCACGCATCGCCGCGCCCAGGCTCGACGGCCGGTCGTCGCGGTTCTTCCGCATCAGCCACGCGATCGCATCGTCGACGCCGCTCGGGATCTCCGGCACGATCGTCGACGGCGGCGCGGGCTCGTCGACGAGCTGGCGCATCATGATCGTCATGTAGTCGTCGGCATCGAGCGGCACCTCACCGGTCAGCAACTGATACGCGACGACGCCGAACGCGTAGTAGTCGGTCCGGTGATCGACATCCTTGCCGCGGCACTGTTCCGGCGACATGTAGAACGGCGTGCCGATCGGGATCCCGGTGCGCGTCTTGTGCTTCTGCGGATCGTCCGAGCCCATCAGCTTCGCGATCCCGAAATCGAGCAGCTTCGGCCACACCTCACCGCTACCCTGCTCGCCATCTGTAGACTCGCGCACGAGGAAGACGTTCTCGGGCTTCAGATCGCGATGAGTCACGCCCTTCGCGTGCGCCGCATCGAGTGCGCGCGCGATGCCGCGCAAGATCGGCAGCGCATCCGCGAGCGCAAGCCGCTCGTCGCGGTCGATCCGCGCATCGAGCGGCTCGCCGTCGAGGTACTCCATCACGTAGTAGTTGCGGCCGTCCTCGAGCTTGCCGAACAGGAAGATGTCGATGATGTTGCGATGTCGGATCTGATTGACCGACCGCGCCTCCGCGATGAACCGCGACACCATCTCCGGGTCCGCGCTGAACTTGCGCGCGAGCACCTTGATCGCGACGACCTTGCCGATCACTGGGTGGACGGCGCGATAGACCGTGCCGAACCCGCCTTGACCGATCTTTGCCTCGATCTCGTACTCGCCGATCCGCATGCCTGCGTCGAGATCGGCCTCCGGCGGTGTGATGTCTTCAGGTGTAGCTTCGGACATAAGCGAACGACTCCCCAACACAGTGCAAAGGGGGCGCCGGTCCGGATGTAGCGTTGCCCCACAACCCCGACGCGAACCACGACGAGACAGTTAAGAACGTGTCCGGTCGGTCACGCGGAAAGGGAGCGGTTGCCACTTCATTGGCGCACCATGTGGGTGCGCCACGCCGGTCTCGCGAGGTGCCGGTGAAGCCTAGCAATCCTGCGCTGCAGGTTCCGACCTCGCCGGCGAGTCGCCGGCATCGCAAGTCGGCATCGGCATCACACCACACCGATCGGCATCGGCATCGGTATCGGTGTCGGCATCGGAATCGGCATCGGTGTCGGCATCGGCATCGGCATCGGTGTCGGCATCGGTGTCGGAATCGGAATCGGAATCGGAATCGGAATCGGAATCGGTGTCGGTATCGGCATCGGCATCGGCATCGGCATCGGCATCGGTGTCGGCATCGGTGTCGGTATCGGTGTCGGCACCGGCATCGGCATCGGCATCGGCATCGGCATCGGCATCGGCATCGGCATCGGCATCGGTATCGGTGTCGGCATCGGTATCGGTGTCGGCATCGGTATCGGTGT
>JBDUAS010000546.1:0-2713 GCA_040004535.1 Deltaproteobacteria bacterium
AGCCGCGGGCGGTTGTCTCGAGGTCGAGCCGTCGGGCGCGCTCGCGATCGCGGCATGCGCGCCCGACCCGGCGCAGCGCTGGCTCTCCGACGACGAAGGCCATCTGTGGGCCGGCGTGCTGCCGCCGACCGCACCGAACCTCAGCCATGCGCATTTGCTGTGCGTGACACCGATGGACGATGGCAGCGTCACGACGACGACGTGTGACAACACGACGGGAACCGCGCCGCGCTGGCAGTGGGCGCCCGTGCTGGCGACGACGCCGCGTAGGCAGCTCGGCTTTGCGGAGACCGGTCGCAGCGTGCGGATCGGCGATGTCACCGGTGACGGCTTCGGCGATCTCTGCGCGATGACGGCCAGCGGCCTGATGTGCGCGCCCGGCAACGGCGACGGCACGTTCGGCACCGCGATCCGGATCGACGATCCCGCGGCGGCGCTCGCGATCGAGCCGGAGAGCTTGACGCTCGGCGATCTCGACGGCGACGGGATCGCCGATGCGTGCGGTCGCGACGCGGCAGGCGTGTTGTGTGCGCGATCGACGGCGGGCTTCGCGGCCGCGCGGTTCACGCCACAATTCGGCGATACCGACGCGCGCGCGACGACCGCCGCGTCGTTGCGGATCGCCGACGTCGGCGGCAACGCGGAGGTGTGTGGCGTCGCCAGTGAAGGCGTCGTGTGCTCGCCGGCCGGCTCGTCGTTCGTGACCCAGCCGCGCTCGACGTGGCCCGATCCGATGGCGTGCGTCGTTCCTTCCGAGCTCGACGGCGATGGCTCGGCCGACTGGTGCGTGCTCGCCGGCGATGGTCCGGCGTGCGGGCTCGCGGCGGAAAGTGATGTGACCACCGATGGCGTGCCGTGGGGATTCTCGTTCCTCGGCGTCGTCGAGACGCCACCACCCGATGCTGCGTTGACCGATATCGCCGACATCGACGGTGATGGCGACGGCGATCTGTGCGCGCCCGTCGGTGACGGCACGATCGCGTGCGCGCGCTCGAACGGTCATGGCTTCGGCCCGCGTACGGTCGTCGCCGTGCTGCCCGACGGTGCGCCCAGCGCGATGTGGCTCGGCGACCTCGACGGTGATGGTCGCGCGGATGTCTGCGTGGACCTAGGCGACTCGATCGCCTGCGCGAGGCTCTAGGGTTTCGAGCTCGGAGGATCGAACACGGCGACTTCCAGGCGATCGACGCGGCGAGCGAGGCTCGCATGTTGATCGGCTTGCGCGTGGCTCTTGTCGTCGAGCACGCCGAAGAGCGTGCGCATCTCTTCGAAGCCCGCCTTCATGTGGCGTGCGACTTCCTGACCGAGCTCGATTTTTAGCTCGGTTTTTAGCTCGGTTTTGAGCTCGGTCTTGAACTTTTCGAGCTCAGCCTTGAGCTCGACTCGAGTTGGATAGGCGGACAACTCCTTCTGGAGCAGTTCCTTCAGCTCGACTCGAGTTGGATAGGCGGACAACTCTTCCCTTAGCTCTCCGCGGGTCACCGGCGCCGTCATGTCCTCACTCATCACACTACCTGCTTTCGTGCCGGAGCGAGAGCACGAGCGATGCCACGGGTAACCGTGGGAGAGATCATCGACGAGTGTCCGAGCCGTCCGGATGTCCGGCCGGATCTCGGTCTAGTTTCGGCCAAACTCGCGGATGACGTCGGCGCGCGCCGCGAGATGAAACGCGCGAACAAGCTGGTTGGATGCAGCGTGCCGTGATCGCCCGTGGCGGCGCGTGAGTCACCCTCGCCGGCGACGATCTCGATCCCTCGGCGCTGGAGCGCGCGCGCGTTACCGCGTGATCCGCGTGCACGTGCGTGACGACCGCGCAGCGGACGTCGGCGAGCTTGACGCCGAGCTCGCCGAGCTCTTCTTCGAGCACGCCGAATTCATCCGGCGAACCAGAGTCGACGAGCACGATGCGTCGCCATCACGACGTGGACGTTCGACAGGCCGAGCGTCACGGCGCGATCGCCGGGCCATCAGGCGATCGTGGAAGCGCGGCGTGCGAATCGGGGACCACGCACCGAGTACGAGTACGAGTACGAGTACGAGACTAGCGCGCACGGGTGAGCTGCTCGAAACGCTCGAGGACCGGCCCGGCGACGTTGCGTTGCTCGAGCGTCGCGATGTGGCGGATGCCGGTCGGCGAGGTGATGTTGATCTCCGTCAGCATGCCGCCGATCACGTCGAGCCCGACGAAGATCTGGCCGTGCGATCGGAGAAACGGCCCGATCTCCGCGATGATCTCGCGGTCACGCTCGTCGATCGTGGTCTTCACCGGCGTGCCGCCGACGTGCAGGTTGCCGCGGGCCTCGGCCGCCGCGGGCACCCGCAGCACGGCTCCGATCGGCTCGCCGTCGACGAGCACGATGCGCTTGTCGCCCTGCGTGACCTCGGGGAGGTAGCGCTGTGCGATCGTCCAGCGCGCGCCAGCCTGATCGATCGCCGTCGACGATTCGAGGATCGAGCTCGAGTTGGGATCGCCCTCGCGAACGATGAAGATGCCGAGCCCGCCGTATCCGTCGACCGGCTTCACGACGATCGTGCCGCCCTGCTCGCGCTGGAATGCGCGCAGCCTATCGATCGAGCGCGTGACGATCGTCGGTGGCGTGAGGTGCGGGAACCGGAGCACGGCGAGATGCTCGTTGAGCTCGCGTAGCCCGCGCGGATCGTTGACGAGCAGCGTCTTGCCGCGCGCGTGGTCGAGGATCCACGTCGCGTGCAG
>JBDUAS010000547.1:0-2709 GCA_040004535.1 Deltaproteobacteria bacterium
AGCTTGCGCGGATCGAACGACAAGAAGTCGTTGTTCGTCGACACGACGTAGATCAACTTCGTGTTGTCGTCCTCGCAGGTCTGCTCGCACTTGCCGTCGCTGCAGCCCTTGTGGCACGCGCGCAGCCGGCGGCCGAGGTGACCATCCGCGCCGCACTCGACGACGTCCTGGCCCATGCAGACGCGCGGCACCGTCGGATCGCAGCGATCGTCGTCGCCGGTCATCGCGGTGATGTGCGGCTTGTGTGCGGTCGGCGTGTCTCCTTCGCGCGAGTCTTTCTTGCCGCCGCAGGCGAGCAAGAAGACGAGGCTGAGGATCGCGGCGCGCATGACTCGTATGTGATGGCTTAACCTGCGCACCCACACCAGCAATTTCCTACTCGCGCTTGAAAACAGCCTCGGTGTTGCCGACCCGAATAATATCCCCGGGCGCGAGCGTTTTCTTCGGCACTTTCTGCCCGTTGACGTACACGCCGTTCGTCGACCCCAGGTCGGCGAGCTCGTAATCACTGTCGATCTTGCGGATGCCCGCGTGCTTGCGCGACACCGCCGGATCTGCGAGCACGACCGTGTTGCCCGCGACCGAGCCGATCGTCGTGACCGCCTCGGTCAGCGGCAGCGTCTGGTTCGCCATCGGCCCGAGGATGAACTCGAGGCGCGCGACCGGGGCCCAACCGCAGAACAAGCACTTCTGCCACTGCGGCAACATCACGCGCTTGCAGCCGCCACAATTGCGCTGACTGATCGGCGCCGACGATTTCTTCGCCGCCGAGATAATGATCACGAGCACGACAACCGCGCCCGCGATGATGAGGCCTGCGAGGGCTCCGTTGGACACGCGAGCCTCGCGCTAGTTGATCGACTTGAACTTCAAGTTGGTCTTGCCGAGCATGATCACATCGTTGTCGACGAGATCCTGCTTCTGTACCTTCTTGTCGTTGACGTAGCAGCCATTCGTCGAGCCGCCGTCGTGCAGCGTGAAGCCTGCCGGCGAGCTCGTGATGCTGCAATGCTCGGTGCTCATGAACCCATCGTTGACCACGATGTCGCTCGGGGGCGCCGTTCCGATCTTCGTGAGACCCGGCTTCAACCGCCAGGTCTGATACGCGTTGACGCCGTTGAGCGGCACGAGCCAGCCGACGATCGGGAAGCCTTCCTGATCGCCACCCGCGCCGATCATCACGGTCTTCGACGGGCCCATCGGCTTGGGCGCATCCGGCGGCGGCGCTGCCATCGGCATCGGCATCGGCATCGGCTCGGGTTTCTTCCGCGTCGCGACCTTGATGATGATGAACAGCAGGATCAACCCGAGCAGCGACAGGATCACGGCGAGCCACGGGAAGCCGGTGTGTTGCGGAGGCATCCACTTCGGCGCGAGCGTCATCGTCACCGGATCGAGATCCGTCTGGTCGATGCGCACGACGAGGTCGTGGTCCTTGCCGTCCCACGGCAGGCCGATGCCTTGCTTGTCGTCCCAGCCCTGGAACGTCAGGTAGTAGCGATCCGCCATGCGCGCGATGATCGCGTTGAGCTCGCTGTTGATGCCGTCGATCGAGTTCACGGTCTTCGCGTTGCCGATCATCGTGGTGATGACCGCGCCTTCGCTCGACACCGCGGACTTGTAGATGATCGCGAACATCTGGATGTGTTGCGCGTTCGCCTGCTTCTTCAGATCCGCGAGCTGGCTCTTCGCGGCCTCGTTGTTGGTGTCGTTGCCGTCACCGACGACGATCAGCGCCTTGCGCGCCGTCGACACCTTCGACAGCTCCGCCAGGCCCATGGTGATGCCCTGCACCATGTCGGTGCCGATCTTGCCTCGGTAGTCCTTCTGGCTGCCGAGCGCGCCGCCGTTGATGAGCTTCAAGTCGCCCATCGGCACCTTGATCTCGGCGCCCTGCGAGTACGACACGACGAGTCCCTTCGAGCCCGGGGGACCCGCGGTGCCGAGGTTCAGCTTGTCGATCGCGGCCTCGAGGTTCTTGAGCACGCCCGCGTACTTCGCGTTCTCGTCGGTCTCGATGTCGTCGTTGCCGATCCAGATCTCCTGGCCGTTGATGACCAGCGCGATCGCGATCGTCTCCTTGCCCTCGGTGTATTCCTTGAGCCGGTCGGCCTTGATGACGACCTTCTGGTTCTGGTTCGTCGTCGACAGCGAGAACTTGTCGAGCGTGGTCTTCTGGCCACCGACGATCGTCGCTTCGATCGTCGGTGCCTTGCCGGCTTGCTTCGGATCCTTGGGATCCGGCGCCTGCACGGTGAGGAACACTTCGACGCTGTTGTCTGCACGCGCCGGCTTAGCGACGTACAGGCCGGCGAGCATCGCGATGGTGAGCGTCCACGTGAAGGGGGCCCACGAGACAGAAAGTCTGGTCTTCATAGCGACTTGAACTTCAGCATCGCGCTGCCGAACTTGATGAAGTCGTTGTCGACGAGCTCGTGACGATCGACGCGACGATTGTTGACGTAGGTGCCGTTGGTCGAGCCGATATCGCGAAGGATCCACAGGCCGTTCTCGGCCGCGATCTCGGCGTGCTTCGATGACATGAACTTGTCGTTCAAGACGAGCGTGACGGTCGCATCCGAGCCGTTCCCGATCACGGTCTTCGGCTGCAGCGTGAACAGCTCGCCGCGATGCGCGCCCTGCAGCGGCACCAACCAGCCGAGCAACTGCACGCTACCCGGGCCGCCGCTCGAGTCGAGCACGAACGCC
>JBDUAS010000275.1:0-9052 GCA_040004535.1 Deltaproteobacteria bacterium
ATGAACCCGAACAAGCTCGTGTTCGATCCGTACGCGCTCGAGCTCTCGCACGATCCGCAGACCCCAGCGCAAGGCGACGGCACTGCATACTCCGTCGGCTCGCATCGGGACCTCGACTCCGCGGCGATCGCGCCGAGATCGCTCGTACTACCGAACGGCGCCGTCGATTTCGGCACGCAACCAACGCGCCCGCTCACCGACGACGTGATCTACGAGGTCCAGATCCGCGGCCTCACGAACGCCGCCGGCGGTGACTGTGCCGGCACCTACGCCGCGGCCGCCGCGCGCGCCGAGGATCTTCACGCGCTCGGCATCACCGCGATCGAGCTGATGCCGCTCGCCGAAACCCAGAACGATCGCAACGACGTCGATCCCGCGAGCGACAGCGGCGACAACTACTGGGGCTACTCCACCCTCGCCTACTTCGCGCCCGATCGCCGTTACGCGTGCGATCGTTCGCCCGGCGGCCCGACTCGCGAGCTTCGCGCGATGGTCAAGGCGTTCCACGATCACGGGATCAAAGTGCTCGTCGACGTCGTCTACAATCACACCGCGGAAGGTGGCGGCAGCTCGCTTCTCTCACTGCGCGGCCTCGACAACGCCGGCTACTACCAGCTCGACACTGCCGGCACCGGCTACACCAACTCGAACGGGGTCGGCGCCGACGTCGCCGCGCAGAAGCCGCTCGCGCAAGGCCTGATCCTCGACTCGCTGCACTACTGGCACGAGTCGCTCGGCTTCGACGGTTTTCGCTTCGACCTCGCCCCCGTGCTCGGCAACGCGACGCCCGGCGGCTTTCACTTCGATCCGGCCGCGCTGCCACAGACGATCGCACAGCAATTTCCGAACACCGCGCTGATCGCCGAGCCATGGGCCGTCGTCGCGAACAGCTACGAGGTCGGCCACTTCCCTGCGGGCTGGTCCGAGTGGAACGACACGTTCCGCGACACCATCCGCAAGGACCAGAACGAAAACGGCACGACTGCGATCACACTCGGCACGCTCGCGACCAAGCTCGCCGGCTCGAAGGACGTCTACGCGAATCGCTCGCCGGCGGCTGGAATCACGTATCTCGTCTCGCACGACGGCTTCACGCTCCACGACCTCTACGCGTGCGACACCAGCGCGAACAGCCAAGCGTGGCCCTACGGCCCGTCGAACGGCGGCTCGACGACGAACCACTCGTCGTCGCACGGTGGCGATCCGGTCGCCCAGCGCCAGGCGATTCGCACCGGCCTCGTACTCGAGCTACTCGCGGCCGGCGTGCCGATGATCGAAGGCGGCGATGAGGTCGCGCACGGCATCCGCTGCAACAACAACCCGTACAACCTCGACTCGCCCGCGACGTGGATCGACTACACGCCCCAAACCGATCCACTGTGGACGTTCACGCAGCGCCTGCTCGCGTTCCGCGCCGCTCACGCCGCGTTGCGCCCGACCGGTTGGTTCGCGCCGACGTGGCTCGACGACACCGGCCACGTCGCGAACGGCGCGTACCTCGGCGACGCGACGAAGCCGATCCTCGCGTGGCAAACGCCAGGCGATCCGATCTACGTCGCGTACAACCGCGGCCCGAACAAGGTCACCGTCACGCTGCCGGCCGCGCCCGCCGGTCTCGCATGGTACCGCGCTGCCAACACCGCTTCGTTCCTCGAAGCCTCCGGCAACTTCACGCTGCCCGGCGAAGAAGCGCCGGTGCAAGCGACCTACGATCTCGACAGCCGCGCGCTCGCGATCTTCGTCGCGCGTTAGTCCGAGCTCGTGAGCTTGTAGTACGTCGTCTTTTCGAGCGTCGCTGTATTCGCGTCTCTGTACTACGTCCGGTTTCAGCGACGTCGCTTGGGGCGCGGGGCCGGCCTGGGGGGCGACCTCCGCGCCTTGACGTCCGTCATCGCGCCGGTCCGGCTCTTCGGCTCGGGTGTGACGGGTGCGGTGTCGTCGCCGGGACCTTCGGGACGCACCGAGGTGTGCGGCTCTTCTTTCTTCGTCGGCATCATTTGAAGGTATTCTTCCACTCGCGGCGGCGCGCGAACTCGGTCGCATCGTCGGCACGGATGAACGGGTTGGTCGCACGCTCG
Source organism: Deltaproteobacteria bacterium (assembly GCA_040004535.1). GTDB lineage: Bacteria > Myxococcota_A > Polyangia > Haliangiales > Haliangiaceae > JABFXX01. Next base: position 2,079 of record JBDUAS010000275.1, read on the forward strand.
TGCGCGATGTTCGATGGTGTCGACGGCAACTGCAGGGCAGCCAGCGCCTGCTTCACGGCGCCGTTGTCGGGCTCCGCCGCGGCCGCGAACTTCAAGTTCGCCGCGGTGTACTCGTGGCCGAAGTAGACCTTCGTGCGATCCGGAAGCTGCGCGAGCTTGTCGAGCGACGCGTACATCATCGGCGGATCGCCCTCGAACACGCGGCCGCAGCCCGCCGCGAACAACGTGTCGCCGGTGAACACCGAGCCCGAGCCGATTGGATGATCCGCGATGTGATAGCTGACCGCGCCGAGCGTGTGCCCGGGGTTGTGGATCACGCGCGCGACGATATTGTTCAACGCGACCTTGTCGCCGTCATCGACGAGTCGGGTCACGCAGCGCCGGGTCTCCGGCTTCAGCTTCTCGGCATCGATCCGGCTGATCACGACATCGATCCCGGGATGTCTGTCGACCAGGTCCGCGACTCCACCGACGTGATCCCAGTGGTGATGGGTCAACCAGATCGCCGCCAGCGCGACGTCCTCCTTCGGCAGCGCACTCTCGATCGGCGCCGCTTCGGACGGATCGACCACGACGGCCCGGCCGCCGTCGATGATCAGGTAGGCGAAGTTGTCGCTGAGGCAGGGGACGGTGACCACGCGCATGCCGGCAGGATGGCGTATCGTCCGCACCATGTCGATCCACTCCGCAGCGCCATTCGGCGCCGCTGCTTCGCCCGGCGGAGCCCGGCTCGCGATGAGCGCGATGGTGTTGCGCGAGCACGGCGGGCCGGAGGTGCTGCGCATGGAGCAGCTCCCGATCCCCGAGCCTGGCCCCGGCGAGGTCCGCGTGCGGATCCGCGCGGTCTCGCTCAACCACCTCGATATCTGGGTGCGGCGCGGTGGGCCCGCGTTCAAGCTCGAATATCCCCACCGGCTCGGCAGCGACATCGCCGGCGAGGTCGATGCGGTCGGCCCCGGCACGTCCGCCAAGGTCGGCACGAGGGTCGTCGTCCAGCCGGGCGTGTCGTGCATGCGCTGCGCGCAATGCCTCGGCGGTCACGACAACCTGTGCCGCTGGTACAAGATCCTCGGCGAGAACACCCAGGGCGGTTACGCCGAATTCATCGTCGTGCCCGAGGTCAACCTGGCGCCGTATCCCGAGCGCCTGACGTTCCCCGAGGCCGCCGCGGCGATCCTGTCGTTTCTCACCGCGTGGCAGATGGTCGTCCACAAGGCGCAGACGAAGCCCGGTGACACCGTGCTCGTCCAGGGCGCGGGCTCCGGAATCGGCACCGCGGCGATCCAGATCCTGAAGCTCCACGGCGCACGCGTGATCGCGACGGCGAGCACCGCCGACAAGCTCGCGCGCGCGAAGCAGCTCGGCGCCGACGAGCTGCTCGACTACACGACGCAAGACGTCGTGGCCGAGTGCAAGCGACTCACGGGCAAGGCCGGGGTCGACGCGGTGATCGAGCACGTCGGCGGAGAGGTGTTCGCAGCGAGCATCCGCGCCACGCGCGCCGGTGGCCGCGTCGTCACGTGCGGCGCGACCGCGGGCTTTCACCCGAACATCGACCTTCGCCACATCTTCTTTCGTCAGGTCGAGGTCCTCGGCTCGACGATGGGCAGCAAGGCCGACCTCCTCGAAGTGCTGCGCCATATCGCCGCAGGGAACCTATCCCCGGTCGTTCACGCGGTCCTGCCGCTCGCCCGCGCCGGCGAGGCGCATCGGATGCTCGAAGAACGCAAGGCGTTCGGGAAGGTGGTGCTGGAACCATGACGACGATGCTCGAGCTCTCCGGACTCGGAAAAGACTATGGCGAGCGCACCGCGGTCGCCGCGCTCGACCTCACCGTGACGAAGGGCGAGATCCTCGGACTGCTCGGCCCGAACGGCGCCGGCAAGACGACGACGATCTCGATGGCGAGTGGCGTCGTCACGCCGACCCGCGGCAAGGTCACGATCGCAGGCATCGATCTCGCGAAGCAGCCGCGCATCGCGAAGGCGAAGCTCGGGCTCGTGCCGCAAGACCTCGCGTTGTACGAGGAGCTGTCGGCGACCCAGAACCTGACGTTCTTCGCCGCGCTGTACGGAATCCACGGCAAGCTCGCCGCCGAGCGCGTCGCGTGGGCGCTCGGCGTCGTCGGTCTCGCGGATCGCGCGAAGGACACCGTCAAGACCTACTCGGGTGGCATGCAGCGCCGGCTCAACATCGCGGCCGGGCTCGTCCACAAGCCGGAGCTGCTGATCCTCGACGAGCCGACGGTCGGCGTCGATCCGCAGAGCCGCAACCACATCTTCGAGACCGTGCGCACGCTGCGCGACAGCGGGATCACCGTGATCTACACGAGCCATTACATGGAGGAGGTCGAGGCGCTGTGCGACCGCGTCGCGATCATGGACGGCGGCAAGATCGTCGCGCTCGGCACGATCGCCGAGCTCGTCGCGAAGTACGCCGGCAAAGGCGTCGCGCTCGAGGTCACCGGCGATCTCGATCAAGCGGCAGCCGCCGCGCGCGCCCACGCCACGGTCACGCGCGATGGCAACGTGATCCGCGTCGAGCCGACCGCGGGCCTCGCACCGGTGCTCGCCGCGATCGAAGCGACCGGCGTGACGATCGCGCGAATCGAATCGCGCCAGGCGACGCTCGAGACCGCATTCCTCGCGTTGACCGGACGCGGACTGCGAGACGTCGCGTGATCGGCGCATCGATCCTCAAAGAGGTGTGGCTGTTGCTCCGTGACCGCGGCCGGCTGATCTCGCTGTTCGCGCTGCCGGTCGTGTTCATGGTCGTGTTCGGCTCGATGTTCAAGTTCGGTCCCGACAAGGGCGAGCCGCGCCCGATCGGGATCTGGCACGAGGCGAACGACGCGCGCGGCGCCGCGATCGAGACCCAGCTGAACGCGACGCCCGGCTTCGTCGCGAAGGACTTTGCAACGCCCGATGCACTCCGCCACGCCGTCGCCCACGACGACCTCGCCGCCGGCCTGATCATCCCGCCGGATTTCGATCCAGCCCACGGCAAGTTGATCGAGCTCTCGATCGACGAAGGTGCACCGATCCAGGCGCGCGGCCCGATCGAAGGCGCCGTGATCGGCACGGTGATGCGCGCGCTGTCGCCGGTCGCACCGCGCGACATGCCGCAGCTCGTGATGCCGAAAACGCCACCGGGCATCGTGAATCCGCTGGCGGATGTCTCGGCGTTCCAGGTCACCGTGCCCGGCAACGCGGTGTTGTTCGCATTCTTCATCTCGATGGCCGTCGCGATCACGTTCGCGCACGAGCGGCACACCGGCGTGTGGAAGCGCCTCCTCGCCGCACCGGTGCCGCGCTGGCAGGCGCTCGTCGGTAAGCTCGTCCCGTACTTCTTGATCGCGATGGTCCAGCTCGGGTTCTTGTTCGGGCTCGGTGCCGGTGCGTTCGGGATGAAGATCGCGGGCAGCGTCGTCGCGCTGACGCTCCTGTCGGCCGCGCTGTCGTTGTGCGCGGTGTCGTTCGGTCTGCTGGTGTCATCGTTCGGCGGCACCGAGCGCCAGATCGGCAGCACCGTGCCTGTGCTCATCCTCGTGATGGGCCTGCTCGGCGGCTGCATGTTCCCGCGCATGTTCATGCCGGCGTTCATGAGACAGATCGGCAACGCGGTGCCGCAGTCGTGGGCGCTCGACGGCTACTACGCGGTGCTCGTGCGCCAAGGCACCGGCGTGATCGACGTCGCGCCTCAGCTGATCGCGATCACGGCGTTCGCGCTCGGCTTCACGCTGCTCGGTCTCTGGCGCTTCAAGTTCGAGCGCTAAGGCTGCTCGGCGATCAACGCCGCATCGGTCGCGATGAAGTACTCGTGGCCGACGCCGCCGTCGCGCACGTTCGCGTAGATCCAGCCGTCGCTGCGGAAGTGCGGCATCACCGCATACTGGCCCGGCGCCATGTTCGTGATCCGCTTCGGCACGCCCGTCGCGAGCTCCATCAAGTAGAGGTTCGACGCACCCTTGGCCTTGTACGGCGCGAACCCCGGATCGGCCGCGTTCGCGAACCCGAGCTCCTTCGCATCGGCATCGTTGTTCGAGATGTAGTGGTGATAGACCACCCAGCGCTCGTCGTACGAGAACCCGACCTTGCTGCCGGTGATGCAGTAGCGCGCGATCTCGGGCGTCGTGATCGCGTAGTTGCCAGTCGTCCCGACCGCGTTGACCTCGTGGAGGACGTAGCCGATCTGGACATCGCTCGTCGTCGCGATCCGCGTGAGCTCGAGGGTCGCCGACGGCGACAACACCGAGTCACCTTCGTACGGCTGCGCGACCTCGACCTGGGTACCGGCGACGTACGCGTTGCCCGTCATCACGAACGGGTTGAAGTACGCACTCGCGTTCGCGCCGAACCGCGCCGCCGGATCGCCGAGCGTCGTGGTGTGGCCACCGTCGTCGGAGACAAACTCGCTATCGATCGTGAAGTAATCGCCACCGTTCAGCGCCTTGCCGACGTGCTGATACAGCCCGATCTGGTTGTACTTGGTGCAACCGGCCTCGGTCATCGCGATGCTCGTCGGGTTCGACGTCAGCACGCTGATCGGGCACGTGTTCTTCGAGCCGCCCTGGAACACGAAGCCGCTGCCGTCCGGGAAGAACCCCGGATCGTAGAGCGCCGTGACCGGGATGTGGGTCGCGCCGCGCTCGAGGTCGGTGATGTTCGCGTTGCCGGTGGTCCGCACGCCGTGACCGATGAAGCGGCCGTCCGGCGAGCTCCGGCTCCAGTACGACGACTTGTACGTGACGTCGTCGAGGAGGCGCGCGTGGCCTCGGCCGGGGAGGTCCCAGCCGACGCCAAAGGTCTGCGTCGACGCGAGCGCTTGGTTCGTCATGCACATTCGCGGATCGGTCACAGCGCCGCAATCGAACATCGCCATCCCGTTATCGCGGTTGACCGCGCGCCAGCCGGTCGTCGCGAGCTGCGCGGTATGTGCAGCAACGTCGGCGGAGATGCCGGGCGTGCACGTCGTCGGCGCGCCGTCGGGAGGCATCAACTGATCGAGCAACGGTTGGCCGCGCGCGATCCACTCGGCGACGATGTCGAACTGCGGTTGGGTGAGCGGCGTGACATCGCTGCCGTGCGGCATCGCGGCTTGCTCGATGAATGCCGCCTTCTTCGCCGGCGCGTCGGCGCCGTACGCTTTCCAGAACGTGTAGTCGAACCACGGCAGCCGCGCCGCGGTCGCGTAGATGCCGAGGTTGACCGGATCGAACGACGACGTCGTGACCTCGGGCATCGAGCGCAGGCAGTTGATCATCTGCAGCGCCGAGTCCTGGGTCTGAACCTGAAGGTCGGTGAGACACTTCGTCATCGACGTGTCGGCGAGCGCGCGCCAGTAGCGCAGGTGCTGCTTCGTCATCCCGTGACACGTGTTGCAGCTCGCGGTCGTCGTGCCCGGCATCGCGCCGAGGATGCCGAGTGCTTGGATCGCGAGTTGATCGTCGGGCAGCGACACCGGGTTGCGAAACACCGGCAACATCGGCGCGTCGATCGGCGCGTCGAGGAAGCTCGGCGCGTCGACGCTCGCGTCGCCCGGGCCGCCCTTGTTGCCACCACTGCAAGCGACCCAACCGAGCAGGGCCGCGATCACGAGTGCGCGTTTCACGGCTGCATCCTGCCCCAAATGGTGCGCGATCTGGGACATTCATCGCCTAACAGGAGCCCCAAAGGACCTATGAAGAAGCTGCTATTCAGTCTCGCAATTGCGATGTCCGTGGCCGGTTGCGTGGCCAGCGGCCAAGCCACGATGGGTGTCGATACGACGCCCGTCGTCTACCAGGATCCGCCGCCTCCCCGAACCGAGACGTTCGAGTCGCGTGCGGGGTTCGTGTTCGTCAAGGGCCGCTGGACCTGGCAGAACGGCCAATGGAACTGGACCGCCGGTCACTGGGAGCGCGAGCGTGCCGGCTACGCGTGGTCCGACGGCCGCTGGGAGCGGCGTGGGAATCGCTGGGAGTGGATCGAAGGGACGTGGACCACCTCGAGCTCGCCGTCGCCGGTCGCACAGGGTGGCGTCACCGTCGGACCGACCCCGCCCGATCACGGCGGTGGCTGGAACACGACCGGCACGACGACCGAAACACACAGCACGACGAGCGGCGGCGTGACGGTGACCGAGACCTCGACGTATCCGACCGGCGCTCCGCCTCCGCTGCGCACCGAGACGCAGGGAGCGCGCGCCGGATTCGTGTGGATCACCGGTCGCTGGGATTGGCAACACGGCCAGTGGGCGTGGGTCGACGGCCACTGGGAGCGCGAGCGCGCGAATCAGGTGTGGGTTGCGGGCCGGTGGGAGCTCCAGGGCAATCGCTGGATCTGGGTGGAGGGCCGGTGGGACCGCGGAGGTCCGCCGCCGCCGGTCGTGCGCGATCACCGATAGTAGACCGGCACGTGCACGATCCACGTGCACGTACACGCCCCTGATCGGATCAAGCGCGCGCGAGCTTCAGCACGAACAGCGCGCCGCCGCCTTCGACGCTGCCGAGCTCGAGCTCGCCGCCCATCTCGCGTGCGAGCGAGCGTGACAGCGCGAGGCCGAGGCCCAGTCCCGCGGGGCCGTCGACGGAGACTCCTCGCGCGAACGCCTGGAACAACTTCGCCGGGTCGTTCACGCCCGCGCCGTGATCGCGCACGGAGATCTCTACTCGCTCACCGGCGGTGCGCGCGGTCAGCTCGATCGTGCGATCGGCGGCGTCGCGCGAGTACTTCTCCGCGTTGTCGACGAGGTTGCCGACGATCCGTGCGAGCGCATCGCGATCGAAGCGCGCGGTGAGCTGCTCCGGTGCATCGAGTGCGAGCATCGCACCGGCGCGATCGAGCGCAGGCTGCGCGTGCTCGACGAGCTCGCGCAGTGCCGCGGCAACGTCACCGGGTTTCGGATCGATGCTGAGGTTGCCGCGCTCCAGCTGCGAGAACCCGAGCACGTTCGACACCACGCGGCCGAGCCGCGACGCTTCCTCGCTCATCCGC
>JBDUAS010000548.1:0-2695 GCA_040004535.1 Deltaproteobacteria bacterium
ACCTGTGGAAGCTCGAGCAACCGGCGCACGCGGTCGCGAACGGTTACTTCGTCGGTGCGATCAATCGCGTCGGCACCGAGGCGCCGTGGAACATCGGTAAGTTCTACGGCAACTCGTACTTCTGTGATCCGCGCGGCCAGATCCTCGCGTGTGCGAGTGAAGATAAAGACGAGCTCGTCACGGCGACGCTCGAGATGGACATGATCGAAGAGGTCCGGCGGACGTGGCAGTTCTTCCGCGATCGCCGGCCGGACTCGTACGGGATCCTGACGGAGGATCGATGACGCGGGTCTTGATCAAGGGCGGCACGATCGTCACGGCGAGCGATTCGTACGTCGCCGATCTATGGATCGAGAACGGCAAGATCGCCGCGCACTCGTTGCCCGGCGGCCCGAGCGCGGCGGACGTCACGGTCGACGCGACGGGGCAGTACGTGATTCCGGGCGGCATCGATTGTCACACGCACATGGAGATGCCGTTCGGCGGCACGACCGCGTCGGATGACTTCGAGACCGGCACGATCGCGGCCGCGCACGGCGGCACGACGACGATCGTCGACTTCGCGATCCAGGCCAAGGGCTCTTCGCTGCGCGCCGGCCTCGACGCCTGGTACGGCAAGGCCGAAGGCAAAGCTGCGATCGACTACGGCTTCCACATGATCATGACGGAAGCGAACGCGGGCACGCTCGAAGAGATGGGCGGGCTGGTCCAGGAAGGCGTGACGTCGTTCAAGATGTTCATGGCCTACCCGGGCGTGTTCCTCGTCGACGATCAGCAGATCTTCAAGGCGATGCTGCGCGCGGGGGAGCTCGGCGCATTGATCACGATGCACGCCGAGATCGGCCTGCCGCTGGACGTGTTGATCCAGCGCGCGCTGAGTGAAGGCCACACCGCGCCGGTCTATCACGCGCTGACCCGGCCCGAGATCGCGGAAGCGACCGGCACCGAGCGCGCGATCGCGCTCGCCGAGATGGCGAAAGTTCCGGTCTACATGGTCCACCTGTCGGCGCAGCGCGCGCTCGAGCGCGTGATGGAAGCGCGCGACCGCGGCCTGCCGGCGTACGCCGAGACCTGCCCGCAGTACCTGTTCCTCGACGAGGATCACCTGCGCGGCGAGCCCGGCAACGAGTTCAAGGGCGCGGGCTACGTCGCGACGCCGGCGCTGCGCCAGAAGCATCACCAGGAGCACCTGTGGCGCGGCCTGCGCAACTACGACCTGTCCGTCGTCGCCACCGATCACTGCCCGTTCTGCATGAAGGATCAGAAGGAGCTCGGCAAGAACGACTTCTCGAAGATCCCGAACGGCATGCCGGGCGTCGAGACCCGACTGCACCTGCTGTGGGAAGGCGTGACGCAGGGCAAGATCTCGATGAACCGGTTCGTCGAGATCACGTCGACGGCGCCGGCGAAGATCTTCGGCATGTACGGCAAGAAGGGCACGCTCGCGGTCGGCGCGGATGCCGATGTCGTCGTGTGGGATCCGAAGCGCGCGAAGACGCTCAGCGTCAAGACGCTGCACATGCGGATCGATTACTCGCCGTTCGAGGGCCGCACGGTCCCGGGCTCGCCATCGCACGTGTTCTCGCGCGGTGACCTCATCGTGAAAGACGACCAGTGGGTCGGGAAGACCAAGAAAGGCCGTGGCCAGTTCGTGCGCCGCGGGACGTTCAATCTATGAAAGAACCGATGAAGCTGAACACCGACGCAGCGTGGCTCGATGCGCACTGGATGCCGTTTACCGGCAACCGCCAGTTCAAGGCGAACCCGCGGATGTTCGTCGCGGCCGAGGGCGCGTACCTGATCGATGCCGCCGGCAAGAAGGTGTTCGACGGCCTCTCGGGGCTGTGGTGCTGCGGGCTCGGTCACGGCCGCAAGGAGATCGTCGAGGCCGTTCAGAAGCAGGTCGCGACGCTCGACTACGCGCCTGCGTTCCAGTTCGGTCACCCCGGCTCGTTCGCGCTCGCGAACAAGATCAAGGAGCTCACGCCCGCCGGCCTCGACTACGTGATGTTCTGCGGCTCGGGCTCCGAGGCCGCTGATACTTCGCTCAAGATCGCGCGCGCGTACTGGCGTGCGAAGGGGCAGGGGACGAAGCTCAAGTTGATCGGCCGCGAGAAGGGCTATCACGGCGTCAACTTCGGCGGCATCTCGGTCGGTGGCATCGGCGGCAACCGCAAGGTCTACGGCCCGGCGGTCGACGCCGACTTCCTGCCGCACACCCAGAAGACCGGCTCGTTCGCGCGCGGCATGAACCAGGACGAGGCGTGGGGCGCCGAGCTCGCAGGCAGGCTGAACGACCTGATCGCGCTGCACGACGCGTCGAACATCGCCGCGGTCATCGTCGAGCCGATGGCGGGCTCGGCTGGCGTCATCCCGCCGCCGAAGGGTTACCTCCAGAAGCTGCGCGACATCTGCACCGCGAACAACATCCTCCTGATCTTCGACGAGGTCATCACAGGCTTCGGCCGGATGGGCGCGTACACCGGCGCCGAGGCGTTCGGCGTCAAGCCCGACCTCCTCAACTTCGCGAAGCAGGTCACGAACGGCGTCCAGCCGCTCGGAGGCGTCGTCGCGACGAAGGAGATCTACGACGGCTTCATGGCGGCCGGCGGTCCCGACTACGCGGTCGAGCTCGCACATGGCTACACGTACTCGGCCCACCCGGTCGCGTGCGCCGCCGGCATCGCCGCGCTCG
>JBDUAS010000069.1:0-28950 GCA_040004535.1 Deltaproteobacteria bacterium
TCGGATTCGGATTCGGATTCGGCGGCACGACAGGTGCGTAGTTCGCGGCTTGACACTCGTTGACCCGGTTACGCCCGATGTACGCCGACACCCCCGTGGCCGCAGCGATCGCGAGCGACGTCACGATCGAGACGGCCCGCGCCGGCGGCGTGCACGACGAATCGAACTCGTCGCAGAAGTTCGAGCGATAGTCGGCGTCGTTGGTGACTGCCGAATAGATCCCGAACACCGCGAACAGCCCGGTCGCGACCCCGTCGAGGATCGGGACCACCCGGCTCGACGTGCAATCGCTTGGTGGCGCGGGCGGTGGCTTCGGTCCGTGCACGAACACGAAAGAGCAGCCGCACAGCGCGACGCCGGTCACCAGGGCGAGGGCCCGCCTCATCTCCCGCATCATCGCACGGGGCAACGCTAAGCCGCGTCCAGCTCGATCACGAAACGCGCACCCGGCTCGGCATGCTCGAGCCATACGCGGCCGCCCATCGCCTCGACCTGGCTCTTGACGATCGCGAGCCCGAGGCCCGATCCGCCACGGTCACGGCTGCGCCCCGGGTCGATCCGATAGAACCGCTCGAAGATCCGCTCCTCCTGTCCCTTCGGGATGCCAGGTCCCGCATCCGCGACCGACAGCCGCACGCGCCTGGCGTTTACCTTCGCACCGCCTTCGCCGCTGCTACGCGCCGGGCCTTCGCCCGGCTTGTCGACCCGATACGCGCGCACCGCGATCGGCGAGCCAGCGCCGTACTTGACGGCGTTGTCGATCAAGTTCTGGACGACGTGATCGAGGCCGTCGCGGGTGCCGAGCACCGCGAGCTCGGCCGCGACCTCGACATCGATCTGCGCGGTCGGCGTCACGCCCTTCGTCGTCCGAGCGGCATCGCCGACGACCTGTGCGAGCGGTACCGCGACCCGCTCGCCGACGACCGCATCGCGGCCGCCGAGCTGGTCGAGCAACACGAGATCCGCAACGAGTCCAGAGATGCGCTGCGCGTTGCGATGGATCGTCGACAGGAACTCCTTCGACGTCTCCTCGTCGACGGGATTGCCGAGCAGCGTCTCGGCGTAGCCCGAGATCGACGTCACCGGCGTCCGCAGCTCGTGCGCCGCGTTCGACAAGAACTCGCGCCGCACGGCCTCGAGGGCGCGCATCCGCGTCACGTCGTAGAGCACGAGGATCACCGCGGCGCTGTCGGCGGGGCCGCTGCGCGCCTCGAGTGGCCGCGCGCTCGCCCGCACCGTGCGACCGACGAGCTCGAGCTCCTCGTCGGCAACTCCACCCGCGATCGCCCGCTGGACGAGGGCCGCGACCGGCGCCGGCAACGCATCGCCGACGAGCGGCTTCGCCGCGGCGTTCGCGAGCGCGATCTGGCCGGCGCGATCGACGACGACGACGCCCTCGACGAGGCTCGCGAACACGACCGACAACAAGTCGCGCTCCTGCTGGAGCTCGCCGATGTGTGACTTGACCTGGCCCGCCATCACCATCATCGCGCGCGCGAGCACCCCGATCTCGCCACCGGCCGCGGTCGCCGACGTCGGTGGAGCGACGTCGTAATCACCCTTCGCGAGCCGCTCCGCGGTCGCTGTCATCGACTGGATCGGCCGCGTGATCGCGCGGACGAAGATCCACGACAACAGCAGCGCGCCGAGGAAGCCGAACCCGAACCCGAACAGCAAGCGATTGCGCATGCGCGCGCGGGTCTCGATGATGTCGCCGAGCGGTACGGCGAGCCTGATCACGCGGTTGAGATCCGCCGGCACCGCGACGAGGTATTGCTTCGGTTCGTCGGGCTTGAGCTCGCGCACCGAGTGACCGAGCTCGCCGCGGCGTGCGCGCGCGACCTCGACCGCATCGCCGATCGGCCGGCCCACCGTCGACGGCTCGTTCGAGTCACCTTGGATCAAGCCATCCGCGCCGACGATCGTGATTCGCGTGCCGGTGACCGCCGCCAACCGCGGCGCGAGGCGATCCGGGTGACCGGCGATCGACAACCAATCGGCCACCGCGCGGCCTTGGTTCGACAACCGTGTGTCGAGCGTCGCGAGCAGATCGTCCGCGAGCGTGCGCTCGATCGTGTACAGCGTGCCGGCTCCGACGACCACGAACAGGACCAGGAACAGTCCCAGCAGCCGATTGCGGAGGTTGTTGCGCACGCCCTACGCGTCGCGCTTCGCGCGATAGCCAAAGCCGTGCACGGTCTCGATCACGTCGGCCGCGGCGCCGAGGCTGACCCGCAGCCGGCGGACGTGAACATCGACCGTGCGCGTGTTGATATCGCCGCGCATTTCCCAGACCTGCTCGAGCAGCTCTTCGCGCGAGAACACGCGGCCGGGGTCGGAGACCAGCAGCTGGAGCAGCTTGTACTCGAGCGGCCGCAACTGAGTCGGCACGCCGGCGATCTTGACGTCATGGGTGACCGGATCGAGCTCGATCGAGCCGGCCTTCAGCACCGTGCCGGTGCTCGTCGTCGATCGTGCGCGGCGCTCGGCGAGCCGATTCGCGAGCGCGGTCACGCGCAGCACGACCTCGCGCACGACGAACGGCTTGACCACGTAGTCATCGGCGCCGACCTCGAGCCCCAAGATTCGGTCCTCGGGCTCGCCCTTCGCGGTCAGCATCAGCACGCCGGAATCGGCGAGCGCGGGATCCGCACGGATCGACTTGCAGAGCTCGTAGCCGGTCGTATCCGGCAGCATGAGGTCGAGGATGACGACGTCGGGGTTGTTTGTCTTGATCGCTGCGAGTCCTTCGGCCCCGGTATATGCGGTGACGACCGTGAAGCTCGCGCTGCGCAGGTTGAACTCGAGGAGCCGCGCGACATCGCGTTCGTCTTCGATGATGACCACCCGGCGTTCCATTACCTTCTTATACCGCGTTAATCTTGGCTCGTGCGCCACGTAGCTCTCGTTGCAGCGCTGGTCGCTCTCGGGCAGACCGCGGCGTGCTCCTCGAAGTCCAGCGGGCGCACGGTCCGCGTTGCCGCGGCGTCCGACCTCGCCCGTGCGTTCGAGGAGCTCGGCAAGGCGTTCGAGGCGAAGACCCATATCAAGCCGATCTTCTCGTTCGACTCGAGCGGACTGCTCGCGAAGCGAATCGATCAGGGCGCGCCCTACTACCTGTTCGCGTCGGCCGGCAAGATGTACACCGACGACGTCGTCAAGAACGGCAAGTGCGATGCGGCCTCGGAGAAACCGTACGCACGCGGCCGGATCGTCGTGTGGTGCCCGAACGGCGTCCAGGCGCCGATGCAGCTCGCCGACCTCGCCGACCCGCGGTTCCGCCGGATCGCGATCGCGAACCCGGATCACGCACCGTATGGCAAGGCCGCGCAGCAGGCGCTCCAGAAGGCCGGCGTGTGGGACAAGCTCACCGATCGCGTGAAGTACGGCGAGAACGTCCAGGCGACGATGCAGTTCGCGAAGACCGGCGCGGTCGATGCCGCGATCGTCGCGCTCTCGCTCGCGGTCGTGACCGACGGCGGTGCGTTCTTGCCGATCGATCAAAGCCAGTACGACCCGCTCGATCAACAGCTCGTCGTGTGCGGCAACGGCGAAGAGGCAGACGCCGCGCACCAGCTCGTAGACTTCATCAATTCGCCGGAGGGCCGCGAGGTGATGACGCGCTACGGGTTCCTGTTGCCGGCCGAACAGCTGCCCACTGCGGCGAAGCCACGTCCGTGAAGGACCTCAAGGTTCGGCCGGAGACCCTCGTGGTCCACACCACGCCCGATGCGGCGACGGGTGCGATCGTGCCGCCGATCCACCTCGCGACGACGTACGCGCGCGACGCCGGGTACGGCCTGATCGACGGCCGCGATTACACGCGCGACAAGAACCCGACGATGCTCGTCGCGGAGCAGCTACTCGCGACGCTCGAGCGCGGCGCCGCGGCCCTCGTGCTCGCGTCGGGAATGGCGGCCGCGACCGCGGTGTTTCGCGGCTGGCTACGCCCGGGCGACCACGCGATCGTGCCGCGCATGTGCTACTTCGCGTTGCGCAACTGGGCGGTCCAGTTCGGCGCGGCGTGGCAGGTCGCGATCGAGATCGTCGACACGACCGACCTCGCCGCAGTGCGCGCGGCCCTGCGGCCGACGACGAAGCTCGTGTGGATCGAGACCCCCGCGAACCCGACATGGGAGGTCACGGACATCGCCGCGGTCGCCGAGCTCGCGCATGCCACGGGCGCGCGGGTCGCGGTCGATTCGACGTGCGCGACACCCGTTCACTCGCAGCCGTTCGCGCTCGGCGCGGACCTCGTGATGCATTCGGCGACGAAGTATCTCGCCGGCCACTCCGACGTGCTGGCGGGTGCGCTCGTCACGCCACGCCTGGATGAAGCGTGGGCCGTGCTCGGCGAGCAGCGTCGCAACGAGGGCGCGATGCTCGGCCCGGTCGAGGCGTGGTTGCTCCAGCGTGGCATGCGGACGCTGTTCGCGCGTGTCGAACGCCAGAGCCGGACCGCTCTCGGGCTCGCGCAACGGCTGTCTGCGCGCGGCGTCACCGTCGACTATCCGGGGCTCGAACATCATCCGCAGCACGCGCTCGCCGCGCGCCAGATGACCGGCGGGTTCGGCGGCATGCTGTCGATCCGCGTATCGCAGCCACTCGACGTCGTGAAGAAGCTGCGGCTGTGGACGCCGGCGACGTCGCTCGGTGGCGTCGAGAGCCTGATCGAGCATCGCGCCACCGTCGAGGGCGCCAGCTCACCGACGCCGCCGGAGCTGTTGCGGCTGTCGGTCGGGCTCGAGCACGAGGACGACTTGTTCGACGATCTGGTTCAGGCGCTGTGAAGCTGCGCGTCGCGACGTGCGTCACCCTGCCCGAGCCCGATGTCGACGAGGCGCCGCTCGCCGCCGCGCTCGATCGCGCCGGCGTCACCCACTCGCTCGTCGGCTGGGACGATCCGCACGTCGACTGGGACGCACCGGTGCCGACGATCATCCGGTCGACCTGGAACTACGTCCACGACATCGATGCGTTTCTCGCGTGGGTCACGCGCGCGGCCGCGGCGGCGCCGCTGTGGAATCCGCCGGCGATCGTGCGCGGCAATGTCTACAAGCGCTACTTGCTCGAGCTCGCGCGCCGTGGCGTGCCGGTGGTACCGACGACGCTCGTCGAACGCGGCGCGACGATCGAGCCGCCGCGCGAGCGCGTCGTGATCAAGCCCGAGGTCGGTGCGGGCTCGGTCCACACGCGCGTGTTCGCGGCCGGCGATCGCGACGCCGTCGCGCACTGCGCTGCGATCACCGCGCGCGGCGCCGCGCTCGTCCAGCCGTACATGGCCTCCGTCGACGACTACGGCGAGCGCTCGCTCGTGTGGATCGACGGCGAGCTCTCACACGCGATTCGCAAGTCGCCCCGCTTCACCGGCGACGCCGAGACCGTGACCGGTCCATTCCCGATCGCGCCCGAGGAGCGCGAGGTCGCACTCGCCGCGCTCGCCCCGATCGCGGATCAGATCCTGTATGGCCGCGTCGACCTCGCGCGGGACCTGCGCGGCCAGCCTATGGTGATGGAGCTCGAGCTCGTCGAACCTTCGCTATTCTTCGCGAAGCATCCGCCCGCGGCGGATCGGTTCGTGCTCGCGTTGCTCCGCCGCCTACTGGCCGGGTAACGCGGCCATCACGCTGCACGTGACGCGGTCGCAGCGGGCACCGTCGAACTCGTAGACATGATCGAGCGTCAGCTCGGTCAACGCTGCCGCGACCGCTGCGCGCGCACGATGCAGGCGGACGCGCACCGCTTCCTCGGTCAGGCCGAGGCAAGCCGCGGTCTCCGCGGTATCGAGCTCGAGCACGTCGCGCAGCACCATCACCTCGCGATTGCCCTGTGGCAGCTGTGCGAGGCAGCCCTCGAGCACGCGCCCGATCTCGACGCGCTCGAGGTCGGCGTCGGGACCGGCGCCGGATTCGACGGCCGTGGCCTCGGCGAGCACCGGCCGTTTGCGCGCGTGGAGTAGCGCCGCGTTGACGGTGATCCGCGTCGCCCACGTGCTGAACGCCGCGTCGCCGCGGAACGAGCCGAGGTTGCGATAGATGTCGAGCCACGCCTGTTGCAGCGCGTCCTCGGCGTCGCTATCGGACCGCAGCACGGCGCGCGCCGCGCGGAACAGGCGCTGGTTGTGGCGCCGGACGATCGCTTCGAAGTCGTCGCGCGATCCCGCAAGGACGCGCGCGATCAGATCGGCATCCTCGGTTCCGCGGGGGGCGAGCTGGGTGGTCATACGCTGTAGAGTGCACCCTGGCGCCCGGTGTTACACCGATCGCCTAACGCACGATGATCGCTGCGACCATCACCGGGTGGAACGTACAGTTGTAGGCGAAGTCCCCAGGGGTCTTCGCGACGTAGCTCCACGTCGCGTGCGGTGCGATCGCCTTGGAATCGAACGTCGAGCTGGTGACCGAGTGCGGCACGAGGTCGTTGTTCGTCCACTCCACGGTGTCGCCGACCGCGACGGCCAGCGCATCCGGAGAATACTTCATGCCTTGGATCTCGACGTGGAGGATCTTCGGAGCGGGTTTTTTCGACCCACACGCCGCGACGGCGAGCAGCACGACCATCGGGAGAAGACGAGCTGTCGTCATCTTCACATCTTGTGGCCGGAGCCCATCGTCGCGCCAGAGCCGCCGCCTTCGAGCGTCGCCTGCAGCTTCTCGGCGTGCTCGAGGTGGGCATCGAACGCCGGCTTCACGCCGACGAGCGTGCTCTTGAGCTCGGCGTTCTGCGCCGACGGGATGAGCTGGGTGGTGAGCACGTTGATCACGGCCTTGTGGTAGGCGACCTCGTTGTCGACGTACGCCTTGTCGAACGCGGCGCCATCGAGCTTCTCGAGCTTCGCACGATTATCGGCTCCGCCGGCGGTCAGGCCCTTGCTCGCGTCGGATTCTTCCGGCGTGACCTTCAGCTTCGTGACGAGCTCGACCGCGCCTTTGTTCACCGCCGTGTGGTCGGTGACCATCAGCTCCGCGAACTTCTTGACCTCGGGGTTCTTGGTCTTCTTGATCGCGAGATTGCCCGCGTCGATGTCGACCTGGTTCGCCGCGACGACGATCGCCGCGATCTGCGGATCGGTCGGGCCAGCGGCCGCCGGAGGCGGTGCCGGCGGAGGCGTGGGAGCCATCGCGGAGCCCGCTGAACCGGTTTCGGCGACCGCGGAGCCAGCGCTTCCGGCCGTCGTATCGGGGGCCTTCTTCTTGTTGCAGGACGGTGCCAACGCCAGGAGCGCGGCGGAGGACAGGACGAGAACGATCGAGGTTCGCATTAGGCCCATCAGAGAGACGTCGCGGCGAATCCGTGACAAAGAATCTTACTGATCTGCATCCCATTCCTTCGCCATCGCCCACGTGCCCTTGAGGAGCGCGGCCGCGAGCATGAAGAACACGAGGATCGCCGCGACCGTGGTCCCCGAAACTTGATGTTCCAAGTTCCCGGCCATGAAGCCAACCGCGACGGTGATGGGAAGAAGCACGAGAAGGAGTACTGCCGCCATGGTTGGTCAGATACCACCTGCGGTCCATTGCGTTCCGTGGTCCCTTGTCGCGCGCGTTTCCGCGCATGTGTCTTCACGACGCGCGTCGATGAAACTCGACAAAGAACCGCACGTCGGTGGACGGCTCGACGCGATGGCGAACTTCGGGGACGACGACGCCCGGATGATCCGGATCGAGCAGGAGCTCGCGCGCGAGCGGCGGCTCGATGACATAGCGTAGCGAGCCGGCGACGACATGGATCGTGCCCCACACGCCGGGCTTCGTCGCGTGATCGGCACGCAGGCCAGCGGGTATCGTCGCGGCGGTGAATTCGGGCGTGCGCTTGTACGCGACGAAGGTCGCCGGCATCTCGAACCGATCGCACAGCGGGCACTCGAGATCGACGCCGAGCCTGCTCGCACGACCTTCTTCGGTCACGACCCACGGCCGCAAGAAGAACGGCGGATGGTGACGGACGTGCTGGCCGTGACCGCAGCGCAGCTCCGCGACCCAGTCGCCGACGTCGTCGCGGTGGAAGCCTTCGATCGCGCGCAGCATGGACGTCGTCAGTTGCCGGGCGTCAGCTGCTGCGCGAGCCGATCGAGCGCGTCGATCGTCCACGCGCCGTACCAGAATAGATCTTTGCCGACGACGCGGACGACGCGGGCGCGCGGCGCGGCGGCGTGGAGGACCGCTTCGTCCTCGGCCGAGAACGCATGGGGCTCGTCGGGCAGGACCAGCAGATCCGGATCTCGTGTGGCGAGCTCGGAGAGCGTCAGCCGCGGGTAGCGCACGTCGCGGCCGTTCGCTTCGACCTCCGGCATCTTGCCGAGGTCCGCTGCGAGGGGATACAGGCGCAGTCGATCACCGAACGCGTTCGCGATGCCGATCCGTGCGAGCACGTCGGAGCCGAATGTATCGGCGTTGAGCGTCATCAGCGGGTCCATCCAGATCGGCGTGAACGCACGCTCGCCGACCGGGGCGGCCGGCCGCGACGCGAGCGCGTAGCCGCGACGCACGAGCTCCTTGCCGGCCTCGCCGGGCTCGAGGATCCGCGCGAGGCGCGCGAGGTGCGCGAGGCCCTGCTCGACCGTGCGCGGCAGCGAAACCAGCACGCGAACGCCCCGTGCCGCGAGCGCCTCGAGCGGCTTGCGTGCGTTCTCTTCTTGATTCGCGATCACGAAGTCGGGCTCGAGCGCGAGCACCGCGTCGACATCGAGGTCCTTCGTCCCGCCCACGGTCGCGGCCGAGGTCGCGTGCTCGCAGTACGTCGTGCGGCCGACGACGCGGTCGCCGGCACCGAGCGCGACGACGCTGAAGGTGTCGCTCGGGACCAGTGAAACGATCCGGCGCGGGGCGCGCGGAAAGCTGAGGGACCGACCGAGATCGTCGTCGATGCGGAGCACGCCGGCGGTATAGCACTGTGCTAAGACCTCGGTGTGGCGGACAAGGCCCCTGAAGATCCGATGGTCGCGAAGGCGTTCGGCGCCGGTTCGCAGGAGGACCTCGCGGACCTGATCGGCAAGTTGAATCCTGCCGAGGCCGACTTCTTCCTGAAGAAGCTCGAGGCCGCGTTGCGCAAGCGCAAGATCATGTTGTCGGGCTACATCGTCGCGATGGTCGCGTGGGTCATCGGCATGGTGTGCGCGCTCGCGTATTTTGGAATGGCGAACGGCTTCACGGGTTGGGTGTTCCTCGTGCCGTTCTTGATCGTCGGTGTGATCCTGTGGGTGTTCGGCAGCCTCGCAGAGCGCGCCGGAAGATCCGTGCCGGAGCCCACGCTCGATGCGTCGAGTGAACCGGCTCCGGCCCCGGTTCCCGATCCCAAACCATAGGTCCGGGGGTACCATCGGGGCCATGAGGCTCCTCGCGACGACCCTCGCGGTCGTGTTTGTCGCCGCGTGCGGTGGCGATCACGCCGGCACCGGAGACGGCGGCAACGGCGGTGAAGGCGGCAGCGGCAGCAACGGCGAATGCATCAACACGCCGGGCCCCGCGCTTCCCGCGGCGAACGTCCAGCTCGGCCCGAACGTCAAGCTGACGAAGATCGCGACGCTCGACGGCAGTCCGGCGAGCGCGTTGCTCGTGACCGCGCCGCCGAACGACGGCCGGTTGTTCGTGCTGCAGCAATCCGGCGAGATCCGGATCATCGAGGACGGCCAGCTGAAGGCGACGCCGTTCGTCAGTCTCGACAACGTCGTGCTCGCGGAGGCGCCGCCCGGCGAGCGCGGCCTGCTCGGGCTCGCGTTCCATCCGAACTACGCGTGCAACGGTCAGTTCTTCGTCTACTACACGACGAGCAACGCCGACGTCCTCGCGCGCTACACCGTGAGCCAGGGCGACATCGACAAGGCCGACGCGACCAGCGGCGAGGTCATCCTGTCGATTCCGGATCCGTTCGAGAACCACAACGGCGGCATGATCGAGTTCGGCAACGACGGCCTGCTCTACATCTCGGTCGGCGACGGCGGCTCCGCGAACGATCCGCGGCTCAACGGCCAGGCGATCTTGCGGTCCTCACCGTCATGCGCGGCGTCGATGTGCGAACCGCTGCTCGCGAAGATCCTGCGGATCGACGTCGATCATCCCGCGGGCGGCAAGATGTACGGGATTCCGTCGAATAACCCGTACGCGACCGGCGGCCTCGGCGAGCCCGAGATCTTGATCCGCGGCCTGCGCAACCCGTGGCGGTGGAGCTTCGATCGGATGACCGGCGACATGTACATCGGCGATGTCGGTCAAGACACGATCGAGGAGCTCGACGTGATCCCGAAGGCGCAGATCGATGGCGCGCCGAATGCGCCGGTCAACATGGGCTGGTCGATCTACGAGGGGAACGCGATGTTCCGGCCGAACGGGACGAACTGTAATAACAACGGCACGTGCTCGGCGACGGGGCTCACCGCGCCGCTGTTCACGCGCGATCACGCGAATGACAACTGGAAGGCGATCATCGGCGGCCAGGTCTATCGCGGCCAGAATTACCCCGGCCTCGTCGGCAACTACTACTTCACCGACTACAACGCGAACACCCTGGTCCAGGCGACGTACCACGCGATGGGGCCGAGCCTGTCGACGACCGAGATCGCGGGCACGACGTTCACCGGCGCGTCGAGCCTCCACGCCGATGCCGCCGGCGAGCTGTACTTGACCGACATCAAGGGCAACATCTGGCAGCTCCAGGCGACCCCGTAAACCGAGTGACCACCGCGACCAGTCGCCGGATCGCCCTGCCGACGGGGCTCACGTGTCACCTGCTCGAGTGGAATCGCGCGGCGGCCTCGGAGGTGACGTTCGTGCTCGTCCACGGCTTCCTCGACTTCGCGTACGGCTGGCACGAGGTCGCACCGCGCCTCGCGGCAGAGGCGAACGCGCATGTCGTCGCGATCGACGTGCGCGGCCACGGCGACTCCGATTGGATCGGGCCCGGCGGTTACTACCACTACCTCGACTACGTCGCGGATCTCGACGCGGTGATCGATCGCGTCGCGAAGCCGGAGCTCGTCGTCGTCGGCCACTCGATGGGTGGTGGCGTGGTGTCGTACTGGGCGGGCTCGCGGCCGCAACGCGCGCGCGCGATCGCGTTGCTCGAGGGCATCGGACCGCCTGATCAAAGTGGGGCCGAGCTCGGACCGCGCACCGCGCACTGGATCGATGCGTGGCGGACGGCGCGCGTAGCGTTCAAGCCGATCGCGACGCACGAGCTTGCCGCGGCGCGGTTGCGCAAGCACGATCCGTTGCTCGGCGAGGAGCTCGCGCTCCGGCTCGCGGCCCACGGGACGCGGCGGGTCGAGGGTGGCTTCGTGTGGAAGCACGATCCGCTGCACCTCACGATGGGCCCCTACCCGTTCCGTCGCGATGGCGCCGCGCAATACTGGAAGCGAATCGCGTGCCCGGTGCTGATCGTCGATGGCGCGAAGTCGACGCTGAACCTCGCGGAGGCCGAGCGCGCCGAGCGACGCAGCTACTTCGCGCACGCGAAGCATGTCGTGTTGCCGGACGCGGGCCACATGATGGCGCGCCATCAACCGGCCGAGCTCGCGACCTTACTCGCCGGATTGAGTGGATGACGACGCTGCCGCCGAGGCGCCTTCGTCGACGACGCCCGCGGGTGGTGTCACCGCGCGCATCAGCCGGCTGACCGCACGGCCGCGCCACTGATACGGCACGACGACGCGGAACGTCGAGCCGCGATCGATCGTGGAGTCGAGCTCGACGTGACATGCGAGCAGGTCGGTGAGGCGCGCAACCAGCGCGAGGCCGAGACCGACGCCGCCATAGCCGCGTTCGTCGGAGCCCGAGCCCTGTCGGAACGGCTCGAAGATCCGTTCGCGGTCCTCGCGCGCGATCCCGATACCTGTATCGATCACTTCGAGCGTGACGCCGTCGCGATCGGCGGACTCGCGTGCACGCACGCGGATCTTGCCGCCCTCGGGCGTGAACTTCACCGCGTTCGAGACCAGGTTGACGAGCACGTGTGCGAGCCAGCGGCCGTCGGACTGCACGAACGGCAGGTCCGGCTGGACCTCCGCCTCGAGCACGATCCGCTTCGTCCCGACCATCCACGACACCGACGCGGTGACCCGCTCGACGAGCTCCGCGACATCGACCGCGCTCGGCCGCGCCTCGATCCTATTCGCCTCGGCGCGCGCGAGGTTGAGCACGTCGTCGACGAGGCCGAGCAGCGACTGCGCGCTGCGCTTGATCGAAGCGCATGCATCACGCTGCTTGTCCGTCACCGGCCCGTAGACACCCGCCGCGATCACGTCCGCGAGCCCCTGAACGCCATGGATCGGCGTGCGCAGCTCGTGGGTCATCGATGCGACGAACTGGCTGCGCTGCGTGCTCGCGTTGATCAAGTCCTGCGTGCGGAGCTCGAGCGCGCTCTCCTTCGCGCGCAGCAGGCGCAGCGTCGCCGACGAGAACCATGCAGGCACGCCGACGACGAGCGCACAGTATCCGATCGACGTGATCGCGTAGCCCACCGACGGTACCGCGCCCGGCGCACCCGGCACCGGGGTCGGCGGCAGGATCCCGACGCACATCCCGATCACCATCGCCGAGTACAGGACGACCACGAGCCCCGCCATCATCACCGTGATACCGAGGTTCGACAGGAGCGAGAGCACCGCGATCACGATCACGTACGTCGCGAGCAGCGGCGAGTACGGCCCGCCCGTGAAGTAGATCGCGGCGGTCAGCAGCACGACGTCGGCGACCGTGTTGAGCCCTTGGGTCTCCATCACGGCGCGGTCTTTCTTGAGCCCCCACCACGCGAGTGCGTTGGTGAGCAGCTTGACCGAGACCAGGTTGACGTACGCCCATCGCCACGGCGTCAGGTCGAAGAACGCGGCCGCGGCGGCGAGCACGCCGAACCCGATCGCGATCGCGAAGCCCGTCCAGATCCCGAACCACAGCTTCGGCCGGTTCGCAGGCGCCGCCATCTCGGCGACGAACGCGGGATACGTCATGCTTCGCCGAGGAGGGTGCGTACTTGTTCGAGCAGGTGCACCAGATCGAACGGCTTCGACAGGTAGCCGTCGGCGAGCGCGCCCAGCTGGATCGTCCGGGTCGACTGATCGTGATCGTTGTAGGCCGCGCTCATCAGCAGCACGGGAATCGGCCTGCCGCGGCCTTTGATCTCGCGCACGAGCTCGAAGCCGTTCTTGCGAGGAAGCTGGACGTCGACGAGGCAGAGGTCGGGAGCTTCGCGATCGAAGCGATCGATGCCTTCCGGACCCGAACCGGCGGTCACCGTCTGGTAGCCGTTGGCAGCCAGGAAATCCGTCAGGATCATCTGGTTGACGGGATCGTCCTCGACGACGAGGATCTTCTTCACGCGCGAAGCGTATCACTCGAAGCGATTCGAAGCGACCGGACCGCCGGCCCACAACCTCGACCGCGGGCCTGGAATCAGCGGCCACGCCTTCTCGACCAGCGCATCCCAGCGCGCTGGCTCCTCGGCCTCGACCTCGTCCGCCCCCACGCCCGTGCTCGCCACGATCTCGGCCGCGATCTCTTCGACGCTGCGCGCGTCGGCGGGCGTCCGCGTCATCTCGCGCGTCTCGGGATCGAGCTTCATCACCTCGCCCCACGGCGCGACCAGGCTCTGGCACAGCAGCATCGTCAGGTCTGGCGCGATCGGGAAGTCACTCGTCCACGGCGATGCGTGCGCGTACAGCACCTGATCGGGCCGGCGGCTCGCGAGCACACCGAGCGTCTCGCGCGGCAGTTGGTCGAGCTGGTACGCGACGATCAGGCCCGGCGCGGGGACGCCGATCGCGGGCCACGGCGCGACCGGGATGCCGAGGCGCGCGGACGCCGCTTGCGCGACGATCTCGTGATCGCGGCCCTCGGGCGCGTAGATGCACGGCAGGCCGGCGACGAACGGCTTCAAGCGATCCAACCCCGTCGCGATCCGTGCGGTCGAATCCTGCAGCCACGCGTAGCGGCCGTGCATCGGCGCGGGGAAGCCGAACGGCGATTGGTGGAGCAGCAGCCCGCCGGTCAGCACGTAGTGCCAGCCGCGCAGGTCTCCGGCGTCGAGCGCGCTGGTGCCGGCCACGCGATCGGCGCGAGCGATGATCCGCTCGATCGTGCCCTTCATCGTCGCGTGCTCGGCCGCGTCGACGACGAGCTTCGGCAACGTCTCGCGCACGACGTCGAGCCGGCCGGTCATCGCCGCGTCGAACGCGAACAGGTACTGGCACAAGAAGCTGCTCGCGCGCAGCGCCTCGCGCTCGGCAAGGATCGCGTATGCGTCCTCGTACGCCATCGCGGTCTCGAGCGCCGACACGAGCTCGCACACGACCTCTTCGCTATCGCCGACGAGGGACAAGCACCGCCACAGCACGGTCGCCGCGATCGCAGGCACGCCCGCATCGATCAACGCGAACCCGAGGTCGTACAACCGATCGGGGCTCTCGGGATCCGCGACCACCGCGCGCGCGAGCTCGTCGAGCTGCGCAGCACCGCGCTTTGCGGCGAGCGTTCCGAGCATCGAAATCCAAGGGACGAGCTCGCTCGCCGAGCCACGGCCGAGCTGCTTGCCGCGCGGCCAGCCGAACCGGGCGCGTAGCTTCGTGAACGCGGCGCGCTCGTCGCCGCCCTCGAGCACGGCCGCGATCGCAGCCAGATCGTCGTCGCCCATCACAGCTTCGCGAGCCACAGCGTCGCGTCCCACAGTGCGTGACGGGTCTGCGCATCGCGAGCGGCGCTACTCGGCGGGGTCGCGACCCCATCGCTGAAGTAGCTGCCCGACGGCTCGCTCGTGATCTCGCCCCCAGCGAGCATCGCGATCGCCTTCGCGCCCTGCTCGACCGATGCGCCTTGCACCGGGCCGAAGCCTTGGCGCAGCAGCTTCGTCGCGATCACGCCGGGATGCAGACTGTAAGCGACGAGCTTCGCCGGGTCGCGCTTTTCGGCGAGCGTGATCGCGTGCATCACGAGCGCGAGCTTCGATTGCGCGTACGCCGCGTAGCCGGTCCACGAGCTCGCGAGCTGCAGATCGTCGACGTGGATCCGCCCGCGCGTGTGCGCGACCGACGCGACGTCGATCACGCGCGACGGAGCTTCGGTAGCGCTCTCGATCAGGCGCGGCGCGAGCAGCTCGGTCAGCGCGAACGGCGCGACGTAGTTGACCGCGAGCGTGGTCTCGATGCCGTCGCCGTTGAGCACGCGCTCCTGCGCGAAGATGCCGGCGTTGTTGACCACGACGTGGAGCTGCGGCGCGAGCTTCAGCACCGCCTCGCCGCCGCGCTGGACCCCGGCAAGCGTCCCGAGATCGAACGCGACGCCGTCGAGCTGGCCACCCGGCAGTTCGTCGCGCAGCGCTGCGAGCGCGAGGTCGACCTTGGTCTTGCTGCGGCCATGGACGATCACGTGCATCCCGCCTGCGGCGAGCTGGCGCGCGAGTGCGCGGCCGATACCGTCGGTCGAACCCGTGATCAGCACCACCCGCATATACCGACTCTAGTGCGAAGCGCGCGCGCCGCGCAATGCACGTCGGATCGCGGGTGGGACATGCGGCTCGCGGAACGCCGGACTCTGATGCCCCGTCGTGAACGCGATCTTCGGGCTGGTCACGCTAACGCCCGTCCACGCCTCGAGCTTCGTGTACGCGGCCTGCTGGTCGGCCGCGGCGAGCTGGGTGAGATGCGAGTTGTGGGTGCCCTGGTCCTGGATCAGCTCGAGCGAATCGGTCGCATTGCCGAGGTCGAACTTGCCGCCGGTCCACGGATCCCATTGGCCGTACACGAACAGCAACTGGTCGCCCTGCGTCGCGACAAAGCTCGCGATGTCGTTCATCGCCGTGCCGCCGTCGTAATCCGGCATCGCCGTCGGCAACGAGCCGTTGTAGTCGGCGTCGCTGTACAGCTCGTACGGGCCGAGATAATCGAGCGTGCCGTCGGCCGGATAGCCGAGCTGGAAGTACGCCTGGAAGTAATACGCATCGAACAACCCGACCTGCTCGTCGTCGCTATCCGACGGCGCCGACACGGTGTCGAGGACCTTGAACAGCTCCGCGTCGCTCGCGGTGACCGCCGGCAGCATCCCGCACTTGGTGACGCCGAAGTACTGCCAGAACGACCACTCGAAGCTGATGATCGCGGACTCGACGGCCGGCGCCAGCGCGACCCGGGTGTACGTGTAGCCCTTCGTAGCGGCCTGGTCCTGCGCTGCGGCTTCGAGCGCGGCTCGGCGGTTCTTCAGCATCTCGACCGCGAGGTCCTTCGTCAGCTGATGACAATCCGCCGTACCGACCGAAGCCAGGAACGGCGCGTAACGCATGTCGGGCACGCCGAACGAGATCGGCGCGACATACGGCACCGTGCCGGCGACATCGTCGGGGAAGAACCGGCGATAAAAGATCGCGGTCATGCCGCCCTTGCTCGCGCCGGTCGAGATGAACGCTCCACCGTAGACCTGCTTCAGCGCCGTCACGATCGCGTGCTCGTCCGCGGCCATCTGCTCGATCGTGAGCTTCGACCAGTCCGCCGGATCCGGCCGCGAGCTCGCGAAGAATCGGTGCTCGATCGAGATCTGGTTTGCGCCGAGCAACTGGGTCAGCTCGACTTCGTTGTCGAGGTAGTAGTCCCAGTAGCCCGACGTGTGAACGACCATCGGCGCTGCGACGTCCCGGTGGAGCAGCGAGACCTCCTGCAGGAACGTCGGCCCGGTCGGGTCGGCGTGATCGACCGGCTGGGTGAAGTGGAGGACGTAGTAGTGAAATCCGGGGGTCTGGGTCGGCTGCTCGGTGACGTCGTGGACCCCGGGCAACGCGGCCAGGTCGTGGAGCACCGGCGGCGGCTCGTTGTCGCCGCAGGCTCCAGCGGCGCCGGCGACCCATCCCGCGAGCACCAGCCATCGGATCATCCCGGGCAGCTTGCCATGTATGGGCCCTCCAAGGTAGGCATGGCCCCCATGGCCCTGTCCGTCGGTATCGTCGGTTTGCCCAACGTGGGTAAGAGCACGGTGTTCAACGCGCTCACCGCGGGAAAAGCGGAGGCCGCGAACTATCCGTTCTGCACGATCGATCCGAACGTCGGCATCGTGCCGGTGCCGGACGAGCGCCTCCAGCGGATCGAAAAGCACATCAAGACGCAGAAGATCATCCCGGCGATCGTCGAGATCGTCGACATCGCAGGCCTCGTCAAGGGCGCGTCGCAAGGCGAAGGCCTCGGCAACAAGTTCCTCGCGAACATCCGCGAGACCAACGCCGTACTGATGATGGTGCGCTGCTTCGACGACCCGAACGTGATCCACGTCGCCGGCTCGGTCGATCCGATGCGCGACATCGAGATCATCGAGCTCGAGCTCGTGCTCGCCGACCTCGACTCCGCGGACAAGCGCCTCAAGAAAGCCCAGGGCCCCGCGAAGTCCGGTGGCAAGGACGCGAAGCTCGAAGTCGCGCTCGCCGAGAAGGTGTTCAAGCACCTCGAGGCCGGCAAGCCCGCGCGCGCGGCCGAGCTCACCGACGACGAGCGCAAGGTCGTCGCGACGTGGGGCCTGATGACCGCGAAGCCGGTGCTGTACTGCTGCAACGTCGGCGAAGGTGATCTGCCCGCCGGCAATGCGTGGAGCGACCTCGTCAAGGCGCGCGCCGAGAAGGAGCAAGCCGGCGTCGTCGTGCTGTGCGGCAAGGTCGAGGCCGAGCTCGCCGAGCTGTCGCCCGCGGATCGCGGCGAGCTGCTGTCGTCGTACGGCCTCAAGGAACCGGCACTCGCGACGCTCGCGCGCGAGTGTTACCGCCTGCTCGGTCTCCAGTCGTACTTCACGGCCGGCGAGAAAGAGATCCGTGCGTGGACGATCCGGAAGGGCGCGATGGGTCCCGAGGCCGCCGGCGTGATCCACACGGACTTCGAGAAGGGCTTCATCCGCGCGCAGGTCTACGGGGTCGAGGACCTCGACAAGTACGGCAGCGAGGCTGCGATCAAGGCGGCTGGCCGGCTGCGGATCGAAGGCAAGGAATACGTGGTGCAGGACGGCGACGTCATGTTGTTCCTGTTCAACGTGTGACGGAGCGCCGGCGCCAGCTCGCTGGCGTGCTGATGGTCGCGGGAGCCGCGGCCGGCTGGGGCACGTGGAGCCTGTTCCTGCTGCCGACCGGGCTGCCGGCGGTCGTGACGACGCCGATCATGTTTCTCGTGATGGCGGTCGCCGGCATCCCGCTGATGCTGCGCGAGCCCGCGCCGCGCTGGGATCGTCGCGCGCTGTGGTTGCTCGCCGGCAACACCGCGTTCGATCTGATCAACGTCCTGACGTTCTTCTCGGCGATGAACCACACGACCGTCGCGATCGCGGTGCTCACGCACTACGCCGCGCCGATCATCATCGCCCTCGCTGCTCCGTGGATCGATGGCACCACCGCGCGCGGCACTCGGCCGGCGGCAGCGGTCGCGCTCACCGGGCTCCTGATCGTGCTGGAGCCGTGGCACTCCCCGGCGGCCGGTGCGCTCGTCGGCGCCGCACTCGGGCTCGCGTCCGCGGTGTGTTACGCGGGAAACGTGTTCACGGTGCGCCGGCTCGCCGCCCAGGTCGGCGCCGCGCGCGCGATCGTGACGCATTCATTCCTGGCCGCCGTGATCACGCTGCCGTTCGCGGTGCCCTACCTGTCACGTGTGACCGCGACCGACCTCGGCTACCTCGTGGCCGGGAGTATCACCATCGGCACGGGGTCGGGCGTGCTGTTCGTCGTCGGGCTGGGCCGGATCGGCTCGGCGCGCGCCGCCGTACTCACGTTCGCCGAGCCACTCGTTGCGGTGTGCGTTGGCGCCCTCGCGTGGGCGCAGCCGCTCGGCGCGATCGCGGCACTCGGAGGCGCGCTCGTACTCGCCGCCGGTATTCATGTCTCGCGTCAGGCGCGGTAACATGATCGACATGGCTTCGCCGCAGACGACCGTGACGATCGCGATGCCCGCGTACAACGAAGAGCACTACCTCGAGGCGTGCATCGCGAGCGTGCAGGCCCAGGACTATCCGCGCGAGCTGATCGAGATCCTCGTCGCCGATGGCCGCTCGACCGATCGTACGCGCGACATCCTCGCGCGCCTCGCGCACGCCGATCCGCGGATCAAGTTGATCGACAACCCCGAGCGGCTCCAGGCCGCCGGCCTCGGCAAGATGGTCAAGGCCGCCGCCGGCGACGTGATCGTGCGGATGGACGTCCACTGCGAGTACGCGCCCGACTACGTGCGCAAGTGCGTCGAGACGCTCGATGCGACCGGCGCCGAAAATGTCGGAGGCGCGCAGCGCGCGAAGGCCAAGACGTTCTTCCAGCGCGCGTTGTGCGCGGCGCTCGCGAGCCCACTCGGGGTCGGTGGCGCCCGCTATCGCTCGGCCGATTCCGAGGGCTTCGTCGATACCGTATTCCTCGGCGCGTTCCGCCGCAGGGTGTTCGAGAGCGTCGGCCTGTGGGACCCGAAAGCGATCACGAACGAGGATACCGAGCTCAACCAGCGGATCCTGGAGAGCGGCGGCAAGATCTATCTGTCGAAGGACATCGTCGTTCACTACTACCCGCGCGACTCGCTGCAGACGCTCGCGAAGCAGTACTTCAAGTACGGTCGCGGCCGCGCCCGCACGCTGCTGAAGCTCGGTCGGTTCACGAACATTCGCCCGGCGCTGCCGTTCTTCATGGTCACCGGAGGTGTCGCGATGCTCGCGGTGCCGCCGCTGTGGCCGCTCGCGCCGGCCGCGTTCGCCGCGTACACGCTCGCGACCGGGGCCGAGGCCGTACGGGTCGGGCGCAGCGTCGGCTCGAATGCGATCCCGACCGTGTGGTCGATCTTCCCGGTCCTCCACGTCTCGCATGGCATCGGCTTCGCGGCCGGCCTGTGGCAGTACTTGCGCAACCCCGACTGGCCCGACGAGCCGGAGCGGATCGGGCCGCGCAGGGTCCAACTACGCGCCGTCTAAGACGCTTTCTGGGACCGTTATCGGGTTGCCCACGCGCCATCCGTGACTAGCTTGTCCAGGTGGTCGCGAAGCTGATGGCCGTGTGCATGGCGCTGATCCTCTTCCGAGGAGTCGTCCAGGCTGCGGACGTTCACGTCGCGTCGGCGACCGCGGTCGAGCTGTCGGTCGACCTCGACGACGCGCCCGCCCACGTGCCCGCCGACGTGCCCGCCGACGTGCCCGCCGACGTGCCCGCCGACGTGCCCGCCGACGTGGTCGTGCCGGTCGAGCCGATCCTCGCGCCGCTGCTTCGCCACGGCATCACGATCGACATGCCGCCGATCACCCAGCTGATCACGTACACGTTCGCGCCGAGGATGGACCGCCCACCTCGGGACTAGGTCGCTCGGCGATCTAGTCCCGAACCGTCCCTCTTGGCGCGGAGCTCTGCATGACATCCATCGTCGTGCCGGCATGGGCGTGGGCCCTGCTGGCGGTCTTGTTACTCATCTGTCTCGCGATCGATCTGATCGCGCATCGCGGCGATCACGTCGATTCGAGGAGACGCGCGCTCGCGTGGAGCGTTGCGTGGATCGGGGTCGCGGTCGGCTTCGGTGCGTTCGTCACGCTCCAGTTCGGCAGCGAGATCGGTGAACAGTGGTTCGCGGCGTACCTGCTCGAGAAGACGCTGAGCATCGACAATCTGTTTCTGTTCGTCGTCGTGTTCGGCGCGCTCGCGATCCCGCGGACCGAGCAACGCCGCGTGCTGACGTGGGGCATCGTCGGCGCGCTCGTCACCCGCGCGGTGTTCATCGTGACCGGCACCGAGGCGCTCGCGCGATGGCACTGGGTGACGTACGTGTTCGGCGCGATCCTGCTGCTCACCGCGGTGCAGCTCGCGCGCAAGCCCGCCGGCCACGTCACACGGCCGCGCACGCTCGACTGGCTCGCCCGCTGGTTGCCGTCGACGCCGTCGCTACACGGTCATCGCTTCATCGCGAAGGTCGGAGGGCGCCGCGTCGCGACCCCGCTGCTCCTCGCGCTGATCGCGATCGAGCTCGCCGACATCCTGTTCGCAGTCGATTCGATCCCCGCGGCGTTCGCGGTCACCAGCGATCGGTTCGTGCTGTACAGCTCGAACGTGTTCGCGCTGCTCGGCCTGCGCGCGCTGTACGTCGTCCTCGAGCACGGGCTCGAACGGTTGCGCTACCTGAAGGTCGGGCTCGTGCTGGTACTTGGCTTCGCCGGCGTGAAGCTGATCGCGGCGCCGTGGATCCACGTATCGCCGCTGATCTCGGTCGTGGTGATCGCGGTCGTCATCGGCGCGGTCGTCTTGGCCTCGCTCAGCTCGGGAGGTGCGCGCGACCGTTCTCGATAGCGATCAGCTCGCGCGTGGCGGCGAGTTGTACGCCGCGTGAAACGCGATCGGTCACCTTCTCCGTGATCCGCGCGAACCCGAGCAGGCGTGCACAGTCGCGGACGAGCTCGGTCTCGCCGAGGCCGTTGACGCGTTCGACGACGATCCGCGCCGCCGCGGCGACCTCCGAGAGCGGAATCTCGGTGATGTCGCGGCACGCGACCGGGTTGTTGCCGGCGACCCGCACCGACGGCACCGTCGCCGGGTCCTGATCCGCGCGCCACAGCACGTCGGGCTCGTCGCCAACCCGCGCGCGGCCATCGAGCACCGTCCGGATCTGATCGACGATCCGCGGCGTGACCCGGCCGACGCCGAAGTACGCAGCCGCACGGCGCGCGAGCAGATCGACGTGGATCGGCGCTTCGGCGGCAAGCACCTGCTCGACGACCTTCGCGAGCTCGCCGGTATGACGCCCGGTGAACATGTCATCGGGGACGCGGCGGCCGCACGGAATCGCGGCAGCGGTGTACGGGCCGATCGTGATCGAACCGCGGGGCAACCGAACGGGCGAGGTGTCGGCAGTCGCGAGCGTCGGACCGGAGCCGGCCGCGGTCGCGACGAGCTTGTCGCTGCCGGTCGCGGTAACTGCTGCGGTCGGCGCAGAGCTCTCGGTGCCCTGCGCGACTCGGCGGCGCGACTTCACCGCGGACGCCACGGCGACTGCCTCCGGACCGGAGACCTTCTTGTGCCGGTTCGCGGCGACCGCGGCGATGATCGCGCCGTGTGCGCGCATCGTCTCGCGCTCGGGGTCCAGCCACCAATCGAGCGTCCACACGCGATGCGTGCGCCAGCCGAGGTCGGCGAGCACCTGCGTGCGCAACCGATCGCGCTCGCGCGTACCTTGCGCGCCGCGATACATCACGCCGTCGTGCTCGATCGCGAGCACGCAGCGCTGCGGATCGTCCGGATCGACGACCGCGAGCTCGACGGCCGAAGCACCCGGGCCGACCCGGTGGCGCAGCGTCCAGCCGCGTTCGGCGAGCGCCCGTGCGATCGCAGCGGTGACCGCGCTCGCCGCCGGGGACTCGTCCGTGATCGGCGAGCCACCGTCGCGCGCGAACCCGACGAGCTCGGCAAGGCCGCGAGCGGCGGCCGGCGCATCCGCTGGAACGTCCTCGGGCGCGAAGCTCGACACGACGACGAGCTGGTGTCGCGCGCGGGTCGCCGCGACCACGAGCCAGCGCTCGGCGCCGGGATGACCGAACGACTCGGCGCGATCGCCGAGCGAGAGGTACACGAGATCGCGTTCGGCGCCCTGCAGGCGATCCGGTGTGCCCACGAGGATCGCGTCGCCATGCGAGCGGAGCTGCGCGGCTGCGAGGAGGTCCTCGATCAGATATTGCTGGGCGCGCGACAGCGTCACGACCGCGATCGATGCGCGGGGATTGTCGGCGAGCTTGGCCTTGAGGTCGGCGACGATCTCCTCGGCTTCCATCCGGTTCGCACCGGTGTCATCCGCGGCACCGTCGACCTTGCGCCACGCCAGGCTGCCGCGCAGCGGTGACGGCAACACCTCGACGAGATCGAAGTAGTAGCGGCGGTTCGCGAACGCGAATAGATCGTGGTGACGGCTGCGGTAGTGCGTCGTCAGCACGAGCTCGGGCAAGCCGGCCGCGAGCGCGACATCGAGCAGGCCGTGCGCACCGTCGGCCGGCACCGGTTGGCGGACATCACCGACGACGACCGTCGCGCGCGCGCGAGTCAGCGCGCACAGCGCGTGGGCGACCGGTAGTCGCGATGCGTCGTCGAACACGACGAGGTCGAACATCGGCAGCGCGCAGCGGGCGACCGCTTGCGGTGTCGCCAGCACGCACGGCGCGAGCTTCGGCAGCCGGCCGCGCATCACGGCCATCGCACCGCGATCGAGATCCGAGAAGCTGGTGACCATCAGGTGCTGCTTCGCCCCGTCGAAGTGCGAGAGGTCGGGCGCGCGCTTGACCGCGGCATCGGCCCACGCGAGCAGCGTCGCGCGTTCCCAGGCGAGCGCGAGCTCCTGGGCTTCGAGGTCGCCGCGCTCGATCGCGGCGATCGGAGCACGGACGCCGGCGTCGATGGCTGCGCGGCGTGCGAGGTGGAACCGCGTCCATTCCGCCAGCGATCCGACGGCGGCGGCGAGTGCGTCGATCTGGGTGCGCAGCGCCATGATGTGATCGGACCCCGCGCCGAGATGAACCGCCGGGATTCCGCTCGCGGTGGCGAGCTCGACGAGTGCTGGCTCCCACCGCGCGATCGCATCGCCGAGCTTCGCGAACGCGAGCAGGTCGTGCTGGTTGTCGACGCTGGCCGCGACCTGCGCGACGAGCGCCTTCCATGCGGTCTGGCGGCCGGGCTCGCCGAACGTGACCGTGACCTGATCGAACGCCTTGCGCAGCTCGAGCGTCCACGCGAGCGCGGCTTCGAGCTTTGCGAGATCGAGCGTCAGTGGATCGCCGCCGAGCGCGCCGAACCAGCGCGTCGCGGGCTCGGTCGCCGCGATCAATGCCGCACGGCACGCGCGCTCCGCGATCACGGCTTCGAGCGCGACCAGCAGCTGTGCGTCGGTCTCGAGCCCGGCGTCCGGCATGGCGGCCGCGCGAACGGCGGCACGCGCGGTGCGGAGCGCGACGTAGCGCAACGGACCCATGCTCGTCGTCCATTTCTTGAGCTGCGCCCACAGCTCGCCGGCGTCGAGGCCCGACGCGTCGAGGAACACGGCATCGACCTCGGCGAGGAGCGCACGCTGGCGCTGCGCGATCGCGAGGAACGACACCGGATCGCGCGGCACGTCGAGCGTGCCACCGCCGCGCGCGCGGACGAGCGCGACCTCTTCTTCGATCTGCCCCGCGCGGCCGCGTGGCCCGGTCAAGAGCTCGACGCCAGGGCGCGGCGAACCAGCTGCGGTCTGGGCCATGAGGCCCAATGCCTTCAACTGGTCGGGCGTGCGCGCGACGATGCCCGGTACGAGCTTGCCGACCTCGACGAGCGCCGACGCGACCGACCAAGCGGCTTCACCGGCGGTCTCGAGCGCGAGCTTCGCGCGAAGCGTGCCATCGCCGGTCCACGACCCGAGGGCGGAGGTCCGCCACGGATGTGCCGCGACGGGCTCGACGGCGTGCCCGGCTTCGGCGAGCTCCGTCACCGCGCGCTTGCGGCGTTCGAACGTCGCGCGATCGAGCGACGCGGCATCGGCCTCGGCGAGTGCCGCGCGCGGTGTGGTGCGGAGCTCGACGAGGCGCGCCATGACCTCGTGAACCGTGAAGCCGAGGGAATTGCCGTGCATCGCCTCGACGTGCGCGTCGAGCGTGGCCGCGACCTCCGCGAGTCGCGTGCGGACGACCGCGGCGCCGGCGGGCGCGTTGACGTGCGGACGCGAGACCCGTTCGATCGGCTGGCCGGCAACCGAGCAGATCTCGGCGAGGCCGACCGACGCGAGGCGCGCCTGGATCGCCTCGAGCGACGCGATCCGATCAGTCACGACGAGCACCGACATGCCCTGGCTCGCACACTGGACGAGGAGGTTCGCGATCGTCTGCGACTTGCCGGTGCCCGGTGGGCCCTGGATCACGAACGACGCACCCGCCGCGGCCGCAGCGACCGCCGCCACCTGCGAGCCGTCCGCATCGAGCGGCAGCACGAGATCTTGCGCTTCGCCGGGCTTCGCGAGTACCGGCGGAGCGAGCTCGCCGAGCAGCCACTGCAGCGGCACGCTCGAGTCCGGTCCGGACAGATCGCGCGCGACCAGGTCCTTCCACATGTCGAGCTCGGCGAACGAGAACGCCGCGAGCCGTGCGATGCGCTCGACCCGCCACCCTGCCCGCTCTTCCGTGCACAACGCCTCCGCTGACTCGAGCACCTTCACGAGGTCCAGCTCGGCACCGGTGTCGAGCGCGACGCCGAGCTGTGCGAGCTTCGCGACCAGCGCATCGTTGACCCGCGGCCCGCGATCCGATGCCGCGATCACCTTCGTCAGCCCCGCGTCCTGCGCGAGCGCGACCGGCCACAGCACGAGCGGCGCGACGTGAGTGGCGCCCTCGCGATCGGCGTAGGTCAACGTGCCGACCGCGAGCCACAACACATGCTCGCCATCCGCCAGCGCATCGCGCTCGGTTCGGACCAGCGCGGTCAGCGCCGGCGACGCTTCCATCGGCAACCGGCTGCCTCCGACCAGCGCGAACACCAGCCGGACTGGATCGCCCGGCATGGGCACTCCATGGCCATCCGGGCTGGGGAGGTGGATCAGGCGCTCGGCCTTGGCGAAGAGGGACTGCGTCCAGCGGTCCAGGCGTGCGCGCGCGGCGGTATCCATGGGTCCAATCTCCTCCCGTCGGATCCCAGGTCCAAAAAAACGACGACAAAATTGCCTCGCTGCGACAGATCCCCATCATTTTCCAGGCGGCCGTCCGGTCAACACCTACACTCCCCGCGTGAACGTCGAGCACTGGGCTCTCAGCCCCGAGGTCCTTCACCTCAACCACGGCTCGTACGGCGGCTGCCGGGCGAGCGTGATCGCCGAGGCAACTCGCCTGCGCACCGAGCTCGAGGCCGCGCCGATGCGGTTCTACGTGCTCGAGTGGCAAGACCTGATCGATCGGGCCCGCGAGTCGCTCGCGGCGTTCGTGGGCGCACCGGCCGATCGACTCGTGTTCGTGCCGAACGCCACGCACGGCGTCGCGATCGCGATTGCCTCGTGCCGGATCGAGCCGGGCGACGAGATCGTGACGACGAACCACACGTATCGCGCTGTGCGGAATCAGCTCGCGCGCCTCGCCGCGGCTCGTGGAGCCCACGTCACCACCGTTTCGATCGCGCTACCGTTCGATCCGGACGCGTGGGTCGCGGCGCTCGAGGCCGCGGTCACGCCGCGCACGCGCCTCGTCGTGCTCGATCACGTGACGAGCCCGACCGCGCTGATCTTCCCGCTCGAGCGGATCGTGCCGGCGCTGGTCGCGCGCGGCATCCAGGTCGTGATCGACGGCGCCCATGCACCTGGCCAGATCGCACTCGACATCACCGCGCTCGGCGCGACGTACTATGCTGGCAACAATCACAAGTGGCTGTGCGCGCCAAAGGCGACCGGATTCCTCGTCGCCCGCGGTGCTGCGACGCCGATCGTGACGTCGCACGGGGCATCGTCGGAGTACGGCCCACCGAATCGCCTGCATGCCGAGCTCGACTGGTCCGGCACCGGCGATCCGACGGCCCACCTCTGCGTGCCCGCCGCGATCGCCGCGGTTGCCGACTGGCCAGCGACTCGCGCGCGCAACCACGCGCTCGCGCTCGCGCTCCGCGACCGGGTGATCGCCGCACTCGCTGGTGACGAGCGCCATCACCTCGCGCCCGCAACGAGCCTCGGCTGCATGGCCGCGATCCCGGTGCGCATCGCGGGGGCGCCGCTCGACCTCACCAAGCGCCTGCTCCGCGACAACGTCGAGCTACCGATCGTCGACTGGCCGGGCCAGCCGTTCGTCCGGATCTCCGCGCACCTCTACAACGACGACCGCGATGCCGACGCTTTGATCGCGAAGCTGAAGGCGCACGGCATCAGCCTCGCACCTTGAAGCTCCTCAGGGCCTGCGCGCGGCCTTTGACCACGACCTCGTCGAGCCGCTTTAGATCGAACGCTGCGTCCTGGGCCTGCAGCCGGTAGTGCGCGATCGCGTTCGCGGTGACATCCAGATCGTCGATGTCATCAGGATCGCGATCGCCGCCAGCGCCTTGCGGCGGACGGTGCCGAGGAACATCAGATCTTCTTGCGGCGCTGCTGGAACGAATACGGACGGTGCCCGGCCTTCTTGTCGTCGCCCTCTTCGCCTTCGACCGGCGTGCCGGCGAGCGGCTCTTCCGCGCCGGGGCGGAACTTGATCGACTGCAGCGGGCTATCGGCGACGAGCACCTGGTTCTGGCGGCCGAGCACGGCTTCCATGCCCTCGAGCTTGTCGATGTCGTCGAGGATGTCGTCGACCGTCGCGTAGCGCTCGTTCTTCGCGTCGCGCGTCATCTGATCGAAGATGTCGTCGATGCCGCGCGGCAGCGACGGGTTGATCTGCGACGGCATCGGCGAGCGCCGGCCCGGCAGCTTCCGAGTCAGC
Organism: Deltaproteobacteria bacterium; assembly: GCA_040004535.1. Classification (GTDB taxonomy): domain Bacteria; phylum Myxococcota_A; class Polyangia; order Haliangiales; family Haliangiaceae; genus JABFXX01. The sequence continues at coordinate 27,351 of JBDUAS010000069.1, forward strand.
AGCTCGTAGAAGATGATGCCGAGCGCGTAGATGTCGCCCTGCGGGCCCGCCGACATGTGATCGGTGTAGAGCTCCGGCGCCATGTACGCGACGTTGCCCATGCCGACGTAGATCTGGCGGATCACCGCGTGATCGCGCTCGACGATCCGCGTGAAGCCGAAGTCCGAGACCTTGACGTTGCCGTACGCGTCGATCAGCAGCTGCTCGGGCTTGAGGCCGCGGTGATAGACGCGCTGGGCGTGCGCGGCGCGCAATGCGTGCAGCGTCTGGAGGAGGTACTTGAACGAGAGCTCGACCGGGATGTCCTCGGCGTCGTTGATCAGGCGGCGTGCGCTGCCGTTCGGCGCGAGCTCGGTAACGACGTTCGGATACTCGACCCAGATGTTGACGTCGTGGATCGGCAGGATGTTCGGGTGCGCGAGGTTGCCCCACGCGCGCACGACATCCGTGAACCGCCGCACGATCTCGTTGCGCTGGTCCTCGCTGAAGAATCCGAACAGATCGCGGATCTCCTTGAGCGCGACCTCGCGGTTCAACGCGATCTGGCGCGCGCGATACACCGTGCCCATACCGCCCGAACCGATCGACGCCAGCTTCTCGTAGCGCGGTTCGTCTTGTGACATCTCTCCCGACACGGCAGCCGAGGGACGACCGCCACTGCTCGACACCTTCGCGTCCTTGACGGGAAGCACCCGCGCGGCCGAGCCCTCGTTGCGCATCTCCGGAACGCGCGCGCCGGACTGCGTGCCCATCGGAATCGCGGCGCTCGGCACCGCCATCGCGCGGCTCTGGCGCAGCTTCTTGAAGTGGCTGACCGCGCGCTCGGTGAACTCCTGGAGGTTGCCCCCGTTCACGACGGTCTCCCCTTCGGGTGACACCTCCAGCGACTCGTTCGCGCGATCGTGGCGGAGGTATCCGGACTTCTCGAGGAAGCCGATGTACTCGGCGAACGGAATCGACACCGCACCTTCGCAAACCCGGCGAATGTCGTCGTAACGGTTCTGTCGGCCGTACCTCGCTTCCGCCATGACGTTCGCGAGAATGAAGCGAGCCTCTTCGCAGAGGACTTCCTTCGTGACCTTGGCGCGGCCTTCCATCCCGGGAATTGTAGGCACCCGTTGGCGCGGGGGTCAATTCAGGGGGTCACTTCAGGGAGGCCCTTCCGCAGCCAATCTCTCGACGAGGGGGCGGTCCGCCGGAAGGATATCCCACCCGCCGAGCTCGGCCGGCGGCACCCAGGCAAGGTCGTGGACCTCGACCGCGCGTGGCTCGCCGTCGGAGCCACTGCTGGGAATCGTGCATGCATACACGAGCATCACGAGGTCGAAGCCCGGATACCGGTGAAACAGGACGTCCCAGATCCGACCGACGGTCACGGTGACGGCGATCTCTTCGCGCAGCTCGCGGACCAACGCCGCGACCGGGGCTTCGCCGGGCTCGACCTTGCCGCCCGGGAATTCCCACTTGAGCGCGAGCTCGGGCTGCTTCTGCACCGGGCCGCGCTGCGTGATCAAGATCCGGCCGTCGCGCACGATCAAACCGGCGACCACGAGCGTGCGCTTGCGATCACTCAAACAGCGCCATCCGATCCGTGAACGGG
>JBDUAS010000009.1:0-73975 GCA_040004535.1 Deltaproteobacteria bacterium
CGCCTGGAAGGATCTCCGCATCGAGGTGCGCTCGAAGGAGATCTTCATGACGATGACGTTCTTCGGTGCGCTGCTCGCCGTGATCTACGCGTTCGCGTTCCCGAACGACGCCGCGGCGATTCGGGCTTCGGTCCCGGGTATGTTGTGGGTCGCGCTCGCGTTCACCGGCACGATCGCGCTCGGCCGAGCGTTCGATCGCGAGCGCGAGAACGACACGATGCGCGCGCTGCTACTCGCACCCGTGCCGCGGCTGTCGGTGTTCATCGGCAAGGCCATGGCGATGGCCGTACTGATCCTCGCTGTCGCGGTGATCGTGGTGCCGCTACTCGCGCTCTGGCTCAACGCGCCGCTATTTAACTATCCGCTCGAGCTGGTCGGCATCGTCGTGGCCGGTTCGTTCGGGATCGCGATCGTGGGCTCGGTGTTCGCGGCGACGCTGCTGAAGGCGCGGTCGCGCGACGTGCTGCTGCCGGTCGTGCTCTACCCGATCCTGTTGCCCTTGTTTGTCGCAGGGACCAAATGCACGGGCGCGCTGGTCGCCGTGCATCCCGATCTCGACATCGCCCACTATTGGATGAGCTTCGTCGGAATCTATGACGCGGCGTTTTTGGTACTGTCCCTGTGGGTCTTCGAGTCCCTGGTGATCGAGTGAAGAAGCTGATTGTTCCAATTCTCTGCGTGCTCGCCGCGATCGGCTTCGTTGCGTCGGTCTACCTCGTGTTCTTCGACGCGCCGCTCGAGGTCACGATCAACCAGGAGACGGGCCGTCTCGAGGGGACGAGCCTGTTCTTCAACCAGAAGATCTACTTCTTCCACGTCGCCCACGCGATCCTGCTGTTCATCGCGGTGTTCATCGCAGGCACCTCTTCCATCATGTACCTGTGGAAGCACGACCTGAAGTGGGACGACATCGCCGCCGGCACGGTCGATATCTCCGTCGCATTCGGCGCGGCGGTGCTCGCGACCGGATCGATCTGGGCGAAGGCCGCGTGGGACGTGTGGTGGCAATGGGAGCCGCGGCTGACCATGTCGCTGCTGCTCTGGCTGATCCTCGTAGGCTACGCGCTCGTACGAAAGTTCGCTGGTCCGTCCGCGGATCGCGTCGCTGCAGGCATGGCGATCTTCGGGATGGTCGGCGTGCCATTCATCTACACGATGGTCGGCCACGATTCGCACCCGGCGTCCGGCGTGAACGGCGTCGTGGCGACGCAGGCCGCGGCGATGCGGCCCGCATTCTTCGTGACGTTCGCGACGTTCACGGTGTGGTTCATCGTCCTGGTCATCACGCGCGTCCAGGGCACGCGTGCCGAACGCGAGGTTCGGGAGCTCCGCGAACGTGGCCTCGATCTGGGAGTCATCGAATGAAGAAAATCGCGATCGTGGTCGTGCTGCTGCTGTGCGGTATCGCCGTTGCCGACGGCTCCGGGGCACCGGCTGCCGGCGCTCCGATGGCACCGTCCCCGAGCCTGGAGGCTGCAAGGCAAGCATGCGCCACGGCGATGAACGCGGACCCCAACTTCGCGAAGTCGATCGAGCTCACGATCGACAAGCAGCTCGATCAGAAGACGATCGACGCGCACGAGGACGCCTACCACCACATCCAGAAGAACGAGAACCACGTGATCTACGCGTACGCGGCGATGTGGGTGCTCGCCGCGCTGCTCGTCGGCTTCTTGTTCCTCCGCCAGCAGGCGCTCAAGTCCGAGATCTTGGCGCTCAAGCGCGACCTCTCGCGTCACGAGGAGAAAGCGTGACGGGCGAGCACGTCATCTTCATCCCCGGCGTGCTGATGATCGGCATGTTCCTCGGCTTTATCCTCGGCGCGCGCGCCGCGCGCAACCAGTTCGATCTCGCGCAGAAGCGCGCCGACGAGCGCGAGGCGGTCAAGGCCGAACGCGCCGCGAAGAAGGCGAAGCTCGCCGTGACCAAGCCCGACGATTAGGTCGGCCTGGTTCCAAGGCCGATCAGTTAACGGCAAGCCACTGACGTTGGCCTAGTTGCCGCTCAAGCGATCCGCGAGCTCGCGCGGCGAGCTGATCCGCTTCGCTGGATCCTTCACGAGCGCCGCGCGCGCGATCGAATCGAGATCGCGTTCTGAGAGGGCCGGTGGATCGAAGTCGATCACGGCCTGCATCGACAAGTACGACGGCCCGCGATGGAACAGGCGAGCGCCCGCGCAGAGCTCCCACAGCACGACGCCGAGCGCGAACACGTCGGTCGCCGGCGTCCACGCTTCACCGCGGACTTGCTCGGGCGCCATGTAAGCGTGGGTGCCGCGTGGCGTGCCGGCCTCCGCGATCGGTCGCGCGATCCCGAGGTCGATCAGGACGACGCGATCGCTGGCGGTGTCGATCACGAGGTTGCTCGGGTTGATGTCGCCGTGGATCCAGCCATTGGCATGGAGATGTGATGCGGCGTCGCATGCGGCGCGCACGATCGCGAGCGCGCTGTGACGCGGCATCGGCGACGGCGCGAGCATGCGCCGAAGATCCTGACCAGGCACGAGCTCCATCGCGAGGTACGGCCGTTCGGCGACGGCGTCGGCCTCGATGCCACGAACGACGTTCGGATGCGAAGGCAGCGTTGTGACGAGCTGTTGCTCGCGTGCGAATTGATCGCGTGCTTCGTCGTTGCGGAGCAGATGTGTGTGCATCCGCTTCACCGCTACCGCATCTGACAGATCTCCGCGCGTCGCTCGCCAGATCTCTCCGAGGCCACCAACTGCGACGAGCGCGTCGAGCTGCCAGGTGCCGAAGCTGTCTGACATGTAGGCTCCAACGTAGCACGCGTGCTGTCTCTCCGTGCCTTGCGTGCAACGACGCTGGCTTCTAGACTTTGCAAGCGTGGGTGGAGAACGTCTCGGTCGGTACACGATATTGCGGCACCTCGCGTCGGGCGGGATGGCCGACGTGCTTCTCGGGTGCGCAGAAGGTATCGAAGGCTTCGAGCGCCACGTCGTGCTCAAGCGGATCCGACCCGAGCTCGCGAAGGATCGCCACTTCATCGAGATGTTCCTCGACGAGGCGCGGCTCGCCGCGACGCTCCATCACCAGAATGTCGTCCAGGTCTACGACATCGGTGAAGAGGCCGGCGAGTACTTCTTCGCGATGGAGTATTTGCACGGCGAGGATCTGCGCAAGCTCCTCGGCGCGGTGTCCAAGCAGAAGCAGCACATGCCGCTCGCGAATGTCATCGCGATCGTGTCGGCTGCGGCCGCGGGTCTGCATTACGCGCACGATCGCCGGGCGACCGACAAGAAGAAGCTCGAGATCGTGCACCGCGACGTGTCGCCGTCGAACATCATCATCGGCTACGACGGCTCGGTGAAGCTCGTCGACTTCGGTATCGCGAAGGCGACGATGCGCTCGGCCGATACCCGCACCGGCACGCTCAAGGGCAAGACTTCGTACATGTCGCCCGAGCAGTGCAAGGGCGAGCATTCGATCGATCGCCGCAGCGATGTTTACTCGCTCGGCGTGGTGCTGTACGAGCTAGCGACCACGACCCGGTTGTTCAAGGGCGAGAGCGACTACCTCGTGATGGATGCGATCGTGAACGGCAAGGTGCCGTTGCCGAGAGTCCGGCGACCAGACCTTCCGAACGAGCTGTCCTCGATTATGATGAAAGCGCTCGCGGTCGATCCGAACCGCCGGTTCCAGAGCGCGGACGAGATGCGGCAAGCGCTCGATCAGTACGCCGAGAACGCGGGCCTCGCGGTGTCGAACTCGACGCTCGCGAGCTACATGAAGAAGCTGTTCGGCGACAAGCCCGAGCCTTGGCTCGACACGGCTCGCTTCGATCGCGTCGCGGATGGCCGGAGCTCGCGCAACAGCTGGAGCGATATCTCGCGCTCGAGCGACGACCTGATCGCGTCGACCGAGCAGGCGACGCGCTCGCTGAGCAAGTCGACGGCGCCCCCGAACACCGGCTCGTACCGATCGCTCTCGGCGAGTGGCTCGCACTCCGCGGTCAAGCCACCCTCGTCACCCGCGATCGGTCGCACGACGACCGGCAAGCGCGCGATCCCGGAGACCCGCACGAGCACGCGGATGGCGTGGGAGATGGGCGACGCGCCAGCGCCGCCTCCCGAGCCGCAGCTGCGCGGTTTGACGAAGGTGCTGTTGATCGCGGCGCCGGTCGCGCTCGCGATCGGTGGCATCGGCGCGTGGCAATTCATGGAGAAGCAGCACGGCGCGGCGACGGCAGTCGCACCGGCGGCGATGGCATCGCATAACCCACCGACGATCACGCCACTCACGCCCGATCCGGTCCAGGCGGCGCCGGCGCCACCGCCGCCGAGCGTCGAGCCAGACGCGAATGCTGCGAACGTCGCGACCGCCGAACCCAAGGCCGCCGCTGCGCCCGTAGCAAAAGCGCCGGTCGTGCGGCCGCCGCCACGAGCGACCGTGTCGTCGCGGACTCCCGCACGTGGCAAGGCCGCCGTCACGATCAGTGACGAACCCGCGCCGGCGCTCGAGGCGACCACGGTGCCGAAGGCCGACCCGGTGCAGGTGACGGCGCCTCCGCCGCCCGCGCCGACGCCACCCCCCGCACCGCCGACGCCGACGCCGACACCGACGCCGACGCCGACGCCCACGCCGGCAGCGGCTGCAGTCGTCGCGGAGCCGACGATGATGGTGCTGTCGAGCGCGACGGTCTCCCTCGTCGCCAGCGATCACGCCGGCCAGCTCGCGAAGTGCGAAGGCGCGGGCTCGTTGCACGGCGACATCGCGATCTCGTTCGAGATCAACGGTGCCGGCAAGGTGACGAAGAGCCAAGTGTCGTCGACGATCAAGAACATCAAGGTCGTCTCGTGCATCCTGACCGCGGTTCGCTCGTGGCAGTTCCCGAAGCCGCCGTCGGGCGCGGCCAAGGGCGTCTACACGATCACATATCAGTAGAGCGGTAGTAGAGTGCGGAGGTCATGGACCTCAGCTTCACCGAAGAACAAGACGCTCTCGTCTCGACCGCGCGCGACTTCACCCGCAAAGAAATCATCCCGAAGGCCGCGCACTTCGACGAGACCGGTGAGTTCCCGCGCGAGATCCTGAAGAAGGCCTGGGAGACCGGCCTGATGAACATCGAGATCCCCGAGGCCTACGGAGGACTCGGCGGGACGTGCCTCGATAACTGCCTGGTCCAGGAAGAGGTCGCGTTCGGGTGCAGCGGCATCAACACGTCGCTGTCGGCGAACTCGCTCGGCGCGACGCCGCTCTTGATCGCGGGCACCGACGAGCAGAAGAAGCACTACCTCGGCCGGCTCGCGAGCGAGTACTGTTTCGCCGCGTACTGCTGCAGCGAGCCCGATGCGGGCAGCGACGTGGCCGGCATGCGTACGCGCGTGACCCGGCACGGCGATGACTACGTCTTGAACGGCCAGAAGCGCTGGATCACGAACGGCGGCGTCGCGAGCTTTTACACGATGTTCGCGACATTCGATCCGGCGATGAAGCACAAGGGCATCGCGTGCTTCGTCGTCGACGCGAATACGCCGGGCGTCAAGGCGGGCCGCAAAGAGAACAAGATGGGCCAGCGCGCGTCGAACACGACCGACGTGATCTTCGAGGACGTCAAGATCCCGAAGTCCGCGCTCGTCGGTAGCGAGGACGGCGGCTTCAAGGTCGCGATGAAGACGTTCGACAAGTCGCGGCCGTGGATCGCGGCGATGGCGACCGGCGTGATCCGCCGCGCGCTCGAAGAGAGCAGGGCCTACGCGCTCGAGCGCAAGACGTTCGGCGTACCGATCGCGCAGCATCAAGCGATCCAGTTCATGCTCGCGGAGATGGCGATCGCGTACGAGGCGACGCGCCTCCTCACGCACAAGGCAGCGTGGATGGTCGACAAGGGCGACCTGTCGAGCATCGTGTCGAGCTACGCGAAGGCGTACGGCGCCGATGCGGCGATGCGCTGCTCGACAGATGCCGTCCAGATCTTCGGCGGCTACGGCTACACGAAGGAATACCCGGTGGAGAAGCTGATGCGCGATGCGAAGCTGCTCCAGATCTACGAGGGCACGTCGCAGATTCAACGCGTCGTGATCGCCCGCAACATCCTTGGAGGTAAGTGATGCGTCTCGCGTTGTGTCTACTGTTGATCTCCGCCTGTGGCACGCCTGAAAAAGAGGACTACAAGAAAGAGAAGCCCGTCGACGAGACCGCCGCTCCTCCGCCGACGAAGGACAAGCCCGCGGTCCGGAAGTCGCACACGCCCGACGAGCTCGGCACGTGCCATCTGACCGCGAGCGGTGCGGTGTCCTCCGAGCTGACCACGAAGGGCGGCAGGGACGCGACGAACATCTCGTACTGGTACACCGCCGAAGAGCAGAAGCTGATGGCAGGCGTCGATGGCTTCGTCATCGACTGCAAGGGCGCCGACTTCGACTTCAAGGTCGTCCCGGGCGGCGGCAAGAAGGACGGCATGCCGTTCGCGCCGAAGAAGTACGAGTTCGCGGCCGGCAAGGGCGACGGCGTCCTCATGATCATGTTCGGCAAGAAGCCGCTGGACAAGCCGACCGGCTCGATCGACGTCACCGCGTTCGACTCGCACCACATCGCGGGCACGGTCGCTCTTTCCGGCACGATCGGTGGTGCCGCCGAGAAGATCACCGGCAACTTCGATCTGATCTGCCCGGACCTGTCGGGCTGCGAGAAGTAGCTGCTACCTCGCGGCGGCGCCCCAGCGCAGCAACTTGCGATAGAGCGTCTTGCGATCGATGTGCAGCACCTGCGCAGCGTTCGTGCGGTTGCCTCCGCACATGTCGACGACGTGCAGGATGTGACGACGGTCGATCTCTTCCAGGGTCAGCAAGCTGTCTTCGGTCATGGAGCCTCCACGAGTTGCGGTTTGGGCGGGAACCACCGGTCGCGTAATGCGCCGGCCCAGTAGTAGGTGACGGGCAAGACGATCAACGTGAGCAGCGCGGCCGACAGCGTGCCGCTGACGACGACCATCGCGATCGGCCGTTGGGTCTCGCTGCCGATCGCGTGCGACATCGCGGCGGGTAACAAGCCGAGGGATGCGAGCAGCGCGGTCATCAGCACCGCGCGCAAGCGTTCGCGCGTGCCCTCGACGGTCGCGGTCCACAGGTCGTCGCCCGCGGCACGGCGCGCGCGGATCGCGGAGACCACGAGCACGCCGTTCAGTACGGCCTGGCCGAGCAGCGCGATGAAGCCGACCGCCGCCGACACCGACAGCGTCATCCCGGCAAGCGCGAGGCCGGCGAGCCCGCCGAGCAGCGCGATCGGCAGGTTCAGCATGATCAGCATCGCGTCCCACACCGTGCCGAACGCCGAGAACAGCAGGAAGAACGTCAGCACGAGCGACAGCGGCAGCACGAGCTCGAGCCGCTTCATCGCGCGCTCCTGGTTCTCGAACTCGCCGCCCCAGCTCATCGTGTAGCCGACCGGCAGCTTGACCTTCGCTTCGACCTGCGCGCGCGCGTCGGCGATGAACGAGCCGAGATCGCGGTTGCGCAGGTTCATCCGGATGCCGATGTAGCGCTTGCCGTTCTCGCGCGTGATCGCGGCGGGGCCGCGGACCATGCCGACGGTCGCGAGCGCCGAGACCGGCACGACAACACCGTCTGGCAGCGGCACGCGCAACGACCGGATCGTGTCGAGGTCCTGGCGCGATGCGATCGGGAACCGCACGGTGACGTCGAACTTCTTCTCGCCGTCCCAGAATTCCGATGCGGCGTGGCCCGACAGCGCGGTCTCGATGTAGTTCTGGAGCCCGCCGAGATCGAGGTTCCAGCGGGCGAGCGCCTTGCGATCGGGGTTGACCGCGATCACCGGCACTTCATCGGCCTTGACGATGGCCGGATCGGCGACCCCGGGCACCTTCGCGATCACGGCCTCCGCCGCGTCAGCGAGCTTGCGGAGCTGGCCAACATCGTCGCCGTAGATCTTGACCGCGACCTGACCCTGCTGGCCGCTGATGTTCTCGTTCACGTTGTCGCGGATCGGCTGGCTGAAGTCCGACTCGATGCCCGGAATCGCCCGTAGATCGTTCGTCATGATCGCGGTGATGTCGTCGAGCGTGTGGAGGCCGGCGCGCCACTGCGCCATCGGCTTCAACTTGATGAACACCTCGAGGTTGTTGAACAGCTTCGCGTCGGTGCCGTCCTCGGGCCGGCCGAGCTGCGACAGCATCTCGGTCACCTCCGGCACGTGCTTCTTCAGGGTCGCGAGGATGATCGGCGTGAGCTTGCGACCCTCGTCGAGCGAGGTTGTCGGCGGCAGCGTGAACGTGACGTAGATCGAGCCTTCGTTGAGCTCGGGTAGGAACTCGCTGCCGAGCCGGGGTGCGAGCTCGACGCCGCCGATCACCAGGCCGAGCGTGATGATCGCGATCGGGATCGGGTTGCGCATCGCGGCGGCGAGGATCGGATCGTGGACCCTGCGCGCGAGCTTCAGCACCGGCGACGTCCGGACCGCCTTGTGCTTCTTGAGCGCGAAGAAGCACAGCACTGGTACGAGGGTGAAGCTGACCAGCATCGCGCCGACCAGTGCGCTCGCGACCGTGTGCGCCATCGGCGCGAAGATCCGGCCCTCGACCCGCTGGAGCGCGAAGATCGGCAGATACGCCGCGATGATGATCAGGAGCGAGAACAAAGTCGGCCGCGCGACCTGGCGCGCGATGTGGAACAGCTTGTCGACCCGCTGGCTGACCGTCAGCTTGTCGTAGGCAGGCCCGGCCGCGTGCTCGAACACGTGCTCGACGAGGATCACGGCGCCGTCGACGATGATCCCGAAGTCGACCGCACCCATCGATAACAGGTTCGCGGACATCCCGCGCATCTGGAGGTAGATGAACGACGCGGCAAGCGACAGCGGGATCACGAGCGTGACGATCAGCGATGCGCGCAGCGACAAGAGAAATACGAACAGCACGAGCGAGACGAGGAAAGCGCCCTCGCCAAGGTTGTGGAACACGGTGTCGAGCGTGGTGTCGACGAGATCCGTGCGGTCGTAGAACGGATCGATCTTCACGCCCTCGGGCAGCGCGTGCTTCTGGAGCTCTTCGACGCGCTCGCGCACACCTTCGAGCACGGCCGACGGGTTCTGACCCTTGCGCATCAGCACGATGCCCTGGACGGCATCGAGGTTGCCATCGCGCGTGACGACGCCCTGGCGCGGCGCGTAGCCCTGCTGGACCGCCGCGACATCCTTGATCGTGACGGGAACTCCGCCGTGGAAACCGCAGCGGACCTCGCCGATGTCGGCGAGCGTCTTGAACGTCCCCATCGAGCGGATCACGAACCCTTGCTCGCCGCGCTGGACGAGCCCGCCCGACGCGTTCGCCGATGCGTGCTGGAGCGCGGTGAAGATGTCGTCGAGGACGACGCCCAGCGCGGCCATCCGGCGCGGCTGCGGCTCGACGTGGATCTCCTCGACCAAGCCCCCGTACGACACGACGTCGGCGACACCGGGCACGCGCAACAACGCGGGACGCACCGTCCAGTCCTGCAGCGTGCGCAGCGTCATCGGATCGGTGGTCGCGCCGTCGAGCGTGTAGCGATAGACCTCGCCGATCGGGGTCGCGAGCGGGCCGAGATCCGGCGACACGCCCGGCGGCAGGTCGGCGTCCGGGATGCGCTCCATGATTTGCTGGCGCGCGTGCATGACCTCGACGCCGTCCTCGAACGTGAGCGTGACGAGTGACAAGCCGAACAGCGAGATCGAGCGCTGGCGGATCGTGCCGGGCACGCCGTTCAACGCGCGCTCGAGCGGGATCGAGACGCGGCGCTCGACCTCCTCGGCGGGCTGGCCCGGATAGATCGAGATGATCTGGACCTGGGTATCGGTCGGATCGGGAAAAGCCTCGATCGTCAGGTGCTGGTACGCGTAGTACCCACCTACGGCGAACGTCACGGCGGCGATCAAGACGACGAGACGCGTGCGCAGCGATCCACCGAGTAAAGCGTCGAGCATGTACGGCGGCCGCCTCTTCAGCACGCGGCGCGCCAAGGCTCGGCCGCGTGGCATCGTCGCTTGGCGAACCTCCTCAGGTCCAAAAGTCCACAGTGCTGCGTTTCGCCCACCACATCACGAAACCTTCATGCCGGTCGGGATGAAGGAGCGCGACGCTGCGGGTACGAAGCAAGTCATCATGGTCGAGCTACTGCTCGTCGACGACGATCCAGAAGTGTGCGAGCTCGTGTGTTACGGGCTCGCCATGCAAGAGATTCACGTCACGTCGCTGGCGTCGGGTGACGAAGCGTTCGCGTACGTCACCGCGAACGCGGTCGATGTCGTCGTCACGGATCTCGCGATGCCCGGTATGCATGGCTTCGAGCTGATCGATCGGATCGTCTCGAACTTGCCGGAGCTTCCGGTGATCGTGTTGACCGGAGCGGGCGACTTCGAGAGCGCCGTGGGCGCGATGCGTGCAGGCGCCTACGACTTCGTGACCAAGCCCGTCGATCTCGCCGCACTCGGGCTCGCTGCCAAGCGCGCCGCCGAGCGTCACGCGTTGCGCGAGGAAGTCGTCCACTTGCGCCGCGTCGTCGCGGAGGCGCGCCGGTTCGAGCAGCTCGTCGGTGCGAGTGCCGCGATGCAGAGCGTGTACGGCGTGATCGCCCAGGTCGGGCCGACCGACGCGACCGTACTCATCACCGGTCAGTCCGGCACCGGCAAGGAGATGGTCGCGCGCTCGCTCCACTTGGCCTCGCGTCGGCGCGACGGACCGTTCATCGCCGTCGATTGCGCGGCGATCCCCGAAGCGCTGATCGAGTCGGAGCTCTTCGGCCACGCGAAGGGGGCGTTCACGGATGCGAAAGCGGCGCGGGTTGGTTTGCTCGCCCAAGCCGACGGCGGAACGCTGTTTCTGGACGAGCTCGCGGAGCTGCCGGCGAGCGTCCAGCCGAAATTGTTGCGCGTGTTGCAGGAGCGCAAGCTGCGTCCGATCGGCGGCGACATCGAGGTCGGCTTCGACGTCCGCGTCGTGTGCGCGACGAACCGCGATCTCGAGGCGATGGTCCAGCAGCGCGAGTTCCGCGAAGATCTGTACTACCGGGTCAACGTGGTCCAGCTGCCGCTGCCACCCCTGTGCGTGCGCGCCGGCGACGTATTGTTGCTCGCGCAACACTTCATCACCCACTTCGCGCGGATGTTCGAGCGCGATGTTCGCGGCTTATCACCCGAGGCCGCGGATCGGCTGCTCCGCCACGCGTGGCCGGGCAACGTTCGCGAGCTGCGCAACGCGATGGAGCGCGCCGTCGCGATGTCCCCGAGCCACGACATCGCCGTCGAGGATCTGCCGGAGCGGATCCGCGACTACCGCGGGCCGGGACCGATACCGCACGCATTCGACCGCGAGGTCGCGTTGTCACTCGAAGAGATCGAGCGCCGCCACATCCTGCGGGTGCTCGACGCGAAGGAAGGCAACAAGGTCGCCGCATCGCTGAGCCTGGGCATCGATCGCAAGACGCTGTACCGCAAGCTCGTGCGCTACGGCGTGGAGCGCGAGTCATGACCGACACCGTCGAACGCTCGTGGGGCGCGCTCGTCGCGCTCGCCGTGGTCGCGCTGCTGTCACTGACGATGTGCGTGCTCGATATCGTGATCGATCGCAACACGGCCGAGCACACGAGCGCACTCGTCGAGGATTCCCTGCGCTCGGTCGCGCTCGCCGACGACCTGCGCTATCAGGCGTACCGCCTCTCGGTCGCGAACCTCGCGGCGGATCAGATCGCGTCGATCGCGGAACAGATCGATGCCGACGCGCGCGCGTACGATCCGCTCGCGAACAGCGACGGCGAAGGCGACGAATGGAACCGCCTGCAGGGCCTACTCGCTCATCTTCGCCACGAACAACCCCTCCCGAGCACGGGCTCGTCGGCGACGCTGGTGTCCGAGATCGAGACGTCGATCGCGCGGCTCGTCCGGATCAACCAAGACGAAGCGCATCGCGGCGCCGACCAGATCACGAGCGTCCACGAGAGCGGGCTCGTGCTCGACGCGATCGTCGGCGTGTTGACGCTCTGTGCGGTGATGTTCGTCGGCTTCGTGCTCACGCGAAGCCTGCGCCGCCAGCGCTCGCTGCTCCGCGAGTATCTCGCCAGCGTCGACCTGCGCACCCGCGAGCTCGCGGCGTTCGCGTCGCGGACCGCGCACGACCTCAAGGGCCCGCTCAGCCCGATCCGCGGCTACTCGGACCTCCTATCGCTGCAACCGAGCGCCGAGGTCAAAGAGATGGCGCGCCGGATCGGCCGTGCGGTCGATCGAATGAACGGCATCGTCGACGACATGCTCGAGCTCAGCGTCCACGGCCGGCCGATCGCAGGTCAGGTCGCGCTGACACCGGCCGTGCTCGATGCCGTCGAGGAGCTGCGCGGCGAGCTCGGCGATGCCGAAGTCTCGGTCGAGCTCGGCGAGCTCTCGATCGCGTGCTCGGAGACCGTGCTCGGCCAGGTCCTGCGCAACTTGATGTCGAACGCGGCGAAGTATCGCGCGCCCGAGCGCAAGCTCGCGCTGCGCGTGCTGGCGCGCAAGGACGGCGACCGCGTCGAGATCGTGGTCTGCGACAATGGCCGCGGCATGGACGCGGAGGCGGCCTCGCACGCGTTCGACCCGTACTACCGGGCGTCGACCGATGTCCCGGGCCACGGGCTCGGCTTGTCGATCGTGCGCCGCACGATCGAAGCGATCGGCGGCAAGGTCGAGCTCGCGTCGACGCTCGGCGAGGGCACGCGCGTGACCGTCACGGTCGCCGCAGCGTAACTACTTGTCGAAGCCCCAGCGCAGCAGCTTGCGATAGAGCGTCTTGCGATCGATCTCGAGCACCTGGGCCGCGTTCGTGCGGTTGCCATGGCAGTGCTCGACGACGCGCAGGATGTGACGACGGTCGAGCTCTTCGAGCGAGATGAGCTCGGGTTGTAGGGCAGGCGTCGGCATGATTATTTGCTCGCCAATCCCCACCGCACGAGCTTGCGGTAGAGCGTCTTGCGGTCGAGGTGGAGGATTTTCGCCGCGTTGGTACGGTTCCCGTTGCAGTGCTCGAGGACCAGCGTCACGTGACGGCGGCGGACCTCATCGAGCGAGCTCAGATCATTGTTGGCAGCGGTAGAGGCTGCCTGCCCTTCATCGACGTACGGCATACTTGTTCGTACCGCTGGGGCGGAAAATGACTAAATGAAGAACGTCCTAAGGCGGGGGAAAATCACGTTTATGAGCCAAAAGGACCGTCAAATCGGGGGTCTCCGAGATCGTTTCCGTCTCTTAAGCGGCCACGGATCTCGGCGGCGAATGGGATTCTTTGATGAGGAATCCCGCCCCGATTCATGCAGGGGCTAAATGGACGCCTGGGGCACTTCGGGTGGCACGGGATGCCCCGCTCGGCCCCGGATCCGATTGCGAATTCGCCCCGCCCAGTAGTAGCTGACCGGCAGCACGAGCAGCGTCATGAGCGCCGCGCTGATCGTTCCGCCGACCACCACGACCGCGATCGGCCGCTGCGTCTCGCTACCGATCGCGTGAGACATCGCCGCAGGCAGAAGGCCGAGCGCCGCGAGCAGCGCCGTCATCAACACCGCGCGCAGACGTTCGCGCGCGCCTTCGATGCAGGCGGTCCACAGATCTTGACCCTTGTCGATGCGCGCGCGGATCGCCGAGACCACGAGCACGCCGTTCAACACCGCTTGGCCGAGCAGCGCGATGAAGCCGACCGCCGCGGACACGCTGAGCGTCATGCCGACGACCGACAACCCGAGGAACCCGCCGAGCAACGCGACCGGCATGTTGACGAGGATGATCGTCGCGTCCCACACGGTGCCGAACGCGGAGAACAGCAGCAGGAACGTGAGCAGGATCGACAGCGGCAGCACGAGCGTGAGCCGCTTCATCGCGCGCTCCTGGTTCTCGAACTCGCCGCCCCACAACAGGTCGTAGCCGACCGGCAGCTTGACGTGCTCGCCGACCCGCTTCTGCGCCTCCGCGATGAACGAGCCGAGATCGCGGTTGCGCACGTTCATCCGGATCCCGACGTAGCGCTTACCGTTCTCGCGCGTGATCACCGCACGCGAGCTGCCGAGCTGGACATCGGCGAGCGCGCGGACCGGGACGATCGCGCCGTCCTTGAGCGGCACGCGCAGGTTGCGGATCGCCTCGACGGAGTGGCGCGCACCGACGGGCAGGCGCACCGTGACGTCGAACTTCTTCTCGGCCTCCCACAGCTCCGACGCGGTGTGACCCGAGAGCGCGGTCTCGATGTAGTCCTGGAACGCGCCGAGATCGAGGTTCCAGTGGGTGAGCGCGTCGCGGTCGGGGATGATCGAGATCGACGGTTGCTCCGAGCTACGGACGATGCCGAGATCGGCGACGCCGGCGGTCTTCGCGATCTCGTCCTCCATCGCCTCGGCGAGCTTCTGCAGCGTCTGGAGGTCGTCGCCGTAGATCTTGACCGCGACCTGACCGAACTGACCGGAGATATTCTCGGCGACGTTGTCGCGGATCGGCTGGCTGAAGTTGTACTCGAGCCCCGGGATGTCCTTGAGGTTCTTGTCCATGATCGCGACGATGTCGTCGAGTGTGTGGATGTTCGAGCGCCACTCGCTCATCGGCTTGAGCTTGACGAACACCTCGAAGTTCGACGGCAGCGTCGGATCGGTGCCGTCTTCGGGCCGACCGAGCTGTGAGAGGAGCTCGGTGACCTCGGGCAGGCCCTTGCGCATGAGCGCGGTGATCCGCGGCGTCAGCTTGCGGCCTTCCGTCAGCGAGACGGGCGCGGGCAGCGTGTACGTGACGTAGAGCGCGCCCTCGTTGAGCTCCGGCAAGAACTCGGTGCCGAGCCGCGGTGCGAGCTCGATGCCGGCGATCAACAACGCCCCGGCCGCGAGGAACACCGCAACCGGGTTGCGCATCGCGTTGAGCAGGATCGGATCGTACGCGCGGCGCGCGGCCTTCAAGACCGGCGACTCCTTCACGGCCTTGTGGCGGCGCAGCGCGAAGAACGCGAGCGCGGGCACGAGCGTGAAGCTCACGATCATCGCGCCGATCAGCGCGCTGACCACCGTGTGTGCCATCGGCGCGAAGATCCGGCCCTCGACCCGCTGGAGCGCGAAGATCGGCAGGTACGCGGCGACGATGATCAGCAACGAGTACAGCGTCGGCCGCGCGACCTCGCGAGCCGCCTCGAAGATCGACTTCGTACGCTGCTCCTCGTTCATCTTCTGATACGCGTCGCCCGCGCAGTGGCCGAACACGTGCTCGACCAGGATCACCGCGCCATCGACGATGATGCCGAAGTCGACCGCGCCCATCGACAGGAGGTTCGCGGACATCCCGCGAGACTTGAGATAGATGAACGAGACCGCGAGCGACAGCGGGATCACGAGCGTGACGAGCAGCGACGCGCGGATCGACAACAGGAAGATGAACAGCACGACGCTGACGAGCAGCGCACCTTCGCCGAGGTTGTGGAACACGGTCTCGAGCGTGGTGTCGACGAGGTCGGTGCGATCGTAGAACGCATCGATCCGGATACGTGGCGCGTGGAGCTCGGAGGCGACGACCTCGCTCCCTTTATAGAGCGTGAACGCGTCGCCGTCGGTGATCGCGCGGAACTGCACGCCGTCCTTGCACGCGACCATCGCGAGTAATTTCGCGTGCGGCGGGCCGGGGGCATCGATGCACGGACCTTCGAACGTGCCGAGCGGTCGCGACACCGAGTGCGCGTTCTCGTCGGTGTACTGCATCAAGAGCTCGACATGCTTGTCATTCGGCTTGTCACTCGGCTTCTGGACGAACGCGACCGAGCCGTTCGGCAGCGCGTGGGCGTGGAGCTCCTTCAAGCGCTCGCGCAGCGCGGCGAGCACGACCGACGGATTCTCGCCACGGCGCATCAGCACGATGCCCTCGACGGTGTCCTGGTTGTCGTTGCGGGTGACGACGCCCTGGCGTGGTTGATAGCCGGTCGTGATCGTCGCGACGTCCGAGACCTTGACCGGCACGCCGGCGTGGAAGCCGACCCGGACCTTGCCGATGTCCTCGGTGTTCTGGAACGTGCCGAGCGAGCGGATCACGAACAGCTCGCTGCCGCGCTCGAGCGAGCCACCGGACGCGTTCTGCGAGGCCTTCGACAGCGCCTGGAACAGATCGTCGAGGACGACGCCGAGCGCCGCCATCTTCGTCGGATCGGGCTCGACGTGGATCTCCTTGACGAGGCCACCGTAGGACACGACGTCGGCCACACCCTGCACGCGCATGATCGCGGGGCGTACGACCCAGTCCTGGATCGTGCGGAGCGTCATCGGATCGGCGCCCTTGCCCTCGAGCGTGTAGCGATAGACCTCGCCGATCGGGGTCGCGAGCGGGCCGAGATCCGGCGTGATACCCGTCGGTAGACTCGCGTCGGGGATGCGCTCGCTGATCTGCTGGCGTGCGACGAGTGGATCGACGCCGTCCTCGAACGTGAGCGTCAACTGCGACAGGCCGAACAGCGAGATCGAGCGCAAGCGGTAGAGCCCGGGCACGCCGTTGAGCGCGCGCTCGAGCGGGATCGAGACGCGGCGCTCGACTTCTTCGGACGGCTGGCCGTCGTAGATCGTGATGATCTGGACCTGGGTGTCGGTCGGATCGGGGAACGCTTCGATCGTCAGGTTCGAGTACGCGTAGTAGCCCGCGCACGCGACGAACACGGCCATGATGAACACCAGGAGTCGCGTGTGAAGCGATCCTTTGACGAGTGATTCGATCACGGTCAGTTATCCAGCTGGATCTGATTGTCGAGCAGGATCGCGCCTTGGACGACGACCTGATCGCCGGCGTCGAGCCCGGCGAGGATCGGCATCCGGCCGGCGCTCGCCGAGCCGGCGGTGACGTTGCGCCGCTTGAGCGCGCCGGTCTTCTCCTTGACGTAGACGTACGTGGTCACACCGTCCGACAGCACGGCCGACGACGGCAGCGACACCTTCGCGGTGTTCGGATCGAAGAACTTGATCTGCGCGTACGCGTTCGGGCGCAGCGTCCCGTCGATGTTCTCGAGCTTGACGCGGACCGGCACCGTATGACGATCCGGGTCGACGACGGCGGAGACCTGATCGACCTGACCGTCGAGCTCGGCCGAGCCGACCGAGACCTTTGCTTTCGTGCCGGGCACGAGCTGGCCGACATCGTTCTCGAACAGATCGGCGACGACCCAGACGTCGGAGAGATCCGCGATCGCCATCACCGAGCCCGAGCTCGGGTCGACGTTCTGGCCGACGTTGATCTGCTTCTCCACGACGACGCCGTCGCGCGGCGCGGTGATCGTGAACGACGCCTCGCCGCTGCCGGCGACCTTGAGCGAGCTCAGCTTTTGCGACGCGAGCCGCACGGCGAGCTGGGCCTCGGCAACTTCTTGCTGCGCGGTGACGAGCTCCTTCGCGGGTAACGAGCCCGCATCGACGAGTGCCTTCGTACGATCGAAGTTGACCTTCGCGGTCCCGGCCTCGACGTTCGCCTTCTCGAGCTCCGCGCGGAGCTCCGCGAGGTTCGGCGACGACACCGTGAACAGCTTGTCGCCGGTCTTCACGTGTTGGCCGCGCTCGGTCATCACCGCGGTGACCCGGCCCGCGAGCGGCGAGCCGAGGCGCGACGTGCGCGCTTCGTCGAACACGATCCGCGCGGGCACCGGATCGGTCCAGTGCGGCTCTGCGGGCTGCGCGGGCGCGAGCTTGACGACGCCCCACATCGGCGCGTCGTTCGCGAGCGTGACGGTGTCGCTGCCGACGGTCATCCCGGGTGCGGCGGGCTCGGTCGGCGGATCGGGACGCTTGTAGTGCCGCGCGAGCACGATCGCCGCGCCGCCGAGGAGGATCGCGCCGACGAGGATCGGGATCCGCAGGGGGCTCGCCTCGCCCCGATCCGGGGGCGGCACGGTTGCTACGGTCGTCTGGTGTTCATCGCTCACGAGTACCTCCTGAAATCCCGCGCGCGACCTCGTCATCGAGTCCGAGTGCCTGGCGGAGCTGTGCGCGCACGGTGAACAGGTCGAACCGCGTGTCGAGCACTTCGAGCAACAGGTCGCGCTGCGCGCGCTCGACCAGCAAGAGATCCGCGAGCCGCGCTTGGCCGAGATCGAACGCCTTCCGGGTCTGGACGATGATCTGGGTCGACTTCGGGACCTGATCGGTCTCGAGTCGGGCGAGCGTCGTCTCGAGCGTCGCGTGTTGCGCGAGCAGCGCGTCGACCACGCCATGCGCTTCTTTGACCGCGGCCTCGTCCTCGGCCTCGATCGCCCGCGCGTTCGCTCGCGCCGCGGCGGCGTCGTGGTTGCCGCGATCGAACAACGGCAGCGGAATCGCGACCGAGAACACCAGCTGCTGGTGCTGATTACCGGCCGACGTCAGGTTGTCGAGCAGGTACGCGATGCCGACGGTCGGGTCGGGAATCTTGCGCGCGTTCGCGAGCGCGGCGTCGGCACCGAGCGCTTCGGCTTCGAGCTTCTGGGCGACCCGCGCGGGCCGATGCTCGACGGCGGTCGTGGTCTCGGGTAGCGCGGCGGGCAGCGGCGCGCCCGCGTCGAGCGCCTGAGGATCGAGACCCTCCGGGACGCACTTCGCATAGAGGATCGAGCTGCACGTCGCGATCGCACCCGAGAGCTCGGCCTCGGCACGACCGAGCTGGAGCTCGAGCTCTTCGGTATCGAGCTCGATCCGCGCGAACTCGAGCGGCGACAGATCCTGGTGATCGACGCGGATCTTCTCGTTGTCGCGCAGCTTCTTCGCGGCATCGAGGTTCGCGGCGGCGACGTCCCGCTTGCTCGCCGCATACGTCAGCTTGCCGAGCGCGGTGGTCGCGTCGTTCAAGCGATCGCCGAGCGCACCGACGGCAGCCTCGCCCGCCTCGCGCATCCGCGTATCCGCGGCGTGGCGGCGGGGCCCACGCTTGCCGAGCTCGATCAGCTGGCCGACGCCGATCTCGTAGTTCGTGGTCTGGCCGAGCGACAGCGGCGGGTTTTGCGAACCGGGCGAGCCATCGCTGCCGTTCGTGTTGCCGAGCACGAACCCGCCGGCCGTGAACGACAGTTGGGGGTTCGGCAGCACGCGCGCCTGCTCGCCGAGCTCGTGCGCCGCCTCGACCTTCGCGTGGTTCGATTCGACGATCGGATCGCGATCACGAAGCCAGGTCGCGAGCTGCGCCGGGTCCGCCAGCAGCCCCTTCACGGGTGCGGCGGCGTCATCGGCATGAGCGGTCAACGCCATGCCGAGCACGAGGACAACTGCCAGCTTCATGCGCGGGACCAAGACAGTGCTTGTGGAGCACCCAGTCCCGACTGCCTATGAAGAAACCGTGAATTCGCACGGTTGTGGAACAATGGACGGGGCACGTTGGCATGTTAGGTCTGCCGTCGACGACCACCATGAAGAAACCGTTATAATGGCCGCATGCCGACGTGTCGCGAATGCAACGACGACGTGGAGAAACTGGTCTCGGTGAAAGTGGGAGGGAAGGCCCAGAAGATGTGCGCGGACTGCGCCGATCGCGCGCGCGAAGCGGGCGAGGTCGCCGAAGCGAGCGAAGGCGTGATCCAGGGAATGATGGGTTTCAAGGGCCGCCGCTGAGCACCGCTCTTCAAGTAGATCGATAAGCGCGACTGTCAGAGTGGTTTGGCAGGCTGCGCGCGTGCAGACCGAAATCGGTGGTGGGACGCAAGCTCGCGGGCCGGTCGTGGCGTCTCCCAGGGCCGAAGGCTCGGGGCCGACGGTGCGCGGTCAGGCACCCGATGTATTCGGCAACATCTTCATCGGCATCGCCGGGATGATCGGCGCCGGAAAGTCGACGCTCGCGGAGGCGCTCGGCACTCACCTCGGTATCGACTGCTACTACGAGCCGGTCGCCGACAACG
This sequence comes from Deltaproteobacteria bacterium, assembly GCA_040004535.1. Taxonomy (GTDB): domain Bacteria; phylum Myxococcota_A; class Polyangia; order Haliangiales; family Haliangiaceae; genus JABFXX01. The sequence goes on from JBDUAS010000009.1 coordinate 19,828, forward strand.
AGTACCTCGCGGACTTCTATCGCGATACCGCGCGCTACTCGTTCGCGATGCAGGTGTACCTCTTGAACCGTCGGTTCCAGCAGCACCAGGAGATCATCTGGCGCGGCCGGTCGGCGGTTCAGGACCGCACGATCTACGAGGACTCGATCTTCGCGAAGATGCTGGCGAAGACCGGCCTCATGGACGAGCGCGACTACCGCACGTACGTCGACTTGTTCCGCAACATGAGCAACTTCATGTGCAAGCCGAGCGTGATCATCTATCTCGATGTCTCGCCCGAGGATTCGGCGGAGCGGATTCGCTCGCGCAGCCGTGATGTCGAATCGCAGATCCCGCTCGCGTACCTCGAGGCGCTGCACGAGGGCTACGAGGAGTTCATCGCGAGCATCTCGAAGGTCATCCCGGTGATCCGCGTCGACTACGCACGATTCGCGACCGCCGAGGAGATGGCGGAGGTGATCCGGCGCGAATACATGGACGTCTCGTTCCTGCGCCAGGTCACGCGGTTCGATCCCGCGCGGTAGACTCGCAAGGGTGAAGCGGTGGCCCGAGGTCCGAGCAGGTTTGATCGCGCTCGCGATCCTGTTCGGGTTGATCGACGGCTGCCCGCTGCCGTCGCCGCGGGGCACACCGGCGTGGGAGCGCGGCTTCGTCGAGCCGATCCGGCGCGTGCGCGATGTCGTCGAGACGCCCGTGCGCTGGATGCGCGGCGCGTTCGCGGTGACGCAGCAATGGTCACTGTACCAGGCGCCGATCGCGCATCGCTATCGGATGTGGATCGAGGGTCAGGCGAAGGATCGCACGTGGCACGTGCTGTACCTCGCGGGCGATCCTGATCACGACGAGGACGCCGCGCTGCTCGAACATCCGCGGGTGTGGGGCGTGTGGGATCCGACGGACACGCCGACGATGGAGTACACGGCGTTCGCCGCGTGGGAGACCGCGCGCGTGCTCGCGGCGCATCCCGAGCTCACCGCCGCGCGCGTGAAGATGGAAGCGATCGAGATCGGGCAGGGCGAGTACACGCCGACCGGGCAGTTCGAGTGGCCGTACTTGAAGCGCCGCATGGAGCCGCGGTGATCGGCAAGGCGTGGCGCGCGTGGGTCGCGTGGCTCGATCGCGAGGAGCCGCCGACCGCGCTCGCGCTCGTCCGGATCTTGTTCGCCGGCGTGTTGCTGGTCGACTACCTCGACCTGTTGCGGGTCGGCGCGATCGAGCCGCTATTTACGAAACCACCGCTCGGGTTCGCGGTTGGCGACGCGTGGTTGTCCGCGAACGCCGCATGGGCACTCGGTACCGCGTCGCTCGCGCTCGTGATGATCGGGGCCGCGACCCGCGTCGCGTGCATCGGCGCGATGCTGTCGCTCGCGGCGTTCGCTCACCTCACGCCCGATGGCGAGAGCGGCCTCCACATGCTCGCCCGCGTCGTGTTCGTGATCCTCGCGCTGTCGCGCTGCAACGCGCGGTGGTCAGTGGACGCGTGGCTGGGGCGGCGGCTCGGCCGCGACGTCCCCACCGAGATTCCGGCGTGGCCGCGTTACTTGCTGCTGCTCCAGCTCGTGTGGGTCTACTTCTCGGGCGGCATGAACAAGTCGTCGGGCGCGTGGGGCCCATTCGGCGGCTTCACCGCGCTCGCGAACGCGCTCTCGGATCCGCACGCCGCGCGGTTCTCGCCCGCCTGGGTTGGCGTGATCTATCCGTTCACGCGGATCGCGACCGCACTGACGATGGCATTCGAGCTCGGCGCGCCGCTGTTCCTCTACGCGTACTACCGCGGCTGGCGCGCGCGCTGGATCTGGATCGCGCTCGGCGTCTCGTTCGAGATCGGGATCGCCGTCGGGCTCCGGCTCGGCAGCTTCCCGTACGGCATGCTCGCGCTGTATCCGGTGCTGCTCTATGCGAGCGACTTCGAGCGTCTTCGTCCGGCCGCGACTCGGACGTGATCGTCCCGCGGGCGGACGACTCGGACAGGATGCGACGCGAGCTCGCAGGTTTACGGACGGCACACAAAGTGCTGCGGGAGTTCGCACGGAATCACTACAATGCCGAGGAACGACGACATGACGCCCCCGCTCACCCGACGCGACCTCGAGGAAGTCCTCGATCAACGCCTCGCGAATCACCCGACCCACGCGCAGCTCGAGCAGGTCCTCGATCAACGCCTCGCGAATCACCCGACCCACGCGCAGCTCGAGGAGATCTTCGATCGACGTCTCGCTGATCATCCGACCCACGCGCAGCTCGCAGATCAGCTTGCGCAACTGCGTACCGAGATCGCAAGCGACACCCGCACGACGATGACAGTGTTGCTCGAGGACGCATTCAAGCGGTTTCGCGTCATCGATGACCAGTACAAGGATCTGCCGGATCGCGTTCACAAGCTCGAAGAAGCGGTGTTTTCACCGCCTCGCGCGCGCCGCAAGCGATCGAGTTAGCGCTACGAGCGCTTGAACGCGCGGACGCCGGCGAACCGGGCCTCGTCGCCGAGCTGATCGCAGATCCGCAGGAGCTGGTTGTACTTCGCGATCCGATCGCTGCGCGATGCCGAGCCCGTCTTGATCTGGCCGGCGTTCGTGGCGACCGCGAGGTCGGCGATGAACGCGTCCTCGCTCTCGCCGGAGCGGTGCGAGATGATCGCGGTGTAGCCGGCGTGCTGCGCGGTGCGGACCGCGTCGAGCGTCTCGGTGATCGAGCCGATCTGGTTGAGCTTCACGAGGATCGAGTTCGCGATGCCGGCGTCGATGCCGCGGCGCAGACGCGCGGTCTGGGTCACGAACAGATCGTCGCCGACGATCTGGACCTTCGAGCCGAGCTTGTCGGTCAGGACCTTCCAGCCGTCCCAGTCGTCTTCGGCGAGGCCGTCCTCGATCGAGACGAGCGGATACTTGTCGGCCCAGCCCGCGTAGGTGGCCGTCATCTCGGCGGCGGTGCGCGGCTTGCCTTCGAACGTGTACGTGCCGGCCTTCTTGTCGAAGAACTCGCTCGCGGCGCAATCGAGCGCGAGGAAGATCTGCTTGCCGGCCTCGTAGCCGGCCTTGCCGATCGCTTCGAGCACGAGCGCGAGCGCTTCATCGGCCGAATCGAGCGACGGCGCGAAGCCGCCTTCGTCACCGACGTTCGTCGCCTTGCCGCGGGCGTGCAGCAGCTTCTTCAGATGGTGGAACGTCTCGACCCCGGCCCGCAGCGCGTCCTCGAACCGATCGAAACCGGCGGGCGCGATCATGAACTCCTGGATATCGAGGTTGTTATCGGCGTGGGCGCCGCCGTTGATGATGTTCATCAGCGGAACCGGCAGCGTCACCGCGCCGACGCCACCGAGGTAGCGATAGAGCGGCAGCTCGTGCGCGAGTGACGCGGCGCGCGCGGTTGCCATCGACACCGCGAGCACGGCATTCGCACCGAGGTTCGACTTCATCGCGGTGCCATCGAGCTGGATCAGCGCGGCATCGATCGATGCCTGGTCGCTCGCGTCCATGCCGATCAACGTCGGTGCGATGACGTCGCGGACGTGATCGACGGCCTTCAGGACGCCTTTGCCGAGGTAACGCTTCGCGTCGCCGTCGCGGAGCTCGAGCGCCTCGTGCTCGCCGGTCGATGCGCCCGAGGGCACGATCGCGCGCCCGAGCACACCACTGTCGAGACCGATCTCGGCCTCGACGGTCGGGTTGCCACGGGAATCGAGCACTTCACGCGCATGCAGCCAGACAATCTCCGTCATGGCCGAAATAAACCGCGCTAAGACAGCACGGTCAACATGATCATCGCGCTGATCAACAGCGCCGCGAAGCCCGAAAGCATGAGGGTCAACTTCGCTTGCTTCTGGTCGTTCGGGTACACGAAATCGGGATGGTTGTGACCTAGGTCGAGCATCATGCGAGAACTCACTGCATCTCGCGGTCCAATCGCGATGCGCGCAGGCGCACAGCGTGTTACGCCCCGTAGATGCGGTTCTCGGTGCTGGTTGCGGCGGTCGCGATGCTCGGGGGCTGCCCGCGGGAGAAGCAGTCCGACACCGTCGTCGAGACCAAGGAGCTGACCCCGAAGGAGGTCACGATCGCGACGCGTGGCGCGATCGAGCAGTGGCGCCAGGCCTACGAGGTCCGCAGCATCGAGGCGCTCGAGCGGCTGTACTCGCACGACCCCGACATCGTGCTCGTCAACGACGGCGTCACGCTGATCGGCTGGAGCTCGGTCGACGGCATGCTGAAGGACCGGATCGCGCGTGCGAAGGAGATCCACATCCGGCTGAAGGAGGTCCAGGTGACCTCGGTCGCGCCGACCGCGGCGTTCGGGGTCGCGACCATGACGCGGGAGCTGAGCGACGGCGTCACGACCGTCACCGAATACGGTTCTCTCACGCTCGTGTTTCGCAAGGATCCCGACGCGGGTTGGTTGATCGTCGGCGAGCATTACTCGTACAAACGGCCCGGGTGACCAGCTCACGAACCATCGGCGTCGCACTGCTCGGCCTCGGCAATGTCGGTGGTGGAGTGGTCAAGTTGCTCGCCGACAACGCGGCGGCGATCGAAGCGCGGCTCGGTGCGCGCCTGGAGGTCCGCGCGATCGCGGTGCGTGATCCCGGGAAGTCGCAGCGTGTGGTCGAGGTCGATCACGCACTGTTCTGCAGCCTCGACGAGGCGATCGCGCGTCCCGACATCGACATCGTGTGCGAGCTGATCGGTGGCGTGACCGAAGCGCGCCGCGTCGTGCTCGCCGCGATCGCCGCCGGCAAGCAAGTCGTCACCGCGAACAAGGCGCTGCTCGCCGAGCACGGCACCGAGATCTTTGCAGCGGCCGAGGCCGCAGGCGTCGACGTCTACTACGAGGCCGCGGTGTGCGGCGGCGTGCCGATCATTCGCGTGTTGCGCGAAGGGCTCGCGAGCGATCGGGTCGAGCAGCTGTGGGGCATCGTCAACGGCACGTCGAACTACATCCTGTCGACGATGACGGCGACGCGCCGGCCGTTCGCCGAGATCTTGAAAGAAGCGCAGGAGCTCGGCTATGCGGAGGCCGATCCGACGCTCGACGTCGGCGGTGGCGATGCCGCGCACAAGCTCGCGATCCTGGTGCGGCTGTGTTTCGGCACCGCGGTCGACAGCAGCCAGATCTCGACCGATGGCATCGATCGCGTCGAGCCGATCGATCTCGACTACGCGGCGAAGTTCGGCTACGTGCTGAAGCCGCTCGCGATCGCGCGCGAGCACGGCACCGGCGAGATCGAAGCGCGCGTTCATCCGGCGCTGGTGCCCGCGAACTGGTTGCTCGCCGATGTCGCGGGCGCGAAGAACGCGGTCTATGTCCAGAGCTACGCGCTCGGCCCGTCGATGTATTACGGCGCGGGTGCCGGCATGTTGCCGACCGCGATGAGCGTGGTCTCGGATTGCATCGACCTCGGCCGCAACATCTTCGCGCGCGCGGCCGGTGCGAAGCGGCCGGCAGCGGCGGTGCTCGCGCACAAGCCGATGCTGCCGCTCGCCGAGGTCCGCTCGAAGTACTACCTGCGGTTCGGCGTCGTCGACGCGCCCGGCGTGCTCGGCCGGTTGATGACGATCCTCGGCGAGATGAAGGTCTCGATCGCGCAGGTCGTCCAGGATGCGGGTCACGCGTCGGAAGGTCCGGTCTCGGTCGTCGTCGTCACCCACGAGGCGCGCGAGGGCGACGTGCGAGCCGCGCTCGCCGCGATCGACGCGCTGCCCGTCGTGAAAGAGCCGGCGCGCGTGATCAGGATCGTCGGATGATCTACGAGGTCCGCGTGATCTTCGGCGACACCGATCAGATGGGCGTCGTCTATTACGCGAACTACCTGCGGTTCTTCGAGGGCGCGCGCGCGGAGTACTGGCGCTGGCTCGGCCGCAGCTACAAGGACCTCGAGGCGGCGCAGATCGCGATGCCGGTGGTCGAAGCGCACTGCAAGTACAAGCGCCCCGCGCAATACGAGGACCTCCTCGCGATCGAGACCGACGTCACCGAGATGCGCGGCGCGTCGCTGCGGTTCACGTACCTCGTCCGGCGCGACGGCGAGCTGCTCGCCGAGGGCTACACCCGCCACGCCGTGATCGGGCCGACCGGGCGCCCGCGCCCGATTCCCGACTTCATCCGCACACTAGTGAAACCACTCTGATCTGCGGTACACACGGCGCCATGCAGGATCGCAACCTGGCGCTCGAAGTCGTTCGTATCACCGAGGCCGCCGCCCTGGCCTCCGCGCGCCTCATGGGCAAAGGCGATCGCAAGCTCGCCGACAAGGTCGCGGTCGAGGCGATGCGCGAGGCGTTCGACGCGATCGACATCCGCGGCACCGTGATGATCGGCGAGGGCGAGCGCGACGAAGCGCCGATGCTGTTCATCGGCGAGCAGGTCGGCGCCGGCTGGAAGACCAACGACAACAATTCGCCGAAGGTCGACATCGCGGTCGATCCGCTCGAGGGCACGAACCTGTGTGCGGTCGGCGCGCCCGATGCGATCTGCGTGATCGCGATCGCCGACGACGGTCAGTTCTTGAACGCGCCCGACACGTACATGCAAAAGATCGCGGTCGGCCCCGAAGCGCGCGGTGTGATCGACATGCGCGAGTCGCCGACGTGGAACCTCCAGCGGATCGCGAAGGCCAAGGGCAAGCGCGTGGAGGACTGCACCGCGGTGATCCTCGAGCGCGAGCGCCACGAGGCGCTGATCGCCGAGGTCCGCCAGGCCGGCGCGCGGATCCGGTTGATCGGCGATGGTGATGTCTCCGGCGCGGTGATGACGTGCAACCCCGACTCCGGCATCGACGTGCTGTTCGGCATTGGCGGCGCGCCCGAGGGCGTGATCTCCGCGGCCGCGCTCAAGTGCGTCGGCGGCGAGCTCCAGGCCCGGCTGCGCTTCCGCAACGACGAGGAGCGCGCGCGAGCCAAGCGCATGGGCGTCCGCGACGAAGATCATATCTACGGGATCGAGGACCTCGCCGCGGGCCACGTGATGTTCGCGGCGACCGGCGTGACGAAGGGCTACTTGCTCGACGGCGTCCGGTTCTTCGGCGACGGCGCGAAGACCGAGTCGATCGTGATGCGGTCGAAGACAGGGACGGTGCGCGTGATCAACGCGACCCACCACTTCAACACGAAGCCGAAGTACAGCTGGGCGACCGGGCTGGAGTAGCGAGGTGTCGGCGTCGTTTACCGACGCCATCCATCTCGGGTCGGGCGGCGCGGCTGCGGGGCAGCTGATGGGCGCCGGTGCGAGAGAGCGCATCTAGCGGTCGCATGGCGTGCTGGAGCGCGACGTCGCGCGCGCGAACTAGACGAGGGGCCGGCGGCCGCCGCGCGGGATCGGGGCCAGCATGCGTGCCGGGTACCAGACGGTCGTCTCGTGACGGTGGATGTCGCGCGCCACGACGCGCCCGTACCAGCCGGCGATGCCGGTCGCGACGAGTCCGACGATCGCGAGCGCGAGCGGCGCGATGTCGCCGGCTGCGTGACCTTCGTAGCGATTGAAGATCAGGGTCGCGGTCACCGCGAAGAAGGGCATCGCGACGACGTCGAACCCGGCCTGGCGCAGGCCAGCCGCGCGCGCGACCGTGAACCGCGGCAACGTCGCGGCATCGATCACACCGGCGAGGGTGGCGAACACCGCGACGACCAGGCCGGCGAGGTCGGCAAACAGCGCGGTCCGGTACCACATTGCGTCACCGGTCCGGGAATGGCCGACAAGCGCAGCGATGACGACGGCAAACGCCACCACCGGCAGCGCGATCAGGATCGGGTGCACGGGATGCTTGGTCGCCATGCAGCGTCGTCAGTGCACGGGACAGACCATGCGTTAGACGTCGCTCGCTCGTGCCCAATCGCGGGCTTGCGGCAGCTACCTGGGCGCGAGCGCTCACGCGCACAGGACTGGTCTAGTCCGGAAGCGCGAAGTTGAGCTTCAGCGACTTGCCTGCGGCGATGGAGATTTTCTTGGTCACCGTCGGGTGGAGCGGGTTCTTGAACACGAGCGTGTGCGAGCCCGCGGTCATCTCGCGGTCCGCGAACGGCGTCTGATCGAGCTTCTTGCCGTTCTCGAACACCTCGCTGTAAGGCGTCGTTCGGACCGTCAAGCGGCCGAGCGCGAAGGACAGGTGAGCGACCGCGCCGACCTTGTGGTTGAACGTCAGCTCGATCTTCAGGTGCTCGCCGGCCTCGATCACGACGTGGCGGGTCTCGGGTTGAAACCCAGGCAGCTCGCCGGTGACGTCGAACGTGCCGGCGTCGACGACGATCTGCGCGGGCGCGACGCGGACTTGATCGCCGACCTTGAGCTTGCCGCCGCCAGGAATCGTCACGACCTCGAGGTACGCCTCGCGGTTGGTCTCACGTTCGCGCGCATCGGCAGCGACCGCGACCGTGGCGTCGGGCAGGGCAGGGACGACCTCGAGCGCAGGCTCGGCGTCGCTCGGCGGCGCGGCATCGGACGGCTCGAGCGCGAGCAACAGGCTCGCATCGCCGGCGGCCGGTGCGTTGCCGTGTCGGTGCGACGATGCACACAGCGCGATCGAGAACGAGATCACCATCAAGCCGACGAGCCCGGCGATCGCGGTCGCGATCCGGATCCGGCGCTGGCGCGCGTCGAGCGGCGCGGGCATCCGCGGCCGCGTACGCCACGGTGTCAGGAACCCGAGCGTGCGAGGAGGCGGCGCCGCGGGCGGGATCGGCGAGCCGTCGAGCTGTTCGCGCGGACCCGACAGCGGCGACACGAACTCGGTGGGCAGTTGCGCCGACGGGCGGCCGGGGCGCGCTTCTCCTTCGCGGTGCCGATCGATCTGTACGGTCTCGCGCGCGTCGCTGGTCTCTTGATCCGCCGGAATGCCGGCAAGTACTGTCGGTTCGTTCGCGGCATCGGGCCGCGCGACCGTCGTCGGCGGGGTCGAACCGCTGCCGCGGATCGGCGGTGGCGCGATCATCGTCGGCGCGCTCGGCGCCGTCATCGGCGACGTGCCGTGATCCGTCGACTTCTTGATCTCGAGCGTATCGATCGACGTCTCGTCGCTGTCCTGCGAATCGGCGCCCTCGCGCGAGTCCGCGAGGGAGCGCACGAACCGCGACGCGCCGATCAGGTTCGGCGAACCGACGTGTGGCGTCACCGCGGACAAGCCGCGCGACGCACCCGTGCGTGGCGAAACGACCGTCCCGGGCGACGCGACCTGCGTGCCGTGCCCGCCCGCAGGCGCGATCGACGCGACCTCGCCGGTGTGCTCGCGGATGAAGTGGGTGCGAATCCAGCTGCCGAGCTGCATGGGCGTCGCGATCTCGGGTGAGGACTTGATGACCGCTTCGAGCGCCTGCGCGAGCTCGGCCGCGGTCGCGCGCTTCTCCCGCTTGGTCTCGAGCGCCCAGGTGATCGCCTCGGTCAGCGCGGCCGGCACGTACGGCGCGACCGCGCCGAGCGGCTCGAGCTTGCCATCGCGGATCATCCGCATCGCGGCGACCGCATCGCCGCGCGGCACGATCACGCGGCCGGCGAGCAGCTCGTACAGGCAGATCGCGAGCGAGAACACGTCGCTCCGGCCGTCGAGCGGCTGCGCGATCGTCTGCTCGGGTGACATGTACGCGTACTTGCCTTTGACCTGGCCCGGGCTGGTCAGCTGGTCGGTCGCGGCGGCGGCCTTCGCGATGCCGAAGTCGCACAGCTTCACGACGCCGTCGTACGAGATCATGATGTTCGCCGGCGACACGTCGCGGTGAACCAGGCCCAGTGGTTTGCCGCCGGCGCCGCGCAGTTCGTGCGCGTGATGCAGTGCGGCGGCGGCGTCGGCGCCGATCCGCGCGACCAGCGTCGGCGATATTTTCTGGTGGGTCTCACCGGCCTTGAACAGCTGGCCGGCGTGAACCCCGTCGACGTACTCCATGGCGATGAAGTAGTCGTGGTCGACTTTGCCGAACTCGTAGATGTGGACGATGTTCGGGTGAGACAGCTGCGCGGCGAGCTTGGCCTCGCCGAGGAACATCCTCACGAAGTCCCCGGAATCTGCGAGGTGCGGCAGGATCCGCTTGACCGCGACGCGACGATCGAAGCCCTCGAGCCCGCGTTGCTGCGCGAGGAAGACCTCGGCCATGCCACCGCGTGCAATACGGCGAAGCAGCACGTACGAGCCGAACTTGATACCTGCGTCGGCGGGCACGCTCGCCGCATCATATCCCGTGCTGCGCCCGCCTGCCCCGTCTGTCAGCGGCTGCCACTATCCGGCTCGGAGGGCATTGTGCATGATCGCCGGCGATGAGGAGGGCGATGCGTAGAGCCGCCGCAATTGCGTGCGTGGGCTGCGCCATGGGCTGCGCCGTCGATCGCAGCGCGCCGGCGAACGTCGTCCCGGTCGGAGGGGACTCGCCGCTCGCCGCGCTGTTCGTGCGAGCGGCCGCGGATGCGGGAATTCCCGCCGACGAGCTTGCCGCCGCGAGCTGGGCCCGCACGCGGTTTCAATACGCGACCGATCCAGACGCCGCGATCCGCGCCGACGCAGCACAGATCCGCGCTGGCGGCGTCGCCGCACTCGAGGCGCGCGGTGGCGACGGACTCGCGCGCGAGGTGGATGCCGCGCTCGCCCGCGGGATCTCCGGTGTCGACGCCGACGGCCGCAGGGTGATCGTCACGCGTCGCGCGCTCGGCGGCGACGGCTTCGGCCAGATCTCGCAAGGCCTCGACTACACCGGCGCGACGTGGGTCGCGGCGAGCACGTCGAACTATCAAGTCGCATCGCGCGGCGCCGGCACGATCGATCACATCGTGATCCACGATACCGAGGGCAGCTTCTCCGGCTCGGTCAGCTGGTTTCAGGACCCGACCGCGCGGGTCTCGGCGCACTACATCGTGCGCTCCAGCGACGGCCACATCGATCAGATGGTCGCCGAGAAAAACGTCGCGTGGCACGACGCGTGTTTCAACACGAACACGATCGGCATCGAGCACGAGGGCTACGAAGCGAGCCCGAAGCAGTGGTTCACCGAGGCGATGTACGAGAAGTCCGCCGCGCTCACCGCGTACCTCGCCGACAAGTACGGGATCGCGAAGGAGCACGGCCCGATCCTCGGCCATGGCGAGGCCCCCGATTGCAGCACGCACACCGATCCGGGCGCGGGCTGGAACTGGGAGCACTACATCGAGCTCGTGAAGGCTGGCGGCGCCGGGCAATATCTCGCCGGCGACATCACGGTCGACGCACCGGCGACGATCGCGTCCGGCGAGCTCGCGACCGTCACGGTCACGGCAGCTAATCACGGCACCTCCGCGTGGGATCTCGATGCGACCCGCGTCGGCACGCAGAGCCCGCAGGATCGCGACTCGCAGCTCTACGTCGCCGGCGCTTGGATCGCGCCGAACCGCGCGGCGGCCGTCGACGCGCCGACCGCAGCCGGCGCGACCGGGACGTTCACGTTCCAGATCGTCGGCCCGGTGGTGACCGAGCCGACCCGCATCGACGAGACGTTCGAGCTCGTCGAAGAAGGTGGGTCGTACTTCGGCCCGACGTTCGATCTCGCGATCCAGGTCGTGCCTGCCGAGGGTGGCTCCGGCATGGGCACGACCGCCGACCAGAGCGGCTGCAACGCGGGTGGTGGCGGGGCGGGCGCACTGGTGCTGCTCGCGTTCGCCGGTGCGCGCCGCCGCCGTCGCTGAGCTTGTCCCCACCAATGAATGCGCATAAACTATGCGCATGGCGACCCGTGCCAAGAAGGTTGCGACCAACCTCTCACTGCGTGCGGACCTCGTCGCGGAAGCCAAGGCACTGGCGGTGAATCTGTCCGAGGTCGTGGAAGCGGCGATCGAGACCGCGGTGCGCGAGGCTCGCGAGGCCGCGTGGCTCGCAGAGAACAGCGAGGCGATCGATCAATACAACGACTTCGTCGCTGCGCAGGGGGTGTTCAGCGACGGGCGGCGGCGGTTCTAGTGCCGCAGTTCGATGTCCTCCGCAATCCGCGCGGAGGTGCCTATCCCTTCGTGGTGGATCTCCAGTGCGATAGCCTCGCGCGCTTCGCCACGCGGATCGTTGCGCCGATGATCGCCGCGAAGCGATACGGACGGAAGCCCATCACGCGGCTCAATCCGATCGCACGTGTCAACCGGGCCGACTATGTCGTGGTCGTGCAGGATCTCGCGTCGATTCCGATCACGGAGCTCGGCGAGCTCGTCACATCGCTACGCGCTCACCGGTCGGAGCTGATCGCAGCGCTCGACTTGATGTTCACGGGCGTCTAACCTCGCCGCCGTGCGTCTCGTTCTGGTGATCTGCGCGGCGGCCTTCGGCTGCACCGACGCGATCACCGTCCAGATCGCGAGCGATCGGCCCGTGCCATCCGCGATCGATCACGTGTGCCTCGGGGTCGCCGATACCAAGCTCGGCGGCGGTCAGTTCGGTCAGGACTACGCCCTGACCGGCGATCTCGCGAAGCTGCCCCAGACCCTCCGCCTCCAGGCCGGTCACGCGGGCAGCGCACTCGCCTGGGTCCGCGGCGATCGCGGTGGTGTCGCGGCCGCGCGCGCATCGGGCACGGTCGACTTCGCGCACGACGTCACGCTCTCGCTCGACACGTGCGTCAAAGGTCCCGGTCGCGCGCCGGCGCAGATCGGCGATGCGGTCGGTCCCGCGGCCGCGAAGCTCGCGGCGAGTGAAGGGCCCGGCGGGACGCTCGTCGTCGCGATCGGCGCGAGCGGCGCGGTCGTGATCGACGCGAATGGTGGCGCGCTCGTGACCGCGGCGGGGCCGACCCCACCGGCCGGCACCCCGCTCGCGATCGCGGCCGCGGATCTCGACGGTGACTGCGACGACGATCTCGTGATCGTGACGAATGGTGCGGCGCCGACCGTGTGGATCCGCGACGGCCAGGGCTTCAAGGACGGCGGGACGATCGGCGGCACGATCGCGACGGCGGTCGCGCTCGGCGATGTCGATCGCGATGGCCATACCGACGTGGTGCTCGGCTACGCCGGCACGCTCGAGCTCTGGCTCAACGATGGTGCCGGCAACTTCACGCACGCGGCGCAGGCGCTCTCGGGCGCCGGCCACGTGTCCTCGGTCAGCGCGCTCGCGCTCGGCGATGTCGACGGTGATGGCTCGCCGGATCTGATCGTCGGTCAGGCCAGCGCGCCACTCGCCGCGTGGCTCGGCGGCACCGGCACGTTCACGTTCTCGGCGAGCATCGTGCCGGCCGTCGCGCTCGCGGTCGAGTCGCTCGCGTTCGGCGATGCCGACGGTGACTACGATCCGGATCTCGCGGTCGCGGTCAAGGGCGCGGCGATGCGGCTGTACATCGATCGCGGCGGTCACCTCGAGGATCAATCGTTCGTGCGGCTGCCGCAGCCCGCGCCGGTCGCACACGCGATCGCGTTCGGCGGCTGGGACGATGGCTGCGAGCCCGATGCGGTGATCGCGGCGGATGCGGGCGTTGCGACCCTGCGCGGCCAGCCGACCGGCGTGTTCGCGGCGGCCGAACCGGCGCCGCCCGCGAGCGATGTCGTGATGGTCGATATCGACGACGACGGCGATCTCGACGCGCTGCTCGCGACCGATCAAGGAGTCGTGTGGCTCGCGCGCTGATCATCCTCGCGATCCTGCTGGGTGTGGCCCACGCGGATCCGGTGGGCTCTGCCCCGGTCGGCCCGCAAGCGATCGAGACGTTCCTCGCGCGCGGCCAGAAGTCGTTCGACGATCAGGACTATGCCGCCGCGATCCAGACGCTGTCGCCGGTGACGCGCGATGCCCGGGCGACCCGCGCGCAGCGGTTGCGCGCGCTCGAGCTGATCGCGCTGGCCGACTTGATCCGCGGCGACGAAGGCGCGGCGCGCGCGACGTTCGAGCGGATCCTCGACATCGATCCCGGCTATCAGCTCCGCGATCCGAGCGGCTCGCCGAAAGTGCGCGCGTTCTTCGACTCGTTGAAGAAGCAATTGATCCCCGGGTTCGATCCGAACGCCGGCGCGGATCTCGAGCACGCCGCGCCGACCGCCGCGACTGCAGGTCGTCCACTCGAGATCGAGGCGCGTGCGACGCGGGGCAACGTGTTCGATCTCGTGGTCGCGACGCGCCACCGCGGCGAGCTGACGTACAAGATCGTCGCAGCCTCGCCGCGTGGCGACGGGCGCTGGCGGGTCCGGCTCACACCCGAGCCGTCTCCGAAGCCGTACGTGCTCGAGTACTACCTCGAGGCCCGCGATGCCGGTGGCGCCGCGATCGCCCGGGTCGCCTCGCCCGATCAACCGCTGGAGATCGCGCTCGCCGCGGGCGGTGCGACCGACGCCAAACGACCCTGGTATGGCCGCTGGTACGTGATCGCGGGTGCGGCGGTCGTCGCCGCCGGCGTCACGGGGCTCGCGATCGAGGCGTCTCGAGGCCCTGGTCCCGGCACGTTACCGCCGGGCTCGGTCACAGTGACGCCCTGACCCCTCACCGGCTGCGCGACTGTTAGCCGGCCAGGACGCTCGTCGTGACTTCGGTCATCGTCGGAAAACCGGATGTTCTGTCTAATGGCGCACCGACGGGCCGAGGGGCAATTTGGCCTTGACCCCTACGATCATCCTCAGTAGGGTCCGGCATCTTTCGGTAAAGAGACGAGATGAGAGGGAACAAGATGCAAAAGCTAGCTTTGGGAGCGCTGTGCGCAGCACTCCTCGTCGCGTGTGGCAACAGCTCCGACAACAAGGTCCACATCGTGACGGACAGCGGTTCCGGCAGCGGTTCGGACGCCGCGTGCAACGTGCTCGCGCAGTCGGGATGCAACACCGGCGAGAAGTGCACGTGGATCTACGATCTCGTCTCCGCCGACGGCACGAACATCCTCGGTCACGTCGGCTGCGCGCCGGATGGTGACAAGGCCGTCCACGCCCAGTGCATGCGCAACGCCGCGGGCGCTCAGGGCTGGGACGATTGCAAGGGTGGCAGCTTCTGCAAGGCGAAGCGCGAGCTCGTCAAAGACGGTGGCACCGGCGTGTGCGAGCAGGTTTGCGACAATAGCGGCGTCGATGCGACGGCCGCGTGCGCGACCGACTCGGCGTGCGTCGCGTACCACAACATCTTCGAGGTCTCCTCGATGAACGTCGCCGGCGTGTGCGACTACAAGTGCGACCCGTTCGCGGATAACGACTCGTTGCACGAGGGTTCCGCCGCGATCATGCGCTCCGGCAGCGCGTGCCAGGACTACGAGCAGTGCACCGGTTTCCCGGGCCAGACGTTGCCGACGTCGTTCTCGTGCGCGCGCGAGTACAACACCGACCTCCAGAACCGCGCCCAGTGCACGGCCACGAGCGGTAACTCGCTGACCGCCGCGAACCCGCTCAGCCGCGTCGCGTGTGCGAGCGCGAGCAATGGTTGCTCGCAGGGCTACATGCCGCTGCTGTTCGAAGACACCAGCGGATCGATGATCGTGACGTGCACCGCGATGTGCCGTCCGAAGACCTGCTTCCTCGGCAACTGCGGTGGCGCGGGCGACGCGTCGAACCTGACGGGTGATCCGAGCTTCACGACTGCGAACGGCCGGCACCACCGGTGCCAGCCAACGGATATCACCGGTGGTGTGAATGGTGACGTCGTGCCGGCGATCGCGGGCGGCTCTTCAGGCTCCGCTGTCGACATGTACGGCCCGAAGGACACCGATCAGTGCGTCTTCAACTGGCAGTTCGAATTCAACCGGATGAGCGGCAACTTCATCACCTCGCCGTGGGACGACACCGTTGGCTGGTGCGAGCGTCATAACCTGTACAAGTACGACAAGAACCGCGACGGTATGATCACGGCCGCGGACGACCTGTCCGAGCCCAAGTGTGACCTCATCCCGGTCGCGATAGGTACCGGCTCCGCGGACGGCTCTGGCAACTGTACGGTCGAGAACGGCTGCCGAGGCGCCGGTGCGTTCGGCTGCACGACGGCGGCCGAAGCCGGTGTGATGGCGTTCCAGAACCATGGCCACAACAGCCTGGTCGCGCGCCCGTACGCTGCGTACGGCGTCAACCCGCGCATGTAATACCCGCGGAGAGCTGCTAGTACCCAAGCGCCGGGCAACCGGCGCTTTTTCGTTGGCAAGGAATTCATGGTGAAGACGCTCGTGCTCGTGATCGCTGCAGTCACCGCTTGCAAGGGCAAGCCCGAGCGCCGCGAAGCGCCGGCCAACGCGCAGTCGGGCTCGTCGGTCGCGACGAAGCCGACCACGCAGGAGGACGGCCACAAGGTTCTGCACCTGCCGCACGGCAACGGTATGGCGCCGAAGCAGACCAAGGGCCCGCTCACGCGCACCGCGATCGATCGCGTGCTCGCGCTCCGGTTCGAAGGCTTCGGGCTCCAGAACGACGAGAACCGCGCGACCGGGACGATCGCATCCGTGATCCGCACGGCCGATCATCCGAAGTTCAAGATCACGGTCCAGATCCGGCCTTGCAAGGGTGGCTGCTTGCCGATGGATCTCGAGAAGTGGAAGGCGCGGACGGATCTCAAGGACGACGTGATGGGTCCCGAGATGCGGACGTCGCCGGACATCAAGTTCACGGTCGGCTCGACCGACGTCAACGCGATGCCGATGATCTACACGTACCAGTACGGGATCATGAAGAGCACGGAAGGCACGCGCTACACGGACACGTACGCGCTGTGGTTCAACGACGGCAACTACGAGATCCGATCGATCGCGACATACGCGGACAACCCGCCGGCGTCGGTCGAGGAGATGTTGAAGCTCGCACCGGAGTCTGACCTCGAAAAGCTCGCGAGGGCGTTCATGGACGTTTACACGCAAGCTTGGGTCGACTAGGACGAGCGTCGGATCGATCAGGCCACTGGGTTGTTACGTCGCTACTGCAGCGGCAGGCTCGCCATCGTCGCGGCAGCGCTAATGAATCCCATCGATCCAACTGTTGCGGCACCCGTGCGCGTCACGATGCGCGCCTTGCCAACCGACCCGCCCCCACCGTCTTGAAAGGCAGGCGTAACCACAGGGAACATGGTCCGCCCCCCGGTGTCGGCGAGGGTAGCGGTGCCTCCGCGACCACCAACCGCGCAATTTAACGTGTTGACGTTATGACCTCCAAGGGCGACGGATGTCGACGGATGAGCGTCGTCCCCTTTCATTCCACACCCGCCGCCGCCTCCACCATTGGCTGCGATGCCGCCCTCGACATCAAGCATTCGTGTAAATCCGGCGCGAGACCCTTACGGTCGCAGCATCGACACCCGCGGCGGCAAGCGCCTTCGCCCAGCTTCCGAAATGCCAGCGCCCCGCCGTCACGAGCTTCGTGGGTGTGCGTGTCGTCGCGAGCGGCTGGCCTGCGCACTTGCGTTTCTTGATCTCGGCCAGGACCCGCGCCTCGTTCCACCACTTCTTTGAACGTTCGGGCGGAGCTGCCGAGATCCCGGCGAGCCGGCGGGCGGCGCGGAGTCCGCCCGCGTAGCTGGCCGCCGCATGGAGCAGCGCGGTATCCAGTTCTGCAGGGACCAGGCGGGAACCGGCACGATGCAGCCGGCGCAGCTCTTCGATCACGCGCTGTCTCGTCCAGGTGGGCGGGCGGCGGCCGATGGGCGAACCGGGTTTCGGGCCGGTCTTATTCTTTGGCTTCTCGTACGGCGGTCCCGCGACACCAGCGGCGACCCGCGTGGCTGACATGCTTGGAAAGTGGAGCGGAATGCTTCGCTGTGCGACGGGGTCGTGCTCGTGCAATGTCGCGTTGGAGACCCACCCATGTGCGCGTTCGTGCGCGCGCAAACGTTCGATCAGCGCTGACTTGATGAGCCTCGGGTAGCTTTCCATCTTTACGTTCGACTGGTTCCACTCGACCAGCGGAGTCTGGCGAGTCTGGCACGAGCGTACGACGCTCCGAGCTCGACACGCCAATGCACCCTTGACGAGCACGTCATTACGGTTGTTACGGATCTGCGGGGAGGCGGTGCTCGCGCGACGTCCGTACGTGGTCGGCGAAACGGCGTCGTTGCGCAATCCGCGAGTCGCTGATCGCTAGGGTCGGCTGTCCGCGGCTTGTCCGAGTTTGTCCGGGACACTCCGGACGGCTCGGACACTCGCGTGCGTGTTGTCGCGAGGTTACGCGCGGCACGAAGTACGCAACTGCCCCACGTGCTGGCCGATAGAGCCGCGGTGGACAGGAACGACAAGGAGCGATCTATGAATTTTGATCCGCGCGAGACCCAGTCGTTGGTGGAAGAGCAGAGGCGGAGCGCGATCGTCATCGGACTCAGGCGAGTCTCGAACGGCGAGGTGGTCCGGCTCGACGGAAAGCAGTGGGCAGTCGGGACGAATCCGGCGTGCGAGATCGTGGTCAGCGATCCGTTCGTGTCGGCGAAGCATTGTGCGATCGAGCGGCGCGGGCAGGGCGCGCTCGTCGTGCGAGATCTGGAGTCGAGGAACGGCACGTTCATCGAAGGCAATCGAGTCGAGTCGGCGGAGCTCCGGGTCGGATCGTTCCTCGCGGTCGGCCACACGACGTTCGTCGCGGTCGCGGCGATCGAGGACGAGCACCGGCGTGCGGCCGAGTTGCTGCGCGGCCAGGATCCGGCGCTGCGGACGACGATCGATCAGGCGAAGCGCGCCGCGATCGCGGATTGCAACGTGCTGATCCTCGGCGAAACGGGGACGGGCAAGGATCTGCTCGCACGGCTCATCCACGAGAGCTCGCGGCGCAAGTCGGGACCGTTCGTCGCGGTCAACTGCGGTGCGCTGCCGCGCGAGCTGATCGCGTCGCACTTGTTCGGCCACGAGAAGGGCGCGTTCACCGGCGCGGTCGAGCAGCGCGATGGCTACTTCGTCGAGGCGAGCGGCGGCACGCTGTTCCTCGACGAGATCGGAGAGTTGCCGGTCGAGCTCCAGCCGCACCTGTTGCGCGTGCTCGAGACCAAGCGCGTGCGCCGGCTGAGCGGCGGTGGCGAGCGGTCGGTCGATGTCCGGATCGTCGCGGCGACGAACCAGACGGCAGGGCTCGGCGGCGATCACGCGCGGCTGCGCAGCGACCTCTACCACCGGCTCGCCGTGATCGAGCTCCACCTGGCGCCGCTGCGCGAGCGGATGTCGGATCTCAGCGAGCTCGTCGAAACGTTCCTCGCGGAGCACGAGGCCGAGCACGGTCGCAAGGAGGTCACGCCGGACGGCTGGGACGCGCTGCTAGCGCACGACTGGCCGGGCAACATCCGCGAGCTCCGCGCGTCGGTGAGCCGCGCCGCGATGTTCGGTCACGATCAGCTGGGGCCGAAGGACTTCTTCCCATCGACCCCCGGGCGCGGCCGCCAGATGACGCGCGTCGACACCCAGGAAGTGCCGAAGCTCGCGCCATATCACGCGACGTTGCGCGTCTCGATGGAGCAAGCGCTCGTCCGTTACGGCACGATCCGCGCGGCGGCGAGCGCGATCGGGATGCCGAAGTCGACGTTCGCCGACAAGGCGAAGGCGTGGAAGCTCGAGGTCCGCCGGAAAGTCCGGATCAACCGTCCGGCGAAGGGGTAGCATGGAGGCGATGGACGAACCGTCCTTCTCCTCCGTGCAACCGGTCACTGAAGACTCGCGGATCCTGTTACGCGACGTGGAGTGGAGCACCTACGTGAAGCTCCGCGACGCGTCCGAGGACAGGCATCTGCGGATGACCTATCTGCAGGGAGCGCTCGAGATCATGAGTCCGGGACGGCGGCACGAGGTTTCTGCGAGAATGGTCGCGAGGCTTCTCGAGCTCTTTTGCCTCGAACGGGAGATCCCACTATACGCGTACGGTAACGAGACCTATCGCGACGAAGCCCGCGAGCGTGGCCTCGAACCCGACGGGTGCTACGCCCGCGACTGCGACAAACCACGACCGGACGTTGCGATCGAGGTGATCATCAGCTCGCCACTCCTCGACAAGCTCGAGGTCTACCGTGGGCTCGAGATCGGCGAGGTCTGGCTGTTCCGAGCCGGGAAATTCACGATTCATCGCCTACGCGGCGACCAGTACGTCACGATCGCCGCCAGCGAAGTGTTTCCCGAAGTCGATCTCGACCGGATCGCGCACTACGTGACCCAGCCGGATCAGCATGCCGCGGTCGTAGCGTTTCGGGACGAGCTACGGCGCTGACTACTTCGCCGCCGCCGCGCGCGTCCGCAGCACGTACTGCAGGATCCCACCGTGCACGATGTACTCCGCCTCTTGCGGTGTATCGATCCGCGCGATCACCGTGAAGCTCTTGTCTCCGGCCTTCACCGTCAGCTTCTTCTTCGGCGACACGCCGCCCGCGATGCCTTCGATCGAGATCACCTCGTCGCCGGTCAACCCGAGCGACTTCGCATCCTGACCGGGCTCGAATATCAACGGCAGCACGCCCATGCCGATCAGGTTCGAGCGATGGATCCGCTCGAAGCTCTTCGCGATCACGGCGCGGACGCCGAGCAACAGCGTGCCCTTCGCCGCCCAGTCGCGCGAGCTGCCGCTGCCATAGAGGTCGCCGGCGATCACGATCAATGGGATGTGATCGTTCGCGTACTGGACCGCCGCGTCGTAGATCGCCATCTGGGTGCCATCGGGCAGGTGCTTCGTGAACCCACCCTCGACGCCGGCCAGCATGAGGTTCTTCAACCGGATGTTCGCGAACGTGCCGCGCACCATCACCTCGTGGTTGCCGCGCCGCGCGCCGTACTGGTTGAAGTCGGCGGGCTTGACGCCGTGGCTCTCGAGATACTTCGCGGCGGGCGAGCCCTTCGCGATGTTGCCGGCCGGCGAGATGTGATCGGTCGTCACCGAATCCCCGAGCACCGCGAGCACGCGCGCGCCTTCGATGTTCTTCAGCGGCGCCGGCGTCGGACCGAGGTTGTCGAAGAACGTCGGCTTGCGGATATACGTCGACGCGTCGTCCCACGCGAACGTGTCCCCGGCGGGGACCGCGAGCGCCTTCCACTCGGCATCGCCGTCGAGCACGTGCGCGTAGCGATGCTGATATTGATCCTTCTTGATCGCCGTGCGCATCGCCTCGGCGACTTCCGTCGGCGAGGGCCACACGTCTTTCAAGAACACCGGCTTGCCATCGGCGCCGATGCCGAGCGGCTCGGTCTCGAGATCGATGTTCATCGTGCCCGCGAGCGCGTACGCGACGACGAGCGGCGGTGACGCGAGGTAGTTCGCGCGGACGACCGGGTTCACGCGGCCTTCGAAGTTGCGGTTACCCGACAGCACCGACGTGACGACCAGGTTGCCGTCCTTCACGGCTGCCGCGATGTCGTCATGGACCGGACCGGAGTTGCCGATGCACGTCGTGCAGCCGTAACCCGCGAGATAGAAGCCGAGCTTCTCGAGCTCGGTCATCAAGCCGGCCTGGGTCAGGTAATCGGTGACGACCTGCGAGCCCGGCGCGAGCGACGTCTTCACCCACGGCTTGCTGGTCAGCCCCTTCGCGTTCGCTTTCTGCGCGAGCAGGCCCGCGGCGAGCAACACCGACGGGTTCGAGGTATTCGTGCAGCTGGTGATCGCCGCGATCACGACCGCGCCGTGACCGAGCTCGAAGCTGCCCTTGTCGGTCTTGACCGGGCGTGACGTCCCGAGGAGTCCGGGCGCGGGATGGCCGCCTTCGTTCGTCCAGTTCTCGATCGTCGTGTTGTCCTCGCCACACTTGTCACCGAGGATCGCGGGCAGCGCCCGGCGCCAGCTCCGGCGCGAGTCCTTGAGTGCCACGCGATCCTGCGGGCGCGCGGGGCCGGCGATCGACGGCTCGACGGTGCCGAGATCGAGCGCCAGCGTGTCGGAGAACCGCAGCTTCGCGGTCGGCACGTGCCACAAGAGGTTCTCCTTCGCGTAGCGCTCGACGAGCTGGACGTGATCGTCCGACCGCCCGGTGAAGCGCAGGTACGCGAGCGTCTCGTCGTCGACGGGGAAGAACCCCATCGTCGCGCCGTACTCCGGCGCCATGTTCGCGATCGTCGCGCGGTCCGGTAGCGACAGGGCGGCGATGCCAGCGCCATAGAACTCGACGAACTTGTCGACGACGCCCTTCTTGCGCAGCATCTGGGTCACCGTCAGCACGAGGTCGGTCGCGGTCGCGCCGGCCGGCAGCTTGCCGGTCATCTCGAAGCCGACGACCTCCGGGATCAACATCGCCATCGGCTGGCCGAGCATCACGGCCTCGGCCTCGATGCCGCCGACGCCCCAGCCGAACACGCCGAGCCCGTTGATCATCGTCGTGTGCGAGTCGGTCCCGACGAGCGAGTCGGGGAACGCGACGCCGTCTTGCGTCCACACCACCTTCGCGAGGTACTCGAGGTTGACCTGGTGACAGATGCCGGTGCCGGGCGGCACGACCTTCATGTTCGCGAACGCCTGCTGGCCCCAGCGCAGGAACAGGTAGCGCTCGCGGTTGCGCCGGTACTCCATATCGACGTTGTGCCGGAACGACGCGTTCGTGCCGTACTCGTCGATCTGGACCGAGTGATCGATCACGAGGTCGACCGTGCGGAGCGGGTTGATCTCCTTGCCCTGCCGGCCGAGTGTCTCGAACGCATCGCGCATCGCGGCGAGGTCGACCACGCACGGCACGCCGGTGAAGTCTTGCATCAGCACGCGCGCGGGCCGGAGCTGGACCTCGTGTTCGACGCGCTTCTGTGGGTTCCATCCGGCGACCGCCTGGATGTCGGCCGGGGTGACGGTCTTGCCATCCTCGTAGCGGACGAGGTTCTCGAGCAGCACGCGCATCGAGTACGGCAGCGTCTCGACATCGCCGACCTTGTGCTTGATCAACGCATCGAGCCGGTACATGCCGATCGACGAGTTGCCGACGGAGATCTGCGCCTTGGCGCCAAAACTATTCGTGGTCATTGGAGCTCCGGGGAATCTAGCAGGACATAAGATGTTCTCGAATGGATCTGGTGACCGAAGCGTCCGACATCGCAGCGATCTGCGAGGCACTCGGGCACGCTCCCGCGGTCGGGTTCGATCTGGAGTTCGCCTCCGCGGACCGTTTGATCCCCCAGCTCTGCCTCGTGCAGGTCTCGTGGGTCGACGAAGAGCGACATCGGATGTTCGATGCGCCGGGGGGCCCGATCGTCGCTATCGAACCGGAGATTCGCCTCGTCGATCCACAGGCCGCGGACGTCCGCCCGATCGTCGACGCGCTGGCCGGCCATTCATGCGTGATCGCGCATGCGCCGCGCCAGGATCTCGGCCTCCTGGCGATCCGCCACGGGCTCGCGGCGATGCCGGGTCTTGTCGACACACAGCTGATGGCCGCGTTCGCCGGGCTCGGCGATCAAGTCGGCCTCGCGACGCTCGCGAACGAGCAGCTCGCCACCCACCTCGGCAAAGATCAGCAATGGACCGCGTGGGAGCGCCGGCCGCTGACGCCGGCCCAGGTCGCGTACGCGGCCGACGACGTCCGCTACCTCCACGCGCTCTACGCGCTGCTCGCGCGCGCGCTCGGCCCCACGAAGCTGGCATGGGTGCGGGCCGAATCGCAGCAGATCCTCACGGACGCGCTCCAAGCCGCGGCAGTCACGCCCGAGACCGCGTGGGAGCAGCTCGGCGGCGTGCGAGCACTCGATCCGACCGCACGAGCCGGTGCGATCGCACTCGCGGCGTGGCGCCAGCGCACCGCGGCCGAGCTCGATCGTCCGCTCGGGCAGGTGCTCGCCGACAAGAACCTGATCGATCTCGCGCGCCATCGCCCGCAAGATGCCGGCGCGGTGCGCGCGCAAAAGGGCATCGCACCGATCGCGAAGACCCGCGCCGAGGACATCTTCGAGGTGCTCGCTCGCGCCGTGCCCGCGCCCGCGGGTGAAGCGCGCGCGGCGCCACGCGCACCGACTGCGCGCGCGCAACGCTGGGCCGAGATGTTGCTCGCGATCGCGCACGTCGTCGCCGACGAGACTCGGATCGCGGCGCGCTTGCTCGCGACCCGCGGCGACGCGGAACAGTTCGCACGCGTCGCCGATGAGGACGGGCTCGCGGCCACTTCGTCGCTGCCCGCGCGGGCGAGCTGGCGTGCAGAGGTGCTCGGCGCCGCCTGGGCCGGTTGGCTCGCCGGCACCGTCGCGATCGTCGGCGATCCGAGCTCCGCGCGCGGCGTCCGGCTTCAGTCGGTGCGATAGCGCGGATCGATCTCGGTCTTCGGGATCAGGCGCGACAGCTCGAGGATCGCCGCTTCGTCGCGCGGCGCGGGATCGAGCGCACGCGCTTCGAGGAACAGCTCGAACGCGCGCTTGTTGCACAACAGCGCGTGGACCGGATTGCCTTTGGCCTGATGGACGCGCGCTTCGGCCGCGAGCAACTCGCCCGCGATCCGCAGCTTCATCGGATCGGCGAGCAGCTGCGCGAGCGTCGGTCCGTCGAGGCGCTCGATCAGGTCGCGCGGAACATCCAGGAGGTCTGTCCACGCGCGAGCGGACTCGGCGAGCGCCTCTTCGAGCTTGCCGTTCGCAGTACGGCCCGCGATTCGTGCGAGCGCCTCCGCGAGCTGGCGGATCATCCGCTCGATAAAATCTTCGCGCTGCACCGCGATCGCAGCGTAACCACGTTCCACGGCGTTGCAAGCCTAGTGGCAGTCGCCGGGACAGCTCGCGGCGGTTTCACCTGGATCGCAGAACGAGTCGCCGCACATCGCCGGGCACGCGCCGCAATCCTCCGGACACATCCGGCAGGTCTCGACGCCAACGCACGTGCCAGCGCCACAATGCGGAGCGGTCGCGTCGCACGCGACGCCCGCGAGCACGTCGGGTTGCACACCATCCAGCAGTCCGGATCGGCGCATCGCTCGCCCGGATCGACGAACCCGTTGCCGCATGCGATCGGCAAGCAGACGCCGTCATGGCAGACGCCGCCATCGCACGTCGCGTTGTCCGCTTTGTTGGTGCACGCAGCGATCGCGTCGGGGTCGACGCACAGCTCGCCGCCCGGTGCGTTCGTCGCGTGCGGGATCGGCGCGCACACTGTCTTCTCGGGGCAGACGGTCCCGTCGCTACAGACAGAGCTGTCGCTCGAGACACCCGGTCCCCACGCTCGCCACCACGATCGCCATCCTCACCATCATTCCACCCAAAATCGCACGCAACCGGGCACAACTGCGACTAGATCCGCGACAGAACGGCGGCGTAGGCCGTGCGTTTGAAGTCACGATGTGCAAACGCCTCCGTGCCGTGATCTTCCTGACTTTCGTCGCGAGCTGTTCTTCTCGTCCGACCAGAGTGAGCGAGCCCGAGGTCATGGCAGTGCCATTGACCGCGGCGACCCAGTCGATCGTGGCGTCGCAGGTCCTACATCAGGATCTGATCCCGCCGTGGTCGCTGACCGCCTCCGACGGCAGCGGCCTCGCGCTCGCGCGCGTCGAGGCCAAGGCGGTGGTCGAAGGCCCGCTCGCGTACACCGAGCTCCATCTGTGGTTCCACAACCCCGAAGCGCGCCGGCGCGAAGGCACATTTCAGATCACGCTGCCGGAGCACGCGGCGGTGTCGCGGTTCGCGATGGAGACCGACGGTCACTTCATGGAGGCCGAGGTCGTCGAGAGGCAGCTCGCGCGTCGCGCGTATGACGACTTCCTCCACCGCCGCCAGGATCCGGCGCTGCTCGAGAAAGCCGAAGGCAATCAGTTCACGGCGAAGGTGTTTCCGATCGCGGCCAACGCCGACAAGCACATCGTGATCTCGTACAGCCAGGAGCTGCCAAGCAGCCGCTACACGCTGCCGCTGCGCGGCTTGCCGAACACGGCGCAGATCGATGTCACGGTGACGAGCAATGGCCAGGTCGGCCAGACGCTGAGCAAGCGGGCGTGGACGCCGGATCGCGACTTCATCGCGGATGCGCCGGCCTCGGCGCAAGCGGTGGGCGCGGGCAACCTCGTCGCGATCCGCGTCGCCGCGGTGGCCGAGAACGCGCCGGCCGAACCGCCGCGCGCGATGACCCTGTTGATCGACACGAGCGCGTCGCGCGCGCTCGGCTACGCGGGCTACGTGCGGTCGGTCCGCGCGCTGATCGAGAAGGTCGCGACGAGCTATGGTGGCTCGTTACCGATCGAGGTGGTCGCGTTCGATCAGGATCGTCAGACGATCTATCGCGGCGCGGCGAGCGGGTGGGGCGACGCCGAGGATCAGAGGCTCGTCGAACGCGGCGCGGCGGGTGCGTCCGATCTCGCGCAGGCGGTGCGTGGTGTGGCGAGCAAGTCGCGCCTGGTCGTCGTCACCGACGGTGTGATCACCGCGGGCGCGGAGCACGCGGAGCTCGTGGCGGCGGTGAAGGCGACGAAAGCCGAACGCGTCGATGTCGTCCTCGCCGGTGGCTTGCGCGATGACGCCGCCGCGGCGGAGCTCGTGCGTGCAGGCACCGAGCACGCGGGTGCCGTGCTCGATCTCGACGACGGCGCCGGCGTGGTCGCGACCGCGCTCGCGCAGCCGGTGAGGGTCGAGATTCCAGTGGCCGTGGCGGGCGCCGCGTGGGTCTACCCGACGACGATCGCGTCGGCGCGCGCAGGCACGTCGACGATGGTGTTCGCGCGCCTCGCTCGGCCGGCGGTCTCGACGGTCGACAATGACGTCGACCTGATCGTCGGGAACGAGCATCGCCATGTCACGGTGCAGGCGGCGGAGCAGCCGCTCGTCGAGCGCGCGGTCGGCGGTGCGCGGATCGAGGAGCTCGAGGCGCAGCTCGCAGCAGCGCCGGCGGCGACGCGCGATGCACTGCGCCAGCAGATCGCGCACGAGTCGGTCGCGGATCGTGTGATCTCGAGCCAGACGTCGCTGCTCGTGCTCGAGAGCGCGAACGATTACGCGCGCTATGGCATCGATCAGAAGTCGCTCGCGGACGTGCTCGTGGTCGGCGCGCATGGGCTCGAGCGCATGCACCAAGAGCTGCCGAAGCAGGTCGAGCTCGTGGCGCCCGCCCAGAACGAGAATCAGATCCGCGAGCACGACAGCGAGAAGGGCAAGCAGAAGGCGGAGAACTCGGAGCGCAAGGAGATCGCCGGCAAGGATCTCGAAGACGGGAAGCCCGCGCGGATGACGGGCGACGGCGACAAGACCGTCGCCGATCACGACGTGACCGGGGCGAACGGGACGACGCATGCCGGGCCGATGGGCGGCGAAGCGCTCGCCGAGCCCGAAAAGCTGGAAGACCCGCGCGCGATGCCGGCCACGACACCGACGCTGCCCGCGCCGGTCGCGGCGATGCCACCACCTCCGCCGCCGGCCGAGACCACCACGAACCGTCCCGCGCAAGGCCAGGCAGGTGTCGCGGCGTCGGGCCGGGGCTTCACCAGCACCGATCACTTCGTCGCGCAGGCGCAGATCGCGCAGAACCAGACCGTAACGCAGGCGGCCGCACCGGATGCGTGGCCACCGGCCGGCAGCCCGGTCGCGCTGACCGGCGAGCTCGCGACGATCGAGCAGGCGCTCGCCGGGCACCACGTCGACGACGCGCTCGTTCACGCGCGCGACTGGCACGCGAAGGAGCCCGGTAACGTGCTCGCCCTGATCGGTCTCGGCGACGCGCTCGAAGCGAACGGCAGCGCGACGACCGCGGCGCGCGTCTACGGATCGATCATCGATCTGTATCCGGGCCGCGCCGACATGCGCCGGTTCGCGGGCGAACGGCTCGCACGCCTGATCGCCGCGAGCGCGAAGCACGCGACGACCGACCTCGTCCTCGATACGTATCGCCGCGCGGTCGCCGATCGTCCGGACCACCTGACCGGCCATCGCTTGCTCGCGTACGCGCTGGTCCGCGCCGGCAAGCCGGCCGAGGCGTTCGACGCGATCCTCGCCGCGATCGATCAGCCGTATCGCAACGACAGCTATCTCGGTGGCATGCGCGTGCTCGGCGACGACGCCGGCATGATCGGCGCGACGCTGATCGCGGCACGACCGGAGCAGCGCGCGATCGTGATGGCGGCGCTTCAGAAGCACGGGCTCCAGCTCGCGACCACCGCGTCGACGCGGTTCATCCTGTACTGGGAGACCGACGCGAATGACGTCGACTTCCACATCCAGGACGCGAAGGGCGGCCACGCGTACTTCGCCGCGAAACAACTCGCGTCGGGTGGCGAGCTCTACGCGGACATCACGACCGGTTACGGCCCGGAGTGCTTCGCGATCCAGGGCACGCCGAAGGCGGGACCGTACAAGCTGTCGATCAACTACTACTCGCAGGGCCCGATGGGCTACGGCATGGGCCTGCTCGAGATCCAGAAGTTCGACGGTCACGGCGGGCTCAGCTTCGAGGATCGCCCGTACGTGATCATGAACGACCACGCGTTCGTCGACCTCGGAGCGTTCTAGATCCGAGCCCGAGCCCGAGCCCGAGCGACGTCGAAACATCTTCGCGAATCGATCGCGCCGACTTCCGGGTGATGGACGATCTCGGGAACCTACGACCAGCCGGTCCAGAAGAACATCAGCGCGTGGAGCCCGCGATCCTTGTGCGCGAGCTCGACGAGCGGCGTGACCTTCGCGCGATCCTGGGCTTTGCCGTCGACGCCCGGCCACGGATCGGCCATCACGAGCTCCTCGGGACCGCGCGCGTTCGGATCGAGCTGCTCCATCGTCACGCCGACGGCGTGATAACCGACGGCGTCATCGGGCGCGTCGCGGCCGGCGGCCTTGTCGCCGGGGTGAAGGCGCTTGAAGCTGGTCGGTAGCATCGCGCCGCGATAGCCCTTGCCCTGGCGCACCCACTCGAGGAGCGCGGCGGTCGGCACCGCGACCCGGCGGCACTGCAGGCGATAGCCGAGCTCCGCGAGCATGTTGGTGCGCGAGCTGAACCAGCGCTGGACCTTCTCGATCGTGCCGCCTTCGCGCGAGGTGTTGAGCTCGTGGAAGATGTGCTCCTGGATGCCCGGCGCGTAGGCGCCCGCGCGATACGCGATGCGGCGGAGCAAGTACGCCGTGGCCGCGCCACAGCAGGCGTTGACCGTGTGGAACACGGGCACCGAGAAGACCAAGTCTTCCGGACGCTGGAGGACAACATCATCCCGAGTCACGACAAGCTCCACGATCGCCCCCAGCGTACACGATCCTCTTCTTACCCAGAATCCTTCAGACATCGTACGTCCGCGACACGACTGGGCTTCCTCGGTCGTAGGTTGACAGTGTGTCAGGGTTCTTGTACTGACACTCTGTCAGGTTATGCCGCGCCGTCCCGATCTCGCCCGCCGCCAGGAGCTCGCTGCGAGCGCGTTCGAGATCCTGCGCACGCGCGGGATGCAGACCAGCATGCGGGAGCTCGCCGATGCGCTCGGGGTAAAGCGCCCGACGCTGTACTTCTACTTTCCGGATGTCGGCGCGGTGTTCGAGACCGTGCTCGATCAGACGTACGCGGCGCTCACCGAGCTCGTGCTCGCGCGGGTCCGCAACGTCGATCATCCGCTCGACCGCCTGCGCGCGGTCGTCGATGCGACGATCGCGTTTCACCGCGAGCGGCCGCAGCTGATCGGTGGATTGTTCCAGCTGTGGGCGATGGGCGGCCGCGACTTCCAGACCGTGCTCGAGCGCGAGCGTCGCGCCGTGCTGGTCGCCCGCGATGCGCTGGTCGCGGATCTGCGCGCCGGTATCGCGAAGAAGCAGGTCCGTCCGTGCGAGCCCGATCGAATCGTCGATCTCGTGCTCGCGGTGGTCGACGGCGTGCTCGTCCACCACGTGATCGGTATCGCGCGCCCCGACGGCGTGCTCGAAGAGCTGGCGGCTCGGATCATCGAACCGCTGCGCCCCGCCAAGAAGCAGCAGAGGAGACGCTCGTGAAACCGTTCCTGATGGCCCGCCTCGCCGGTACGCAGACCGAGATGGGAGCGCAACACGGCGCGCTCGTCGCCGCGGAAGCGGTCCGCTTGATCGAGTTCTACAACACGATGCCGGAGCGCACGCTCGCCGGCGAGATGGGTGGGCTCGGCCGCCGCGTCGTCCGCACCGTCGCGCGCGCGTGGCAGGCCCAGCTCGTCAAGCAGCGGCCGGCCGAGCTCGCGGCGCGGTCGCGCGCGTTCGCCGATGCGGTCCAGGCCGCGTTACCGGACGCGAAGGTGCCGAGCGACGCGATGCTCGACATCGCGACGATGGATGCGCTGCAGAACTGCGTCGCGCTCGTCGCGCGGGCGAAGCTCGGCCCGTTCGCGGCCCAAACGCCGGTCGGGCCGCTCGGCAAGCTCGGCGCGCGGTTCGCGCGGCGCTCGGTGCGCGCGGCGATGCCCGCGTGCTCGACCGCGATCGCGTGGGGCTCGGCGACCCACGACGGCGAGCTGATGTTCGGCCGCAACTTCGACTTCCCGGGCGTCGGCGTCTGGGACGCGGCGCCAGCGTTCATCACATGCGCGCCGACAGGCGGCCAGCGCTACGGCTTCTTCGCGACGCGCGGTGCCGATGCGCCGGTCGTCACGGTCGTCAACGAGGCCGGCCTGGTGTTCGCGCCGCACACGCGCTGGCATCGCGGCGTCACGCTCGGCGGCGCGATGATCGTCGATGTCGTCCACGAGCTCGCGCGTCGCGCGGAAACGCTCGAGGACGCGATCCGGATCGCACGCGAGCGGCCGATCTCGTCGAGTTGGGGGATCGCGGTCGGCTCGGCGCGCGAGAAGTCGGCGTGCGTGCTCGAGATCGCGGGACCTGCGCTCGAGGTTGTTCGCCCCGCGCCGGGCGCGACGTTCTTGATCTGCGCGAATCGCTATCGCAGCGATGCGCTGCAAGCCGGCCAGCTCGCTGGCTCGGAGGCGTGGGCGTTGCACTCCGAGCGCCGCGAACGCCGGTTGCGCGAGCTCGTCGCCGAGCGTCCAGCGCCGCTGACTCCCGAGATGCTCGCGCGGTTCCTCGGCGATCGTCATGATATCGACGCACCGGCGCGGCGGCGGCATCTCGGAGCGATCCTGGCGCAGGGCACGAACGTGCATTGCGCGGTCGTCACGCCGTCGCGGTGCGAGGCCATCGTCGGGATCGATCAAGCGCCGACGTGTGAAGGCCGGTGGGCGGAGCTCGCATGGCAGTGGGATGGCCCACTCGGCGCGTGGGAGCTCGACCCGAGCCCGAGCCCGAGCCCGGATCCCGGTACGAGTACGAACGGATTTCGGGCGCGCGTGCGGGACGACATTGCGGAGAAGCACGACGCCGCGACCCGGGCGCTGTACGACGCCGCGCAGGCGTACGACAATCATCACGATGTGAAGGCGACGCTCGCGGCGATCGAGCGCGCGGTTGCGGCGGATCCGGATGACCCGTCGCTGCGGTTGCCCGCGGCGTGGCTCGCGCTGGAGGCCAAGCTGGCCGATCGCGCGGTCGTCCACGTCCATGCCGGCCTCGCGACCGAGACCGAGCCGTACCGGCGGGGCCAATTGCTCCTGTGGGGCGCTCGGGCCGCGCGCAGCCAGGATCGTGCGCTCGCGACGCGATGGAACGACGAGCTGGGACGGCTTGGCATCGCGGAGCTGACGGCTGCGTCGAAACGGCCGTTTCGGGGCCGCCCACATGTCAATTTGATGATGGCCGACGCCTATTGATATCCTCGCCCTCCAAAGGGGTGAGCTCATGCTGCTGCTCGACATCAATGCCGCCGTTCTGATCCTCGGTGGAGTTCTCGCGTTGTCATCGCTGATCGTCGCGAAGCGTCCGGACGCGCAGAACATGATCGCGAAGCTGACGCCGTGGCAGACGATCATCGGCATCGGCCTGATCGTGCTCGGCGTGATCAACTTCGTCCGACTCGTGCCGCACATCAGCGGCCAGGCGTTCGTGAAGAACCTGTTGGTCGTCGCCGCCGACCTCATCGTGATCGGCGGCAGCGTGCTGCTCGGGGCGATGCTCGGGATGAATCAGATCCTCGAGTGGATCCCGAGCCAGGAGGGCAAGCAGAAGTTCTACAATCTGATCCAGCAGGTGTTCGTGTTCCAGATCCTGCTCGGCATCGTGTGCCTCGGCGCGGCGGTCGCGCACTTCCTGTACCGCGTCGGCGTGCTGAAGTTCCTGACGGCCTAGCGCGAACCGAAATTGTTCGGGCCGACCTCTTCGTTGCGGTCGGTCGCCGGTGGCGGAGCAGGGGACAGCGCGCTGATCTTGTCGCGCGTCGCCGCGTCGAGCTCGAGCGTCTGCGCTGCGAACGCCGGTGCGAGCTGGTCGACGTTGCGGCCACCGGCGAGCACCGACGTCACCGCCGGATGCGACGCGACCCACGCGAGCGCGAGCGTCACCGGGTGGTGGCCGAGCTCCTTCGCGAGCGCGATGAACCGCTCCGCGATCTCGAACATTTGCGGATCGCCGTAGCGCGCCGCATACATCTTCCAGTCGACGAGCCGGCCGTTCGCGGGTCGCTGATCGCGGGTGTACTTGCCGGTCAGCAGGCCGCCGCCGGTCGGGCTGTATGGCACGACCGCGATGCCGAGCTCCTGCGCCATCGGCAGGATCTCGATCTCGGCGGTGCGCTTGACGAGGTTGTACATCGGCTGGATCGCGACGAGCGGCGCGAACCCGTGGAGCGCCGCCATCCCGCGCGCCTGCGCGACCTGCCACGCGGCGAAGTTCGAGCACGCCGGATAGAGGATCTTGCCGGCGCGGACCAGGTCGTCGAGCGCACGCAACGTCTCGTCGAGCGCGGTGACGTCGTCGAACCGGTGCAGGTAATAAACGTCGAGCCGGTCGGTCGCGAGCCGGCGCAAGCTCGCGTCGACCGCGCGGACGAGGTGATAGCGCGACGTGCCGCGCGCGTTCGGACCCTTGCCGGTCGGGAAGTACGCCTTCGTCGCGAGCACGATCTCGTCGCGCTCGCCGCGCATCAACCGGCCGACGATCTCCTCGGACCGGCCTTCGTTGTAGACGTCGGCGGTATCGATGAAGTTGACACCGGCGTCGCGCGCCGCACGCCAGACGTGCGCCGCGGTCGCTTCGTCGGAGTCACCGCCGAACGACATCGCGCCGAGCGCGACCCGCGAGACCTTGACGCCGGTCTTGCCGAGAAACCGCAGCACGAGGGCCTAGCGGTGGAACGCGGACTCGATGCGCGCGAGGACCTTCTCCTCGGACGCCGACACGCGGCCGATCCCGAGGAAGCCGCCGGCAGCGCCCGCGACCATCTTCGCGAAGCCGACGATCTGATTCTTCAGCAGACGGTTCTGCTCGTCGTTGAGCTGTGCGGTCAGCGACTTGATGTACGCCTCCCACGCGAGGAACAGGTCGTCGCTCGGGATCTTCGCGAGCCAGGTCTGCAGCAGGTCGTAGCCCGCCGTGCCCTTCTCGAGACCCTTGCCGTGCGCGCCCTGGAGGATCGCGGTGCGCTCGTTGTCCTGGATCGTGCCGTCGGCCCACGCGACCTGGATCAACGGTACGAGCGACAGCGCGGCGATCGTGTTCGCCGTCATCCCGAGGTGGACGAGCTTGTCGAGCACCGCGTCGTCGGTCATGCCCGAGACCTTGCGCAGATCCTCTTTCGACGATTGCGTGTCGAGCTTGCTCTTCATCGCGGCGAGCTTGTCCTTGTTCTCTTTTTCGTAGAACTGATTCTCCAGCGCCTTACCGCGGTCTTCGAGAGTGACTTCGCTCATGGGGCGAACTTACCTCAAAGCATTTCCGCTTGCTCGTCGACGGACGACCACGATAAACACCGGGGCAATGCGGCGCTCCGCGGCGTTCATGATGGCGACCCTCGCGGGCTGTGCCATGGCCGCGCACGAGGCTGCGCCGACGGATTCGGCGGATCCGGGCAATAACGGCTCCGACGGCAGCGGCTCCGGATCGGGCGCGGGCTCGGGCGCGGGCTCGAATACGACGCCACCGCCGGCGCACGTACCTCTGTTGTTGAGCGAGATTTCGCTGGGGCCGGCCGGGCACGAGTTTGTCGAGATCGTGAATCCGACCACGTTCGCCGTGCCGCTCTACGATCTCTACCTCAGCGACAACGGCAGCTACTTCAAGCTACCGGCGGGCAGCCCGACGCTCACGAGCGGCGACTTCATCGTCAAGTTCCCCGACAACGACATCGTGCCGGCGCACGGCGTGATCACCGTCGCGCTCGACACCACCACGGCGTTCAACTCGGCGTTCGGCGCGAACCCGACGTACTCGATCGCGGATGCGAACCTCACGGTCGTGGCGGCGCAGGCGCCGTCGCTCACCGACACGGGCGAGGTGCTCGTGCTGTTCCAGTGGGACGGCACGTCGCCGCTCGTCCGCGATGTCGACATCATGATCGCCGGCGTCCCGACGACCGGCAACGCGATCGTCGCGAAGAGCGGCTACAGCCAGCTCACCAATTCCTACAAGACCGATGCGATGACGATCGGGGCGCAGGCGAGCGCGCCCGCCGCGGGCAAGTCGACCAAACGGATCCTGCGCGAGACCGGGCACGAGGCGCAGGCCGGCACCGGCAATGGCGTCGAGGGCGATGACGAGACCAGCGAAGCAACGAACCTGACGTGGGATTCGACTGCGAGCTTCTCTGCGCCGACGCCAGGTCAGGTTCCGGCGGCGCTGCTCCAGTAGCGCCAGGCGTACGGATAAGTTCCGCGGCGCGCCGCGCCATGCGACGCTAGACCCCCGATACGTGGACGCGCGGCTTCAACGGGCTATCCAGACGCCCAGGATCCAGACCCAGGCCTGGGAGCTGGTCTCGCTCGCCCAGCGTGCGCTCGATGATCTGCGTCACCTCGACGACGGCCTGTACGAGCGGTTCGTCGCGACCCGCGACGCACCGATGGATCGAAAGACCGCCGCGGAGAGCCTCGAGCAGCTGTGGGACACCACGTTCAGCGGGCTGAGCCAGCTGCTGTGGGCGTGTCGATCGATGGTCAAGCTCCAGTCCGCGGGCCTCGAAGGCGACGACACCGCTAGTGCGAACCGCGACCAGACGGGCCCGGTCGTCACCGACGACGAGCTCGATTTCGGAGAGCTCGCCGAGCCCAAGCCGAAGGAAGACGACCTCGCGCTCGGCAGCGCGGACTTGCTCGATTTTCTCGAGCAGTTCGACGAGCAGGAGCACGAGGACGACGCGAAGCGCTGGGACAAGGTGATCGAGCGCGTCGGGTCGATCGAGTACGGCCTGACGTCGCAGCAGAACGACGCGCGCGAGCGCTTGAAGGTCGCGCTGTCGACCGGCGAGATCGGCCATGCGCTCGGCGTGCTCGACGACACCCAGAGCTCGGCGAGCGAGGGCGTCCACGCGCTCGTCACCGCGGTCTACGACGCCTTCGTGCCCGACGTGAACCCGACGACGGTGGTCCCGGGTTACCTGACGGCGCTCGGCCGGGCGTTGCTCGTTCGCCGGGGCGTCGCCGAGCTCGCGACGAACCTCGCGCCGTTCAACGATCAGCTCCAGGCCGGCGATCCGGCCACCCACGCGGCGGCGCTCAGCGCGGTCCGTGCGACGGTCCACGCGTACGTTGGCTCGGTCGTGTGCCGCGCGATGCGGCCGGCCGATCGTTGGCAGATGGTCGAGTTCGAGCGCCAGCTCCAGACCGAGCCGATCTCGGTCTCGCGGCTGACCAGCGAAGGGCTCGTGAAGTATCTCGACTCGCTCGGCTCGATCAACCAGCGCGAGGTGCTTGTCATGCACGATCGCCGCACGATCGAGACGATGCGTGACGCGGTGTCGAATGCGCGCCAGCTGATGGACCTGTCGCCGCGCGCGGCGGTCGAGATGATGGATCGCGCATACCAGGCGGCGCAGCGGTTGAAGGGCCGGTCGCCGGTGACCGACAAGCTCGTCGCGGACCTCGAGAAGCACTCGCCGCACTCGGCGAACCCGAGCGAGGCACTCGCGTTCCTCGGCGGGCTCGAGGGTGTGCTCGACGCTGCCGGGGGGTGAGATCCCGTCCCTCCGGATTGTCAGAGGGGCTCGCTAGCGTTCGCGGATGGATCTCGACGAGCAGGCCGCGGAACGAATCCTCGCCGACGTGATGACCGCCGCCCGGGGCGATGCCCACACCGGACTGTCGCTGCTGCAGGGGCTCTACATCGAGCTCGCGCTGCGGACCGTGCAAGAGCGGCCGTCGGTCGTGTGGCCCGAGACGATGGCGGCGTTCTGCCAGGTCGCGATGAACAAGCTCAAGGACTCGAGCATGTTCTACAGCGGCGCGCGGTTCGCCGGGCATCCCGCCGGCGACGCGAGCCACCGCGCGCTGTTCAGCGACGCTCAGGGCGAGGGCCGACGGTTCGCCGAGTTCTTGTACAACCGCATGCTCGCGAGCGCGTTGACGTCCCCGCGCGCGTTCGCCGAGGCCGAAGAGCCGGCGTACGACGAAGCGTAGGGTCAGAGCGATCTCTGGTGCGTATCGCGCAGCTCGGCGAGCTCCGCGGTGCCGCGCGACCGCGCTGTCTCCATCGCCTCGCCGGGGGCGACCGGCACGCGGACCTCGTAGTAGCTCTTGAGCTTCGGCTCGGTGCCCGACGGCCGCATGATCACGCGGCGGCCGCCCTCGAGCTTGAACACCAGGACATCGGAAGCCGGTAGGCCGCCTTCGCCCTTCGCGAGGTCGACGACCTGCTCGACCTCGTGACCGGCGATGTCCTTCGGCGGCTGCTTGCGGACCCGCTCCATGATCTTCTTGATCTCGGCGATGCCCTCCGAGCCGGGCTTCGTGATCGAGACTTGCTCGGTGACGAACAAGCCGACGCGGCGATAGATGTCGTCGAGGTGGTCGAGCACGTTGCGGCCCCGCGCGCGATTCCACAGCACGAGATCCGCGAAGATCAGGCACGCCGACACGCCGTCCTTGTCGCGGACGAGCGGGCCGATCGAATAGCCAAGTGCTTCTTCGTAGCCCATCACGAACCGGCCGTGGGTCGCGCGCTCGTAGTCCATCGCGGCGTTGCCGATCCACTTGAACCCGGTCAGCGTCTCTCGATAGTCCGCGCCATCTCCGGCAGGAGGGGCCTTCGCGAGATAGGACAGTAGCTGCGACGACACGATCGTCGTCGCGACCATCCGCTTGCCCTTCGGACCGACCTCGAGCAAGTAATCCGCGAACAGCGCGCCGACTTGATCGCCGGTGAGCTGACGAAACTTCGTCGGCGACGCCGGATCAGGCACCGCGACCGCGAGGCGATCGGCGTCCGGATCGTTTGCGAGGACGAGCTCGGCGTTGATCTCGCGCGCGAGCGCGAGTACGAGATCCATCGCGCCCTTCTCCTCGGGGTTCGGGAACGCGACCGTCGGGAAGTCCGGATCCGGTTCGCGCTGCTCGGGCACGGTGTGGACGTTCGCGTAGCCGGTGCGCGCGAAGATCGGCTCGGTCGAACGGGCGCCGACGCCGTGCATCGGCGTGAACGCGATCGCGAGCTTGGATCCGTCCTGCAACGGTTGTTCGCGCAGGGCGATCGCCGCGGCGAGGTAGCGATCGTGGAGCGCCTCGTCGAGATCGATCACGAGCTTGTCGCGGCGCGCCTCGTCGAGCTCGGGCATCGGCAATTGATCGCTGCGCCCGATCTTCGCGACCGCGGCGGCGATGCCGGCGTCGTGCGGCGCGATGATCTGCGCGCCGTTGCCCCAGTACACCTTGTAGCCGTTGTACGCGGGTGGGTTGTGGCTCGCCGTGACCATCACGCCAGCCGCGCAGTCGCGATCGCCGACGGCCCAGGCGGTCGTCGGCGTAGGCCACGGCCGGTGCGCGAGCAGGGCAGGGATCCCGGCGCCCGCGAGCACGCGCGCGGTGTCCTCGGCGAACACGCGCGAGTTGTGACGGCCGTCGTAGCCGATCAACACGCCGCGCTTCGCGACGTCGGCGACGTTCGTGTGGAGGTACGCCGCGAGGCCCGCGGTGACCTTGCGGACGAGCACGCGGTTCATGCCCTGCGGGCCCGGCCCGAGGATGCCGCGGAGGCCTGCGGTGCCGAACTCGAGCGAGCCGTGGAACATCTCGCGGAGTTGATCGCGCGCGGCGGTATCACCGGCGTCGTACTTGGCGATCAGCTGCTGCAGTTGCTCGCGCGTCTGCGGATCGGGATCTTCGTCGAGCCACTGCTCGGCAGCTTCGCGGTAGGGCGGATGAAGCGACATCGCCGCGACCATACCTGAACGCGTAGGCGTAGGCGTAAGCGATCCGGGTCTCCGTGCGTGCGCGTTGGCGTCACACTCCGAAGTGCGGCGCTTAACCCTGCTGCTTCTTCTTCATCTTCGCGATCAACCCCGCAAAGCCGTCCTTCTCGACGATCTTGTTGAACTGCTCGCGGTAGTTCTCGACGAGCCCGACGCCATCGGTCTTGACGTCCCACGCCTTGTACTTGTCGCCCTCTTTCTTGACGACGTAGTCGACCTCGATCTTGTACGGCCGGTTGTGGCGCTTCGTGTTGATCTGCGTCACCACGACGCGGTTGCCGTCGTCGACGCTCTCGCCGGTGTAATCGACCGTGTAATCGAGGTTCGAGCGCAGCCCCTTCACGTAGTTGTCCTCGATCAGCTCGCGCAGCGTGGTCAGGAATTCCTGCTGCTGCGCGGCGGTCAACTTGGTCCATTGATCGGACATCGCGCGCTTGCCGAGCTCGTCGATGTCGAGAAAGTCGCGGACCGAGCCCGCGACCTTGCCGGCGAGCTCCTTCTCCTCTTTCGAGCCAGGCGCGACCTTCTGCTTGAGGAGGCTGCTGATCTTGTCGTTCGCGGACTTCACCGCGGCGGTCCCGACGCCGGGCTTGTCCGCGTACACCGGCAGGCTCGACAGGGCGATCAGGATAACAAGGAGGCGCTTCATGGTGCGTTCTTACCTCGGACGTGGCGGTGCCGCTCTAAATTCACCCGTGGCACGTCCTAGCCGTACCACGGCAACATTCCACCCGACCACCGAAGTGGCCCACTGGGCGCGCAGCGTGAACCACGCGACGTACGCGTCGACCAGGTCGCGCGACTCGGCGGTACCGATCGCCTCGTTCTGGAGCACGGACGCGAGCCACGTCCTTGCCGCTTTTTCACCGGTTGCTGCCGCATCGACCTTGGTGTGCGCGGCGTTCGCTTCGGCGAGCGCGGTCTCGGCATCGTACTGCGCGCCGATCGCGGCGAGCTCGGATTGCGCGTGCGCCTTGTGCGCTTCGGCCTTCGCGCGGTCGGCGCGGGCCTTCACGTTCCATGGCTCGATCGTCCACGACAAGCCCAGGACCAACGCGAGGCCGTAGCGGTTGAACGGGTTGTTCGCGAACACGCTCGGCGGCACGTCGACGCCCTGCGCGCCCGATGCGAGCGCGGTGCCGACCAGCGCGATGTCCGGGTAGTAATACGAGGTCTGCATCTCGGCGAGCTCGTCGGCGGCGGTCGCGCCGGAGACCGCGGCGAGTCGCTGCGGGCGATGCTCGATCGCGAGCTCCTTCGCGGTCGGCAACGTTCGCTCGACCACCGCGAGCTCGGCGTCGTCGATGTCGGCGGTCGGATCGCCGGTGACCGCGCGCAACCCGGCGAGCGCCTGCGTTTCACCCTGCGCGGCATCGGCGCGCTGCGACTTGGCCTGGGCGAGCAACACGGCGACGCGCTGGCGATCCGTGATCGTGATGCCCTTGTTCTCGTCGAAGTGCTTCTTCGCGTCCTCGATCTGTTCGATGCCGTCGTCGAGCATGCCGCCGAGCTCGCGCGCGAGCTTGAGGCCCCAGTACGCGCGCACGGCGTCGCTGACCTGATCGCCGGCGGCCTCGTCGGCGAGCGCGGCCTGGGCGTCGAGGCCCGCCCGCGCGGCGTTGCGAGCGTGCTCGATCTTGCCGAACGTGTAGAGCGGCTGCGTGATATCGAGCTCGGCGCCGCCGAACAGGCCGTGGAAGTCCCACGAGAAGTTGATCGGGTGGGTCGTGATGCACGTCGCCGGATCGTCGCAGTGGATCTCGGGGCTGACCGTCGCAAAGGCCGTGCCCTTGATCCGCGGCAGCCGCGCGGCATCGGCTTCGTCGATCCGCGCCGACGCGGCATCGCGATCGCTCTCGGCCATCCGGACGCGCGGATTCGCGACGGCCTTCGCGATCACCTGATCGAGCGTGAGCTTGGCAGGCTCGGCGCTGGCGAGAGCGGGGATCCCTGCTGACACGATGAAGATCGCCCAGAACACGAGCGTACGCATGGCCAGGTTGTACACCAGGCCTGCGCGATGTCAGGCCGCGCGGCCGGCCGCAGGTGCGCCGCAGTGCGGGCATGACACCAGCTCCGCGGGGTAGGGCCCGCCGCAATACGTGCAAAACACTTTGCCGACGAGCGCGTTCTGGAGCGGGATCAGATCCGGCCGCGGATACTTTGCCTCGAGCTCCATCGACGACATCCGATCGGTGTCTTCCGACGGTTGCCACACGATCTCGACCGCGACGAGCGAGCTCGTGTCGAGCGTGCCCGCCGCTTCGAGCGCCGAGCCGAGGTCGGCACCGTTCCCGATCGCTTGCACCGTGAACAGCTCGCGGCGCGCGGCGATGATGACCGAGACCAAGATCAGGCCGGCGCCTTCTTCGGTGTGCGGCGTGTACGTGCCGGCAGGCGTCGCGGTCTTGACGCCCTGCTCGTTGCGGACGGTCTCCTCGCGGAACCGGGCGCGCGCGTCGTTGCAGTAGCGATCGAAGATCTCCTTCTGCGAGCTCATCCCGCGCATCGGCTCGTTGACCGCGCCGCCGTAGACCCACGCGTCGCGCAGCCGGCGCAGCGTCAGCGCGACCTCGCGCAGCATCGTGACCCGGCCTTCGGGCGTCGATGTATCGGCGAGCTTCGCGATTCGCGCGAGCTCGGACTGGACGAACTTGCGCGCGCGGCCATCCACCGCGACGCGGAGCACGCTCACATCGACAGAATTGCTGTCGGAGGGGGTGTAGTTGGTTCCGTCGTCGAACCCAGGCGACATATCCGTTGACGACGCGCCCTTCGCGACGGTGACGACCGCCCAGACCAAGAAGCCGAGCACGAGGAACACGACGTCGACTCCGAGGTCGCCGCTTCCGCCACTCGAGGAGTAGCTGCCACCGCTGTACGAGCCGCCACCGCCGCCACCGCCACCACCACCACCACCGCCACCACCGCCACCGCCACCACCACCACCACCGCCCCACGACCCGCCGCCCATGCTGCCACCGGTGCCTTGCGCGGCGACGGCTCCGCACAACGCGCATAGCAGCGCGATCCGGACCACCCACTTGATCATCCGACGAGCTTAGCGCGGATGGAACACGAACAGCTTCGTCGGACCGTCGACTCGTGCGCCCTGGTTGTCGTTGACCATCACCCAGCGGCCGTCGGGAAGCTTGACGATGCCCTCGAGGTTGAGCTTCGCGTGATAGCGATCGCGCACGACCGGCCAGAGATCGAGTGCGACCTCCGGCGTGATCAAGTCCTTGTCGAGCGGGACGCTGAACGTGAGGATCCGCGAGACGCTGTAATGGCGCTCGATCGCGATCGCGTCGATCGTGCCGTCGGGTGCGAACGTGCACGTCATCGCGGAGATCTTGCCGGTCGCGGTCGTCAGCTTCAGCTTCTGGACGCCGGTCACAACGCCGGCGTGAATGCGGACGAGCGGCGCCCACCGGCTCTTATCGTCGAACGTGCCCCACGACTCGATCGCGACGAGCAGGTCGTCGCCGCGGCCGCATAACGCTTCGACCCCGTGGTTCTTGACGAGCGTGATGCCGAGGATCTTGTCGGTGAGGTCGACCCCGGGGTGAAGCGCGATGTGACCGTCGGTGCCGAGCTCGCCGAACATCACGGTCGCGGTCGCTTGCTCCTGGCCTTCGGTGCCGACGGCGAACTTGCCGCCGCCGAGCCACGACAGCGCCTCGGTGTCGACGCCGTCGGGCACGCCGTCGAGCGGGTGCCGCGTGAACTTCGCGGTCTCGTGCTCGAGATCGAGCACGATCTCGGCGACGACGCGCTCGCGCTCGGCGACGGCCCACAGGTGGCCCTGATCGTCGATCGAGAGATCCGAGGTGCCGGGCGGCAGATCGGTGTCGACCTCGTCGAACGGCGCCGGCGGCACGGCGACCGCGGTCTTGTCGTCGTCGTGCTTGCCGCACGCGCCGAGCGCGAGCACGAGGAACCACGCATGCTTCATCCCGCCTCGCGGGCCGGTGCGCCGCAGTGCGGGCAGGACACGAGCTCGGCTGGGAACGGTCCGCCGCAGTACTTGCAGAACGTCTTGCCGACGAGCGCGCCCGCGATCGGCAGCAGCTCGGGCCGCGGATACTTCGCCTCGAGCTCGATCGTCGACATCCGGTCGCTGTCTTCGGAGGGCTGCCAGACGATCTCGACCGCGACCAGCGTCTCGGCGGTCAGGGACGACGCTGCTTCGAGCGCCGCGCGCAGATCGTTGCCACTCGCGATCTCGTTCACCGTGAACAGCTCGCGGCGCGCGGCGATGATGATCGACACGAGGATCACGCCGGCGCCCTCGTCGCTGCGCGGCACGTAGTGCGAGGCGTCGGTGCCGGACTTCACGCCTTGCTCGTTCGCGATGGTCTCCTCGCGGAACCGGACGCGCGCGTCGTCGACGTAGTGATCGAAGATCGACTTCTCGCGATCGATGTCGCCCATCGCCTCGTTGACCGCGCCGCCGTAGATCCACGCGTCGCGCAGCCGGCGCAGCATCAGCGAGACCTCCCACAGCATCGCGACCCGGCCGTCGTCGGTCGACGTGTCCGAGGTCTTCGCGATCCGCGCGAGCTCGGTCTGCACGAACTTGCGCGCGCGGCCGTCGATCGCGACGCGCAACACCGAGACATCGACGTCCTCGAGGTCGGGCACGGCGCCGCCCATGACGAGCGGGCGGTCCTGGTAGCGCTGGACCAGGCTCGACCCGATGAACGCCACGCCGATGCCGATCGCGAACAGCCAGAACATCACGTCGAACGAATCGTGCGAGCTAGACGACGAGTGCGAATCGAAATCGTCGGGGGGAATGTAGACGGCGGAGCCGGTCGACGTCGTGCCCGAGGTCGCGGGCGAGTAATCGTGCGGCGACGAATCTTGCCAGTGATGACCGCCGCCGAACGATGACGTGTCGCTCGGCGTGTACGTCGGCGGCGAGTACGTGTGGGTCGGTGGCGAGTACGTGTGGCTCGGTGCCGAGGACGAGTGCGACGGCGTGTACGACTTCGTGCTGCCGCTGGACTTCCACGATCCGCCGCCCATCCGGCCGCCGGTCCCGGGTCCGGCGATGGCGACCGAAGTCACGACGAAGCTCGCGACCACAGCGAGCACGAGCGTAGCGAGCGATCTCACACGCGCATCGTAGCGCGGGTGTTCACGCCGCGGCGGCGCTGCGCAGGATCACGCGCGTGATCTCTAATGGAGCTAACAAGCGCACCGGAGGGCCCCAGTAGCCGCAGCCGCGCGTGACGTAGAGCTGCGTGCCGCGGTGCTCGTACTTTCCCGCGAGCAGGCCGCCTTGCTGGAGCTTCACGAGGTAGTGCCACGGCCAGATCTGACCGCCGTGCGTGTGACCGCTGAGCTGGAGGTCGACGCCGTGCTTCGCGGCGTTCTTGACCTGCCGCGGTTGGTGCGCGAGCAGCACGAGCGCGCGGCTCGCGTCGCGGTTCGCGGTCGCCGCGCCCAGGTCCTCGCCGTGGCCGGGCCAGTCGTGCGCGGAGTAATCGTCGACGCCGGCGAGCTCGAAGGTCGCATCGCCGCTGCCGATCGTGACGCGCTCGTTGCGCAGGTAGCGCGCGCCGAGCCGCGTGATCTCGGCGATCCAGGCATCGACGCCGGCGTAGTACTCGTGGTTGCCGGTGACCGCGAATACGCCGTGGGGCGCGCGCAAGCTCTGGAGCGGCGCGATGTCCTCGCGCAGGTTATCGACGGTGCCGTCGACGAGGTCGCCGGTCAGCGCGATCAGATCCGGCTTCAGCGCGTTCGCGCGATCGACGACGCGCTGGACGAACTTGCGATCGATCGTCATGCCGGTGTGGAGGTCGCTGAGCTGGACGATCGAGAACCCGTCGAGTGCCTTCGGTAGCTTCGCGAGTGAGACCTCGACCGTGACGATCTCGTGATCGCCGCGAGCTTCCCTCATCCCGATCCCCACGCTAGCTCCACTCACCGCGATCGCGGCGCCACCGCCGACGCGGCCGAGAAACTCGCGTCGCGACAGCGCAGTGGCGGACGGTGGAGGCCGGCGAAGGGGCTTGCGCGCGAGCCACGCGAGGCCGTGAAGCACGT
Organism: Deltaproteobacteria bacterium; assembly: GCA_040004535.1. Taxonomy (GTDB): domain Bacteria; phylum Myxococcota_A; class Polyangia; order Haliangiales; family Haliangiaceae; genus JABFXX01. The sequence continues at coordinate 63,805 of JBDUAS010000009.1, forward strand.
CGAGGATCGCGAAGTACGTCGCCGACACGCCGATGAACGCGAGCCACGGGCCGGAGATCCAGCCCAGCACCGCCGACAGCTGCGGCGCCCACATGCGTGCCGAGCTCTGCAGCGGCACCGAGAGGAACAGGAGGATCGCGATCGCGGCCGCGATCCTGCGCGTCCGCTTGCTCGGCTCGATCACGCCGAGGATCCTGCGATAGACGTAGTAGTGAACGAGGCCCGAGACCACGAACATCGCGAGGCGAAACAGCACGTCGATTCACCTTAGCACCCGGTCTAGGTCCGCAACTCGACGATGACCGGCATCCCGCCGCGCGGCCGCAGCGTGACGAGCGGCTCCGGCTCGACGTCGCGGTTGACGAGCTCGAACGTCGCGGCCTGGGCGAGCGTCGCGAGCGCGAGCTGGCCCTCGAGCAGCGCGAAGTGCGAGCCGATGCAGACGCGCGGGCCGCCGCCGAACGGGATGTAGTGATGGCGCGGGCGCAGCTTCTTCGCTTCGCCAAGCATGCGCTCGGGTTGGAACGCGTGAGGGGCAGCGAAGTAATCCCCGCGGCGGTGGATTCCGCGAATATTGATCGCGACGATCGACTTCGCCGGCAAGTGATGGCCGCCGAGCTCGATCGGCTCCTCGGCCTGGCGCCCGGTCATGTACGCCGGTGGATGGAGGCGCATCGCTTCCTCGACGACGGCGAGCGTCCACGGCAGCTCCGGGAGATCTTCGGTCGTGATCGTGCGGCCGCCGAGCGCGTCGACCTCGGCGTGGAGCCGGGCGAGCGCCGCGGGGTGACGGCAGAGCTCGTACCACGCCCACGTCAGCGCGTTCGCGGTGGTCTCGTGGCCGGCGAGGAGGAGCGTCATGACCTCGTCGCGAACTTGCGGATCGGTGAGGCCGCTACCGTCTTCCTCGTCGCGCGCGAGGAGCAGGATCGAGAGCACGTCGCCGGCATCGGTGCCGCGCGCGCGACCCTCGCGGATCAGGCGATAGACGACATCGTCGAGCAGCTTGACCGCCTTGCGCATCTGGATGTGGCGGGGCAGCGGCCAGTTGTAGCCGAGCTGCAGCGGGCTTCTCAGATTCGCGACCTGCGCGTGCATGCCGAGCTCGAGCCCGCGCGCGACTTGCTCGGCGTCCTTGCGAACGTCGGCGCCGAACATCGTCTTGCCCGCGATCGCGAGCGTCATCTCCATCAGCTCGGCGGACAGATCGATGCGCTGGCCACTGCGCCAGCGCCGAGTCTGGACCCGCGTCTCCTCGACCATCGTCGTGCCGTACGCCGCGAGCCGCTTCGGCGCGAACGCCGGTGCGAGCAGCTTGCGGTGGCGGCGGTGCAGCTCGCCCTCGGCCGTCAACAGGCCTTCGCCGAGCAGCGGCTTCAGGAACTGGAGGCCGGCCGACTTCGTGAATGCCGCGGCGTTCGTGACGAGCACCTCGTACGCGAGGTCGGCATCGGTCACGACGTAGACCGGGATGTGCGCGAGCTGGAGCCGCACGATCGGCCCGATCCGACCCGCCGTCTCCTGGAGGCCGAGCCGGTCGTTGCGGAACTGGAGCAAGTTGCCCAGGAGGGGCAGGCCGGGCACGCCCGGCACCGAGGTCACGGGGATCGAGCTGGTCAGGAGCGCCATGTCCGACTAGAATGCGAGCGAACGCTCACATTGTCAGCTCGCGTTCGCTGCCGAGATCGGAGCCCGCTTCATGCAGCGCCAAGTCCGCTTATCACCTCGTAAACGTCCCCGCCAGCAGCGGGGTAAGGACACGGTCGACTCGATTCTCGAGGCGACCGCTCGGGTTCTGAAGCACGCGGGGTTCGACGGCTTGACCACGAACGCCGTGGCAGCCAAGGCCGGCGTGTCGATCGGCTCGCTCTATCAATACTTCCCGAACAAGGAAGCCCTGGTGTCCGCGTTGATCGAGCGCCACTGCGAGGAGATGAGCGCCGCGATCCTCGCCGAGCTCGCGAACGTGGCGAACCTGCCGATCGCGCAGGGCGCGCGCGCGGTGATCGAGCTGACGTTCTCGGCCCACGCGATCGATCCCGCGCTGCACCGCGTGCTGACCGAGCAGGTCCCGCGGATCGGCAAGCTCGCGAAGCTGCGCGAGCTCGACAACATCAGCCACCGCATGGTCGCGGGCATGCTCGCCGCGCGGCGGGACGAGCTCGCGATCCGCGATGTCGAGCTCGCCGCGTTCGTGCTGGTCTCGGCGATCGAGTCGATAGTCCATCGCTCCGCGCTGCTCTATCCCGACAAGCTGAAGGATCCGCGCCTGCTCGACGAGGCGACGTTGCTCGTCACGCGCTACCTCGGCGTCGCCGAGAACTAGCGGCATCGCATGCCGAGATCCAGCCCGTAGCGACGTACCCCTGGGTAGCTGGAGCGCCCGGCGCCGCACTACGCAGATCGCCTGGACGCTGCGCTGCGGGCGTTGAAGGGCCCCGCGCTCCGCGAAGCGGGCAAATCTCGCACGGCGATCGTCGGGTGAATCGCGGCCACCTCCTTGCACGCTTCGCCAGCCATGCCCGCGCGCACTAACCGACCCAGCCTCGTGACGCGCCTCGGTATGCGGTCGCGCTGGCCCAGGCTCGAGGAGCTGCCGCGCTTCGAGTCCGAGGGCGGTCCCTCGGGCGAAGAGCCGGTTTGCAGCGCGGCCGCGATTGCACAGCGAGACAGAAACGGCGCTCGTCGCGCACGCATCGCCAGGGTGAAGTCATGACTGCCACGGCGGCGCTCGCGCACACGGAGCGCACCGAAGCCGCGCTCCGCGCTAGCGAAGAGAGGTATCGGCTGCTCGTCGAGGGCATCGAGGACCACGCGATCTTCATGCTCGATCCGAACGGCCTGGTCGCGAGCTGGAACGCCGGCGCGCGCCGGATCAAGGGCTACGCGGCGAGCGAGATCATCGGTCGTCACTTCTCGTGCTTCTTCCCCTCCGCGGAGCGCGGGCGAGGGCGTCCCGACGAGATCCTCCGGCTCACGGCCGCGACGGGCCGGCACGAGGAAGATGGCATGCGAGTTCGTCGCGACGGCTCGCAGTTCCTCTCGCACCTCACGTTCACCGCGATGCGCGATCCGAACGGCGTGCTGGTCGGCTTCTCCGAGCTCAGCCACGATCTCACCGAGAGCGAACGCTCGGCTGCGCGCTATCGCGGCCTGCTCGAAGCCGCGCCCGATGCGATGGTCGTCGTCGATGCCGCCGGCAAGATCGTGCTGCTCAACCTCCAGGCCGAGCACCAGTTCGGCTATTCGCGCGACGAGCTGCTCGGCCAACGCATCACGAACATCATCCCGGAGGGCTTCGCGGAGCGCATCCTTTCCGACGGCACGCGGACCGCCGCGGAGGCGCTGGCGCAGCACATCGGGACCGGGATCGAGCTCTCGGCCCAGCGCAAGGACGAGACCCGGTTCCCGATCGAGATCATGTTGAGCCCGCTGCTCGGCGCCGACGGGATCCTGATCACCGCGGCGATCCGCGACATCAGCGTGCGCAAGGCCGCGGAGGCCCACCTCGAGCAGATGCGGGAGTGGTACCGCGCGCTGATCGAGACCGCGCCTGATCCGATGGTCGTCGCGAAGGGAGGCGAGATCATCCTCGTCAACCGGCAGACCGAGGTCGTGTTCGGCTATCCGCGCGCCGAGCTCGTCGGTCAGTCGGTCGAGATGCTCGTCCCCGAGCGGCTGCGCACCGGCGACATCCTCGCGCGGCTCGGAGATATCGCGCCTGGGCAACCGCTCGGCGGGCTCGAGATCACCGGGTGTCGCAAGGACGGCACCGAGTTTCAATACGAGTGCAGCTTGTCGCCGATGGAGAGCCCCGAGGGGACGCTCGTGACCGCGGTGATCCGCGACCTCACGCTCCGCAAGAAGGCCGAGGCGCACTTGCTCGCCGAGGCCCAGCTGACGCGCAAGATGGAGGAGCTCGCACGCTCGAACGAAGAGCTCGGCCAGTTCGCGTACGTCGCCTCGCACGACTTGCAAGAGCCGCTGCGCATGGTGGCCAGTTACACGCAGCTGCTCGCGAAGCGCTACAAGGGCAAGCTCGACGCCGATGCCGACGAGTTCATCGGCTTCGCGGTCGACGGCGCGAACCGCATGCAGCGCCTGATCCAGGATCTACTCGCGTACTCGCGAGTCGGCACCACGCGCGAGGAGCTCCGCAACGTGTCGGCCGAAGACGCGCTGCTCCAAGCGCTCGCCAACTTGCAAGGTGCGATCGAGGACGCCCACGTCGAGGTCACGCACGACGCGATGCCGATGGTGTTCGCGGATCCGAGCCAGCTGGTCCAGCTGTTTCAAAACCTGATCTCGAACGGCATCAAATATCAGGCGTCGGAGACGCCGCGCGTGCACGTCTCGGCCGCGAAGGACACCGAAGGCAGGTGGCTGTTCTCCGTCGAGGACAACGGGCTCGGCATCGACGCTCAGTACTTCGAGCGGATCTTCGGGATGTTTCAACGTCTGCACAAGCGCGAGGAGTTTGCGGGTACCGGCATCGGCCTCGCGATCTGCAAGAAGATCGTCGAGGGTCACGGTGGCCGGATCAGCGTCGAATCGGAGCCCGGACGCGGTTCGACGTTCCGGTTCTCTCTCGGCAAGGAGGGTGTGTGATGAGCGATGCGCTTCAAGTCCTACTCGTCGAAGACAGTCCCGGTGATGTCCGTCTTACCCGCGAAGCGTTTCGCGAGGCGAACGACAGGATCGCGCTGCACGTCGCGTGCGATGGCATCGAAGCGATGGCGTTCCTCCGGCGACAAGGTCGCCACGAGCACGCGCCGCGTCCCGACCTGATCTTGCTCGACCTCAACCTGCCAAAGATGGATGGCCGCGAGGTGCTCGCCAACATCAAGGCCGATGATGACCTGCGCCTGATCCCCGTGGTGATCCTGACGACCTCCGAATCGGAGGCCGATATCGTCCACAGCTATCAGCTCCAGGCGAACTGCTACCTCACCAAGCCCGTACAGCTCGATGCGTTCGAGAATCTGGTGAAGAGCATCAACGACTTCTGGCTGACCAAAGCCAAGTTGCCTGTGCGAAGGAGCTCGTGAGCGAACACTCGATCAAGATGTTGCTCGTGGTCGAGGACAACCGAGGCGACGCCCGGTTGATCCGCGAGATGTTCAACGAGTACGGCGAGCCCGGGACCCACATGACGCACGTGGAGCGCATGAGTGAGGCCGAGGCGCATCTCGCCACCCACCACGTCGACGTGATCCTGCTCGATCTCGGCCTGCCCGACGCGCAGGGCCTCGAGACGCTGCGGCGCGCGCACGTCGCGGCGCCTGCGGTGCCGCTCGTCGTGCTGACCGCGTACGACGACGAGACGACCGCGGCGCAGGCGCTCCAGCAAGGCGCGCAGGACTACCTGATCAAGGGCCAGATCGAGACGCGCGGCCTGTTGCGCGCGTTGCGCTACGCGGTCGAGCGCAAGGTCATGGAGGAGGCGCTGTTTGCCGAGAAGGAGCGCGCGCAGGTCACGCTCAAGTGCATCGGTGACGCCGTCGCGTGCACCGATAACGCCGGCCGGATCAGCTTTCTCAACCTCGCCGCGGAGACCATGACCGGCTGGACCCTGCTCGAAGCGCTCGGGCAACCGATGGCCGAGGTCCTGCGCATCGTCGATGCGACGAATCCGAGCTCCGCGAACCGGTCTCTCGTGCGGCGCGACGGCCTCGAATTTCCTGTCGAGGAATCGGTCGCGCCGATTCACGATCGCGTGGGTCAGACCACGGGCTCGGTGATCGTGTTTCGCGACGTCAGCGTCGCGCGCGCGATGGCGGCGCGGCTGTCGCACTGGGCGCAGCACGACTTCCTCACCGGCCTGCCGAACCGGATGGTGCTCAACGATCGGATCGGGCAGGCGATCGTGCTCGCGGCCCGTCACGCCAAGAAGGCCGTGCTGTTGTTCCTCGACCTCGACAACTTCAAGCACATCAACGATTCGCTCGGGCATCCGATCGGCGACAAGCTGCTGCAGTCGATCGCGGGCCGGCTCGTCAAGTGCGTGCGCGCGTCCGACACCGTGAGCCGACAAGGCGGCGACGAGTTCGTCGTGTTGCTGTCGGAGGTCTCGAATCCGGAGGACGGCGCCGCGATGGCGCGGCGCATGCTCGACACGGTCGCGGAGGCTCACACGATCGATCAGCACGACCTGCATGTCACGACCAGCATCGGGATCAGCGTCTATCCGGACGACGGTCTCGACGCCGAGACGCTGATCAAGAACGCCGATATGGCGATGTATCAGGCCAAGGAGACCGGCCGACAGGGCTACAAGTATTTCGAACGGGCGATGAACGCGCGCGCGGTCGAGCGGCAATCACTCGAGGAAGGCTTGCGTCGCGCCGTCGAGCGCGGTGAGCTCGAGCTTTACTACCAGCCGAAGCTAAGCCTCGCGACCGGCGCGATCACCGGCGCCGAAGCGCTGTTGCGGTGGACCCATCCGGTGCGCGGTGCGGTGTCGCCCGCGCAGTTCATTCCGGTCGCCGAGGACAGCGGTCTGATCGTTTCGATCGGCAACTGGGTGCTGCGCGAGGCGTGTCTGCAGGCGCGGCGGTGGGCGAACGCGGGCCTGCCTAGCATCTCGATGGCAGTCAACATCTCCGCGGTCGAGCTCCGCAAGGAAGGCTTCCTCGCGGGCGTGTTCGCGATCATCGCCGAGACCGGCGTCGAGCCTGCGCTGCTCGAGCTCGAGCTGACCGAAAGCGTGCTGATGAAGCACGTCGACCTCGCGGCCGCGATCCTGAAGCGACTGGCCGACGCGGGGGTAAAGCTCGCCGTCGACGATTTCGGTACCGGCTATTCGAGCCTGAGCTACCTGCGCAAGTTTCCGATCAACGCGCTCAAGATCGATCAGTCGTTCGTCCGTCAGATCGCGACGGATCCCGACGAGCCGCTCGTGCGCGCGATCATTGGCATGGGCCGCGCACTCAAGCTCAAGACGGTTGCCGAGGGAGTCGAGACCGAGCAGGAGCTGACGTTCCTGCGCGAGCGTGAATGCGACGAAGGGCAGGGTTATCTGTTCAGCCGGCCGGTGCCGCCGTCGCGGTTCGCTTCGCTGCTCGTACAGGGGATCGACCAGCAGGTGGTGCCGGCGGGGTCGCCGCTGAGGCTCTCGGTCTAACAAGCTCGACGAGAACTAGCGATACGCGACGGTCGCGACGTGATCGCCTTCGATCACCCAGCGGCCGCGCACGGCGCTCGCGTCGTAACCGGCAGCGCGGATCACGGTGAAGCTGCCCGGCTCGATCGCGAGCTCGACATCGTGAAAGTCCAGGAACCGGCCAGCGTAGAGGCACTTGTAGACGCTCTCCTTCGCGGAGAACACCAGCGCGGCCGGATACCCGCGTTCGGATTCGTGCGCGACGGTCGCGAGGAGATCGGGGACGCGTGCGGTGTGCGCGAGCGACTCGAGATCGATGCCGAGCCCGAGGACCGCGCGGGTGACCGCAGCGGCGGCGTGGTCGTCGGTGTGCGTGATGCTGCCGGCGAGTCCGGCAGGCCAGCACGGCGCTCCACCCTGACCCGTGATGATCTCCACCGGCGCGACGCCGAGCTCCGCGAGCGCGGTGCGCGCACACGCGCGACCGAACGCCCGCTCGGTCCGGCGCTTCGCGACCGCACGCGGCAGATCCTCGCCGGCGAACAACCCGGGAGGCTCGCCGGTGATGGCGAGCGCGGCGACCGCGGTGCCCGACGGGACGAGCCTCGCGAACAACGCCGCTACTGGACCGCGATCAGCCACAGCTGCGCGCCCTGCGCCGGCGTCGCGACCCACGTCACGTCGTACACGCCCGCATCGGCCACGTTCTTGACGGCGACGGAGCACTGGACGAGCGCGCCGGAATCGAGGATCGAGTCGATGACCGTGAACCCGTTGTTCGGCGTCGCGGTCTTGACCATCGGCTCCGGCGCATCGCCCCACCAGAACGCGACGAGCGTCGCCGGCCCGGTCGTCGTCACGCTCTTGCTCTGGAGCGGCGCCGCGAGCTGCTCGATCCACTGCTGGTCCTGGATCTTCGTCGCGCCCGTGACCTCGACGGCCGCGATCGTGATCTCGTCCTGCGACGCGTTGCTCACCGACACGACGGTACGGTCGCCGCCGGTCGCGCCGGGTACGGCGTAGGTCGCGGTGCCCGAGGTCGGGTAACGCGTGTACGTCTGCGTCGCCCCGAGCTGCTGATACGTGTTGCTCTTGTTGTCGGTCGGCTTCGCCGTCGCCGACACCTTGCCGCGGCCGACCGAGACGATCAGCGTCGAGCCCGAGGCCTGCGTCGTGAATGCGGGCGTCGAGATCGACGTCACGAAGTTGGTCTCGAGCCCGTAGTACGCGAGGCCGTGGCCCCCGACGCCGGGCTGGCCGGGATTGTTCACCGGCATCTCACTGCCGGTGGTCACAGCCGAGGCATCGTGCGTCTTCTTCGGGCTCGAGCACGCGGCGAGTGCGATCAACCAATACGCCCTCATGCGGGTGCGTAGGGTTGGTCGTTGACCCGGATGGACTTGCCCATCGCGCGCCGCACGAGGTTCTTCGCCGACGTGAAGCCCGACAGCACCGCGATCTTCGCGCGATCGCGCGTTCCCGACGAGCCGACCGGTTTCGGATCGATGCCGAGGCGGCGTAGCCCGGCGTTGCCGCGATAGAGCAGCTCGCGGCGGCGCGTCGAGTCCGTGTAGTAGGTGAAGCTGATCGTGATCGAGGGCTCGGGGCCGTTCTCGACCATGTGCGGTGTGGTCGATGGCATGTAGCCGCCCTGGCCGGGGACGAGATCGAGCACGCGCGCGCGCGCCCGCCAGTCTTCGCTCCACGTCACGAGCTCGCGCGAGTGCTTGTCGTGAAATAGCTCCTGCGCGCGCTCCGACACGACGGTTCGATCGAACGGGTCCCACGTGTAGAGCCGTTTCGTCCCGCGGATCTGCATGATGAAGTTGTGCTCGTGGTCCATGTGGAACGGCGTGATCGTGTTCGGGGACGACACGAAGATCCAGCCGGCGCGGTAGCACATGCCCGGATCGCGCACCTCGGTCACCGGCTTGACCCCGTCGAGCACCTCGTCGATGAACGCGCGATAGATCGGATCGGCCTGGACGTTGAGCAGCGACATCCACGCCCGTGCGTTCGCGATGTCGGCGAGCGTCGTCTCGGCGCCTTGCTGGTTCGGGTGCAGGCTGGGCGCATCGGCAAAGCTCGTGCCGGCCTCCGCATCAGCACTGTGGGTGCGAACCAGGTTGCGCTGCTGTTGACGCTTGCCGAGCTCGACGAGTGCATCGATCTGGAGCAGCGGATGGTTCGCGAGAGAATGGGTAAGTGCCTGGATCTTCCACGGCTCGAATTTCGCCGTATCGACATGGATATGAGGAGCCGACATAGATCGAGTCATGATAATGGCACGGCGTGGGTCTTATCGAGATCGCCAAACGTGCACAGCGTCACGCATGGCGCATCCCGGGGCTGGGGCACGTGCTGGAGCTGGACTACAAGCGGACGTTCGCGGCCCGACCCGCGAACCGGTTCCGAGGCGTCTACACGACGTTCGCCGAGGCCGAGGCGACGATCCCGAAAGGGCAACGGGTCGGCTACGACCACGCCGAGCTCGCGGAGCTGTACCGGCACCGCATGGAGAAGGCGAATCAGAGCGACTACGCGGTCCTGTTCTGGATGAGGACCCTCCTCGACGAGCACTCGTTCGTGTTCGACTTCGGCGGCCACGTGGGCGTGAGCTACCACGGTTGGCGGCACTACCTGCATTACCCCCGCGGCATGCGCTGGCGGGTCTACGACATGCCGGCGATCGTCAAGGTCGGCGCGGAGCTCGCGGCCGAGCGGCCGAGCGAGGGACTCGACTTCACGAGCGACGTCGGCGCGGGCCGTGGCTGCACGGTGTTCATGGCGGCCGGCTCGCTCCAGTATGGCGAAGCGTCGCTGACCGAGGTCCTCGCCCAGGTCGGCTCGGTGCCGCAGCACCTGATCCTCAACAAGCTTCCCGTCTACGACGGCGAGCCATTCGTGACCGTGCAGTCGACCGGCCGCGCGTTTCACGCGTATCGGATCTACAATCGCGCCGCGTTGATCGCGGAGGCCACGGCACTCGGCTACAGCCTCGTCGACGATTGGCTCAACCGCGAGCAGCACTGCGAGATTCCGTTCACGCGCGGCCGCGATATCGACGCG
>JBDUAS010000549.1:0-2687 GCA_040004535.1 Deltaproteobacteria bacterium
CGACGTTCGAGCGATACGCGTCGGGCGTGCGATAGAACTCGCGGAAGATCCGCGCTTGCTCGGCCGGCGGAATCCCCGGGCCGTGATCGCGCACCGCGATCGACGCGCCGGTCGCATCGGCATCGATCCGGACCTCGATCGGCTTACCGGCGCCGCCGTACTTCGCAGCGTTCGCGAGCAGGTTGAGGACCGCGCCCACGACGACATCTCGGTCGACTTCGACTTCCGTGGTCATCGCCGAGGGAGACACGTCGATCGTGATCGGATTGCGGCCGGCCTGGGGCGAGGCAAGCGCCTCGAACGTCGACACGGCGTAGCGGCCGAGCTGGGCGAGCTCGACGGCCGTCTGGGTGTAGCGCCGGGTCCCGCGCTCGATCTGCGCGTAGTCGAGCAGGTTCGCGATCAACAGGCCGAGCCGCTGGCTCTCTTGCACGATCACGCCGTGGTAGCGGTGCATCTTCTCGGCATCGCCCTGGGCGACGCCCTGCTGGAGCATCTCGGCGAACATCCGGATCGACGTGAGCGGCGTCTTGAGCTCGTGCGATACCGTCGAGACGAAGTCGCTCTTGAGCTGCGCGAGCTCGCGCGCGCGCGCGGCGCCGCGGATCATCGCGAGCAGGCCGACGCCGAGCATCAGCGCGAGCGCCGACGTGAACAGGATGTGCGTGCGCTCGCGATGGCCGACGACCTCTTCGAGTGGATCGGGCGACGTCATCGGATTGACGAGCCACAGCTGGAGATGCGCGAGCTGCTCGCCGAGCGACAGCTGATCGAGCTTGCGCAGATCCGCGCTCGGCGAGGCACCGGTCGCGAGGACGATCGGCCGTGCATCACGCGCGACCTCGTCCGCGGCGTCGTGCCCGGCCGCGGCGGCGAGCAGGTTCGCGTCGACGGCGATGCCGATCACGGAGCCATCGGCGCGGCGGCGATAGATCAACGTGCGCCCCGGTTGTTTGACGGCGGGCTTGCCGCGCCATGCGGTCGTCGCGGTGCGGACGAGCTCGTCCTTGTCGTCGGCGAGCCCGGCGGCGGCGCGCGCCTGGCCGCGCATGGTCTCGACCTCGAGGTCGAGCGCCGGCACCCGATCGCGGACGGATGCAGGGACGTCGCCTACCAGCTCGCTACGGATCCGCTCGACGACGCCGAGCCCGACGATCGGATCGATCTCGAACTTGCCGGCGAGCACGGCCTCGGCGACCCCGAGGAGCTGGGTCGCGCGCGCCTGTCCAGCGGCCTCCGCCCGGAGCAGCGCCGTGACGAGAACGACCGGCACGCGCTCGGGCGACGAGCCGGCCTTCGGAAAGCTGCGCGCGCCGAACCGGCGATCGAGCTCGTCGAGCAGCGCGAGCGAGCGCTGCGGGTCGCCGAGCCGCGCGACGACCCGCGAGAGCCCGAGCAAGGCATCGGGGCCGGTGTCGTCGAATCCGATCAGTGCCGTGTAGCCACGCTTGGCCTCGGCGAGTGCCGCGGCGCACGTGCCGTCCTTGCACGCCTCGGCGCGCTGAGCGGCGCGCAATCGGGCCGCGCGATCCTGGCGGCGCGACAGCTCGCGGACGTAATCCTCGATCCGACCGTTCGGTGATGCCGGCCGATCGAGCGCGGGGTCCGGTGCCACGAGCGGCAGCGCGGTCTTCGGCACGCGGATGTGGCCGTCGGCAGCGAGCCAGAACCAGTAGCGCGCGAGCCCGGTCAGCGGGGCGTGCTGACCGGCGGTCGCAGCGCGGTCGGCCGCATCGAGTGCATCTGCGATCGCATGGTCGATGCGCCCCACGATCGCGACCGCAGCGCCGCGCTGGCGATCGATCTGCGCGGCCACCGCGCCCTTTTGATCCCGGTAAGACACGGCACCGAGGTACGCGATGCCACCGGCCGGCACGAGCAGTGCCAGGACCGAGAGCACGTAAACCCAGGCACGTCGCGATCTCACGCACGCTGAGGATAGCGCGTGCGTTGCGATGGTGGGACGACCCCGCTATCGTGCGCCCCCGCATGGCCAAGGCCCTCATCATCGTGCCTACCTACAACGAGCGCGAGAACGTGCCCGGCATCAGCGAGCGGTTCTTGGCGGCCATCCCCGGTGTCGAGCTGTTGTTCGTGGACGACAACTCGCCCGACGGCACCGGCCAGCTGCTCGACGACATCGCGGCGCAGGAGCCACGGGTCAGCGTCATGCACCGGGCCGGCAAGCTGGGACTCGGGACCGCGTACGTCGAGGGCTTCAAGTGGGCGCTCGACCGCGGCTTCGAATTCATCTTCGAGATGGATGCCGACGGCAGCCACGATCCGAAGTACCTGCCAGTCATGCTCGAGCTGGCAGAGGACGGCGCCGACGTGGTGGTGGGCTCGCGCAACGTGCCAGGCGGCGGCACCGTCAACTGGGGGATCGGCCGCAAGCTGATTTCGCGTGGCGGCAGCTTCTACGCACGCTCCATCCTCGGCATCGACGTCCGCGACGTCACGGCTGGATTTATCTGCTGGCGGCGGCGCGCCTTGCTCGCGTTAGACCTCGATTCACTTGGCTCGAACGGCTACATGTTCCAGATCGAGACCAAGTACCGCGCCCTTCAGCGCGGCATGAAGCTCGTCGAAACGCCGATCATCTTCGAGGACCGACGTGTGGGTCAGTCGAAGATGTCGCGCGCGATCGTCGCAGAAGCGCTCACCAAGGTGTGGGCGTTGCGGTTCGG
>JBDUAS010000276.1:0-8990 GCA_040004535.1 Deltaproteobacteria bacterium
TTGAAGCAGCTCGATAGCGAGCGCCTGCCGACCGCGCGCTTGTTGCGCTAGCTAGCTAGCCGCCTGCAGTTAACCAACAAGGCCGACGAGCACCGCGGTCGGCGGCACCATGTAGCCGACGAACAGCGACCAGCCGACGATCGTGCCCAGCTTGTCGACGCGATATTTCGGATGGCGCAGGCCCAGCGTCTGCAACCACGATGCGGCGCCGTGGCCGAGGTGCAAGCAGAGCAGCGCCATGCCCGCGAAGTAGAGCGCGTAGATCTTCACGTCGCGGAACGCGGCGACGTACATGCCGAACGTGTCGCTGCGGCCGCGAACGGTGAAGTGGAAGATGTGAAACGCGAGGAACGCGAACACGAACGCGCCGGTCCACAGCATCGTGCGCGCGGCGGCGCTGGTCACGACCGGGCGAAAGATCGCGTACTGGGTCGGGCGCGCGGCGCGGTTCTTCATCGCGACCGCGATGCCCGCGGCGAGATGAATCAGCAAGAACGCGAGCAGCGCCGCGCGCGCGGGCCACTTGACCTCCCACAGCTCCTGCAGGAAGTGCGCGTACGCGTTGTAGACCTCGCGGCCGCCGAAGATCTGGAGGTGGCCGACCATGTGAAAGATCGCGAACAGCACGAGCGCGAGGCCGGTGACGGCCATCGCTTGCTTCACGCCGATCGAGGAGCGCAGATACCGGACGAGCCACCGCACGACGGCTGGGATGCCATTACACGCCCACGACGTGCAAGACTTTACACAACGATTCCGGCCCACTAGTTGCTGAATGGCGCGTCACGATGACGGCGCACCACCAGGGCTCTCGCGGATTCACTCGGTTGAGCAAGCTGACGCGGCTGGTCGCAACCAGTCATGTGCAAAGCTGGGGAGTGTCGGTGGGAGTAGGTGCCTCGCTTTGGGCAATGGCGATGCTCTCGGCCCTGCTTGTTGGTGGTTGTGCAGCGGATGAACCAACGCTGTCGTCGACGGATCAAGCGTCGACCGTCGCGAGCTATGGCTCGACCGGCTGCTCGACCGCAGTCGTGATCGGGTTGTCGAAGCAGATCGCCGAGGAGGCCGGCTGCGAGAACCCGGCGAGCTTCGTGTCGTTCGAAGGCGCGCCGGGAATCACGCTCACGAGCAGCGCGGCGTTGCCGTACGCGGTCAAGGGCGCGGCCGACGACCTGAAGAAGGTCGCGGCGAGCAACAGCCTCCAGATCAACAGCGCGCTGCGTTCGATCGCGCAGCAGTGGCTGCTCGTGCAATGGCACAACCAAGGCCGTTGCGGCATCACGGCGGCAGCAGCGGTCGGCCACTCGAACCACGAGGGCGGCCGCGCGGTCGATCTCGCGAACTACTCGTCCCGGATCTCGGCGATGTCCGCGCACGGCTGGGCGCACGACGTCGCGGGCGATCCGGTGCACTTCGATCACACCGCGTCGCCCGACGATCGCGGCCAGGACACCAAGGCGTTCCAGGTCTTGTGGAACAAGAACCACACGACGGATCAGATCGCGACGGACGGCGCGTACGGCCCGCAGACCGAGGCGCGGCTCCAGCAAGCGCCGGCGACCGGCTTCGCGATCGGCGCGACGTGCACGACGCATCAGTTCAGCGCCGATGTCGTGTCGGTCAACGGACCCGATCAAGCGCCACCCCTGACGGTCGTGCACTACACGGTGATGATCAAGAACTCCGGTGCCGCGACGTGGCCGGCGACGACGCAGCTCCAGATCACGGGCGGCGATACGAGCCCGCTGCACGATGCGAGCTGGGCGTCGGCGACGGTCGTGACGTCGCTCGGCAATGACATCGCGATGGGCGACACGGCGACACTCGACTTCGACGTGCTGACGCCGATGGTGACCGCGGAGACGCCGGTCACCCAGGCGTTCCAGCTCGTCGATGGCTCGACGATGTTCGGCACGGTCAGCCTCGCGCTGACGGTCGCCCCGGATGCGGACCCGGGTCAGAGCAGCGATGGCAACGACAGTAGTGATAGCGGCAGCAACGGCGGCAAGGCCGACGGCGAAGGCGTCGACTCGAGCTCGGCCGGTTGCAACGCGAGCGGCGGCGCGGCCGGCTGGCTCGCGCTCGTGCTCCCCGCGCTCGTGCTGCGCCGCCGCCGGCGGTGAGACGCGCCAAGAGGCCAAGCGTCGGCGCTGATCCAACGCTTGGCGTCTTGGCGTAAATCTGGAACGAGCGGCCCGCGCGCGTTAGCGCATCTCTTCGGCGCCGAACGCTTCGAAGCTCGGCGTCGCGAGGTTCGCGTACTCGGCGGCGATCCACTCCGGCGGTAGTGCGCGCGGATAGATCCGGACCTCGTCGACGAGGCCCTTGAAGGCGCCGTTGCTCGGCCGGCCGATCGCGAAGCCGAGGTTGTTGTCGAGCGAGCCTACGCCCGTGATCGGCAACGATTGTGCGAGCGCACCGTTCGCGTACGCAGTGAACGTCTGCGCCGTGCGATCGACAACACCGGCGACATGGACCCACTGGTTCGCCAGCTGCGACGCATTGCCGACGAGCGGATCGACGTACGTGGTTCGAACGAGCCGACCGCGTTCGATTTGACCCACAGAGTAAAGCTGAACGAGCTCGTGCCGACGTCGAGGCTGCCGTCGCCCGGATCACCGATGCCGTAGGAAGCCACAGACGCAGAGCGTCACCACCAGTGCTGCGGCACGCATCGCGGACATTATAAGGCTACACTTGAAGGCCATGCCGGTCTTCCGGCTCGACGATCGCCTCGTGTTTCCGCCAGTCCACCTTGCCGAGGACGGGCTCCTCGCGCTCGGCGGCGATCTGCGCCCGGAGCGGCTGATCCTCGGTTACACGAAGGGCATCTTCCCCTGGTACGCGGAGAACCTGCCGATCCTGTGGCATTCGCCCGATCCACGCATGGTGATGACGACCCGCGATCTGATCGTCCAGCGCAGCTTGCGCAAGCAGATCAAGCGCAAGCCGTATCGCCTCGAGATAGACACCGCGTTCTCACACGTCCTCCAGGGCTGCGCGGCGGCGCCGCGGCCAGGCCAGACGGGCACGTGGCTGATCCCCGAGATGGTCGACGCGTACACCCGGCTGCACGAGCTCGGCTTCGCGCACTCGATCGAAGCGTGGCGCGGCGACGAGCTCGTCGGCGGCTTGTACGGCGTGTCGCTCGGTGCGGCGTTTTTCGGCGAGTCGATGTTCGCGCGTGCGCCCGATGCGTCGAAGATCGCGTACGCGGCGATCGTGCGGCAGCTCGACGCCTGGCAGATCGGGTTGATCGATTGTCAGGTCCACACCGAGCACCTCGACCGGTTCGGCGCGTACGAGGTGCCGCGCCAGGGCTACCTCGACATGCTGGCGATCGCGCTCGACGAGCCGACGAAGCGCGGGAAGTGGCAGTTCGAGATGTCGCTCGACGAGTTCGCGGCGACCGGCGGGATGATGCAGCTCAGCGAGCCCGAGGAACCGCCGATGGAAGCTCGGCGACGATCGTCTGGCTAACCACCGGTGCCAGCGCGTTGGCGAGAGCGACCGCGAGGTGCGCGAGCCCGGTCGGCGCGATGAATTGCCAGAGACCCGCGTGGACCGCAAATCCGGTCTCGGTGCGGCGAGCGATCCGCGCGCCGAGGTCGGCCCAGGTGATCGTGCGCGCCGCGATCACGTCGCGCGCCGTCGAGGCGAGCGGCGCGGGAACGAGCTCCGCGATGAGGTCGGCGAGCGCTGCGGAGAGCGTCCCCGGGAGCGCGACGCCTACGAGCTCGCTCGCGAGCGGCGGAATCGCGAACGGACCGGTCGCGAGCGTGCCGTCGGCACCGAACGTCGCGACCCGCGCGTAGCGGGTCGGGCCGAACCACAGCTCGGCCGCGCCAGCCACGAGGCGCGTGTAGGCATCTTCGCCGAACGAAATGCCGTCGACGACGGCGCGCTCGATCCTGCCGTCGCGGAGCTCGGTGAACCCGTGGGGATTCTCGACACGCTGATGCGGTGCGGGCGTGAACTCGACGGGCACGGGATCGCGGGCGAGCCGCATCGCGCGGTCGAGGACACCGGCGGTGAACGTCGCCTCGTCGGCCGACGCCCGAAAGCTGCGCACGAGCGCGCGATACAGCGCCGGTGTCGGGTACGGGCCTGCATAGCGCAGCGGGCCCGGCGCGCGCTCTGCGATCCGATTGAGTAACAACGCACCAGCGCCCGGGGGCAGGTTCGCGGGCTCCGCGATCACCGGGATCTCGTGTGGGTGATCCAGATCGAGCGCCGACATCGCCGTCAGCGGCTCGCCAGCGCGGTCGCAGATCACGAACGCATCCCCGAGCAGGGGATGCAAGACGACGTCGCACGAGATCACGAGGTCGCCTACGGCGAGATCCACGCCCCGGAGCTTTGCACGCGAGGGGCGGGTTTGGCACATTCCCCCCCTCCCATGAAGTTAGGCGTCGTTCAGGAGACCAAGCCCGAAGAACGTCGCGTCGCGGCCTCACCGAACGTGGTCGGCCGCTGGGTCAAGGCCGGCTGGCAGGTCGCGGTCGAGAAGGGCGCCGGCGCTGCCGCGAACTTCCCGGATGCCCAGTACACGGCCGCGGGCGCGGAGCTCGTCGATCGCGCGACCGCGTGGTCGGCCGACATCGTGGTGAAGGTCCGCCCGCCGGACGAAGCCGAGGTCCCACAGCTTCGCGAAGGTGGCTGCCTGATCTCGTTCTTGTATCCCGCGCAGAACGAAGCGCTGGTCGCGGCGCTCGCCGCGCGCAAGGTCACCGCGCTCGCGATGGATCAGGTCCCGCGGATCAGCCGCGCGCAGAAGATGGACGCGCTGTCATCGATGGCGAACATCTCCGGCTATCGCGCGGTGATCGAAGCGGCGAACCGATTCCCGAGCTTCTTCACCGGTCAGTTCACCGCCGCCGGCAAGGTCGCGCCCGCGAAGGTGTTGATCATCGGCGCGGGCGTCGCCGGGCTCTCCGCGCTCGGCGCCGCGAAGGGGCTCGGCGCCATCGTGCGGTCGTTCGACGTCCGCGCTGCCGCCGAAGAGCAAGTGAAGTCGCTCGGAGGCGAGTTCCTGACCGTCACGATCAAAGAATCGGGCGACGGCCAGGGCGGCTACGCCAAAGAGATGAGCAAGGAGTTCCTCGACGCCGAGTACGCGCTGTTCCGCGCGCAGGCCAAAGAGGTCGACATCGTGATCACGACCGCGCTGATCCCCGGACGGCCGGCGCCGAAGCTGTGGTTCAAGGACATGGTCGAGCTCATGAAGCCGGGCTCGGTCGTCGTCGATCTCGCGGCGGAGCAGGGTGGTAACTGCGAGTACACCGTGCCGGGCCAGACGGTCGTCGAGCACGGCGTCACGATCGTCGGGTTCACCGATCTGCCGAGCCGGATGGCGTCGGTCGCGAGCGACCTGTACGGCATGAACCTGTTGCACTTCCTCGACGAAATGGGCGGCGCGAGCGGGTGGAAGATCGATCACGACAACGATGCGGTGCGGCCCGCGCTCGTCCTCGAGAACGGCGACAAGAAGTGGCCCGCGCCGCCGACGGCGAAGAAAGAACCAGCGGCTGCGGCGAAGCCGGCGGCAGTCCCTGCGCCCGTCGCGAAGTTGCCGTCCGAGTCGACGTCCCCGCCGGCGAAGCTGCACGGTCACGGCGGCCCGGTGTTGAAGCCCGCGTCGAAGGCGCAGGGCGCGGTCCTCGCGATCGCCGGCCTGCTGCTCGCGCTCGGTTGGTTGTACCTCCGGCTCGATCGGCCCACCGAGCACGTCAGCGAAGCGTCGATCAACCTGTTCCGTCACATCACCGTGTTCGTGATGGCGGTGATCGTCGGTTGGCAGGTCGTGTGGAGTGTCACGCCGGCGCTGCACACACCGCTGATGAGCGTCACGAACGCGATCAGCGGCATCATCGTCGTCGGCGGGATCATGGGTGGCACGGGATCGCTCACCGCCTCCGCAGTGGTCGCGATCGTTGCGACCGCGTTCGCCACGATCAATATCTGCGGCGGGTTCCTCGTGACGCGACGCATGCTCGCGATGTTCAGGAAGTAACGTGGACCATCAACTCGCATATGTCCTCGTCCTGATCGCGTACGTGTTCGCGGGGGTGCTCTTCATCCTCGCGCTTCGCGGGCTGTCGACGCAGGGAACTGCGCGGCGCGGCAATCTCTACGGCATGATCGGCATGGCGATCGCGATCGGCGCGACGCTGTCGGTCACCGGCGAATCGACGAATCCGCTGTTGCTCGTCGCGGTCGCGGGCGGAGCCGTGGTCGGCGCGATCATGGCGCTGCGTGTCGGCATGACGCAGATGCCGGAGCTCGTCGCGCTCCTCCACAGCTTTGTCGGCCTCGCTGCCGTGCTCGTCGGGTACTCGATCCAGCTGCACGGCCACGTGCCGACCGCGGAGAGCATCGAAGTCTACATCGACGTCATCATCGGCTCGATCACGACGACCGGGTCGGTGCTCGCGTTCTTGAAGCTGCGCGGCTCGATCTCGGGCAAGCCGTTGCTGCTTCCCGCGCGTCACTTCTTCAACCTCGCCGCGCTGATCTCGATCATCGTGCTCGGCGTCCTCTACACCCGCGATGGCGAGACTCTCTCGATCCTGATCGCCACCGCGATCGCGGGCGTGCTCGGGATGCACCTGGTCGCGGCGATCGGCGGCGCCGACATGCCGGTCGTCGTGTCGATGCTCAACAGCTACTCGGGATGGACCGCGGCGGCCGCCGGTTTCATGCTCGAGAACGACGCGCTGATCATCACCGGCGCGCTCGTCGGCAGCTCCGGCGCGATCCTCAGCTACATCATGTGCCGCGCGATGAACCGTTCGATCTGGAACGTGATCTTCGGCGGCTTCGGTGCGACGCCGCCACCGTCGGCAAAGAAGGGCCCGGCGGTGCCCGCCGGCGATGTTCAGGAGATCAACGCGACCGATCTCGCCGAGAAGCTGCTCGCCGCGAAGAGCGTCGTGATCGTCCCCGGCTACGGCATGGCCGTCGGCCGTGCGCAGCACGCGGTGCGCGAGCTGACCGAGGTCCTCCGCGGCAAGAACATCAACGTGCGGTTCGCGATCCATCCGGTCGCCGGCCGCCTGCCGGGGCACATGAACGTGCTGCTCGCCGAGGCGAACGTGCCGTACGACATCGTGCTCGAGATGGACGAGATCAATCACGACTTCCCGAACACGGATGTCGCGATGGTGATCGGCGCGAACGACATCGTGAACCCGGCCGCGGAGGACGATCCGACCTCGCCGATCGCCGGCATGCCGGTGCTCCAGGTCTGGAAGTCCAAGCTCGTGATCGTCAACAAGCGGTCGCGCGCGGCGGGCTACGCCGGCATCGATAACCCGCTGTTCTACAAGGCCAACACCAAGATGCTGTTCGGCGACGCCAAAGACGCGATCGAAAAGGTCGTCGCGGCTCTCAAGGCGTAGGCGTCACGCGGCGAGCTTCTTGACGAGCGCGAGCGCTTCGTCGACGTGCTTGCCGACGCGGATCTGCGATTCGAACCGGCTCTTGCACACGCCGGCCTTGTCGAACACGAACGTCACGCGGCCGGGGATCAAGCCGAACGTCTTCTTGACGCCCCACTGCGTCGCGACGCTGCCGTCGGTGTCGCTGAGCAGCGTGAACGGTAGCTTGTGGTTCGCTTTGAATCCGGCGTGCGAGCTCGCGTCGTCGCGCGAGATGCCGATCACCTCCGCACCCGCGGCCGTGAAGTCCTCGTACGAATCGCGAAACGAGCACGCTTCTTTGGTGCAGCCCGGCGTCTCGTCCTTCGGATAGAAGTAGACAACGAGCGTCTTGCCGACGTGATCGCGAAGCTTCACGGGACCGGAGTCGCTCGCGAGCGTGGAATCCGGCAAGGCATCGCCGACGTTCACCATGACGCGCAGCATACCAGCGCTTGTGGTACCAATTCCGCGATGTGGCAGCCGCCCGAGCGCAAGAAGCACGAGCTCCCTGCGGGCACGTGGCCGACCGCCGAGCAGGCCGCCGACGCGCTCCTGTTCCAGCCGCGCGTGATCGGGCCGCGGCTCGCACGCACGCGGACATGGGTGCCCGCGATGGTCCCGTGGCGCGCGACCGACGACGGCTTCGTCACCAAGGACGTGATCGATTGGTACGCGCGGTTCGCGGAAGGCCGGCCGGGTGTGCTCGTCGTCGAGGCGACGGGCATTCGCGATGTCGCGTCGGGCCCGCTGCTCCGCATCGGTCACGACCGGT
Organism: Deltaproteobacteria bacterium; assembly: GCA_040004535.1. GTDB lineage: Bacteria > Myxococcota_A > Polyangia > Haliangiales > Haliangiaceae > JABFXX01. The sequence continues at coordinate 8,194 of JBDUAS010000276.1, forward strand.
TCTTGCCCGGCTTGAAGGACCTGACCGCCGCGGTCAAGCATGCGTCCGGCGGCCAGACGTTGTTGTTCATCCAGCTGATCGACTTTCTCGCGATCCGGCGTCGCCCGCAGCGCGACAAGTTCTTCGCGCGCTTCCTCGAGATCACCGACGCGCATCGCGGCGCGCTCGGCAACGATCAAGGCGACGACGATCTGCGCGCGCGGCTCGCGAAGCTGCCCGACGCCGAGCTCGAGAAGATCCTGTCGTCGCGCGAGTGGGACGACCTCCAGCGCGGTTATCGCGAGCGTGTCACCGACATGCATCTGCCGCACATCGCGGAGCTGCCACGCGTGTTGCCGCGGTTGTTCTCCGACGCCGCGGGCCGCGCGATCGAAGCGGGCTTCGACGGCGTCGAGCTCCACTTCGCGCACGCGTACACGATGGCGTCGTTCCTGTCGGCGCTCAACACCCGCCCCGATGGCTACGGCGGCTCGCGCGACAACCGGGTGAAGCTGCCGCTCGAGGTGATCTCGGCGGTCCAGCAGCGCGTCGCGGGCCGCGGTGCGGTCGGCTGCCGCTATCTCGGCGACGACGTGATCGAGGGTGGCTCGCACATCGCCGATGCCGCGTGGTTCGGCGTCGAGCTCGCGAAGGGCGGCCTCGACTTCCTCTCGATCTCGAAGGGCGGCAAGTTCGAGGACGCGAAGCAGCCGAAGGTCGGCTGGGCGTCGTACCCGTACACGGGGCAGTCCGGTTACGAGTGCATGCCGACGATCTACTCCGACGCGCGCGGCCCGTTCGCGCGCAACGTGCCGCTC
>JBDUAS010000277.1:0-8962 GCA_040004535.1 Deltaproteobacteria bacterium
CGGTTCGGCGACTTCTACACCGCCGGCGCGATGGAGCTGAAGACGATCGACAAGGTCGACGGTCCGACGCTATGGATCTCCGGCGGCGTCCCGCTCGCGGGCCCGAAAGCGCTGGAGCAGTACAATCGGCGGATCGTCGGTATGGCGAGTCCCGAGCTCCGCGACAACGCGACCGACAGGTCGATCATCGCGGTCGAGATCGGCGATACCGATGGCCCGTTCGAGAACCCGCAGCAGTTTCGCCAGGGCAACGCGCTCGCGAAGTGGCAAGGCAGCGCCGGCCGCGGCGAGCTCCACCTCGAAGCGAGCTGGTACGAAGCGAAGTGGAACGCGTCCGGACAGGTCCCCGAGTCCGCGGTGACGAGCGGCCTGATCAGCCAGTTCGGCTCGCTCGATCCATCGGAGGGCGGCGACACGTCGCGCGCGACCGGCCAGCTCGCGTACACGGTGCACGACGCGCATGGCGGCGCGTGGACCGCGATGGCCTACCTGATGTCTTATCGGTTCCGCCTGTACTCGGACTTCACGCTGTTCGCGCGCGACCCCGTCCACGGCGACGAGATCGAGCAGACCGACGCGCGCACGACCTACGGCCTCGATCTGAAGTACGAGCGTCACATCGCGCCCGGCGAGCACGACACCTGGCTCACCATCGGAGCGCAGACTCGCAACGACGACGTCGAGAACGCGATCTACCACGACGCCAAGCGCGTCCGCCTCGCCGACTGCTTCGAGCTCGGCGCGAACCCGTGCAACCACACGATCGATGGAATCCGTGATTTCGGCGCGTACGCCGAAGCGAACGTTCACGTCGCGCCGCACGTCCACGTGCTGCCCGGGATTCGCTGGGATCAGTTCGTGTGGGACGTCGACGATCTGACCCCCGCGACCGCGACCGATCCGGCGACCCAGACCGGCGGCACGGCCGGCAAGGCGATCGCGAGCCCGAAACTTTCGGTCGAGGTCGAAGCGACCGACAAGCTCGACCTGTTCGCGAGCTCGGGCTACGGCTTTCACTCCAACGACGCGCGCGGCAACGTCGCCGCCGGTGGCGCTGGTTCGCTCGCCCGCGCGCTCGGCGCCGAGGCCGGCATCCGCACGAGCTACGTGCCGCACACCCGGTTCTCCGCCGACTTCTGGTACCTGCATCTCGACTCCGAGCTCGTCTGGAACGGCGACGAAGGCGGCACCGATCCTTCGGGCCCGACCGAGCGCTACGGCGTCGATCTCGAGGCCGCCTACAATCCGTTCGCCTGGCTGCGGCTCGACGCGAACGCGAGCCTCGCGCACTCCCAGCTCGTCCACAACGTGGGCAATGGCAACGCGCTCGCGCTCGCACCCAAGCTGATGGGTCAAGGCGGCATCACGTACATTCACGAGTTGTTCTCGATCGCGTTGCGCGGCCGCGGCATCGCGGATCGCCCCGGCAACGACGCCAACACGCTGACCGCGAAGGGCTACTTCATCTTCGATCTGATCGCGTCGACCCGACCGACGAAGAAGCTCGGCATCAACCTCACGATCAACAACCTATTCAACCAGACCTGGCGCGAGGCGCAGTTCGCGGACACCTCGGCGATCACGCCGACCTCGCCCGCAGTCGAGCAGATGCACTTCACGCCCGGCATCCCGCTGACCGCGACCGTGACGGCGAGCTATCAGCTATAAGATCGCCGGATGAAGCACTGCCTGCTGCTGGTCTGCTTGATCGCGTGCCACAAGGATGACGCGCCGTCGGTGAAGGTCGAGACCGGCTCGAACGGGGTCAAGGTCGAGACCGAGGGCGACAAGGTCGTCGTGTCGGGCAGCAACGGCGTCGCGGTGAAGATCAACGGCGACGTCACGGTCAATGCGAACGCACCCGCGGCGTTCATGGGCTGCTCGGCGGGCAAGTGCGACCAGCCTTGCCCCGCGAGGGGCAACTGCTCGGCGAGCTGCTCGGGCGGCACGTGCGCGCAGACGTGCAGCTCGGGTGCGAAGTGCGAGTTCGACTGCGAAGGCGGGCATTGCACGCAGAAGTGCGAGGCCGGCTCCTCGTGCAAGCTGACGTGCGCGGGTGGCAGCTGTCCGCAGATCTGCGACGGCTGCACGAAGAGCTGCACTGGCGGTCACTGCGGTTAGAGATTCTCGACCGCACCAAACGTCACGACGTCGCCCTTCGTGGCGGCCTCGGCGGCGAGCCACGCAGGATCGCGCGCGACGTTCGAGACGCGGATCTCGTCGACCACGCCCGCGAACCGCTTCGCCGGTGGATCCTCGTGGCGACCACCGACCTCGAACGCAGCGGCCAGCGCTCTGTCACTCGAACGCCCGGGCCGGCCGGCGGCGCCTCCGTCGACGAACAGCGCATCGAAGCCGCCGTGATGGACGCAGCACGCGTAGCGCCACGTATCGACCGCGAGCGCGTTCGGCGCCGTCGCATCGTTGCACTTGAGCCCACCGTGATCGCGATCGAGCGCGAACCCAGCGACGCCCGCGATCCGCGCGACGCCATCGATCCCGTCGGGACGCACCCACGCGCACAGCGTGCGATCGCCGGTGGCAGGAGCGAGCGTCGCGGTCAGCGCGTCGAGCTTCTTGGTCGCGAAGTAGAACGCCTCGCCGAACACGCCTTCCGACGGGTTCGTGCCGACGACGCCGGTGGCGGCACCCGCGGGCGAGCTATCGACGCCGTCCTCCACGCAATGAAACACGCCGGCGAAGCCCGCGCGCCACACCGTGCGGGTCTCGCTCTCCGCGAGGTACGGCGCGTTCGGGTTGTCGAAGTACATCTCGAGCCGCGTCGGTCCGGCCGCGAGCGCCGAGACGCGCACCCAGACCAGCGCGCCGTGCGAAGGCGTCATCGACTCGACCTCGAACGGCAGGTCGACGCCCGCGCTGTCGGTGAAGCGCAGATCGTGACCGTCCGCTGCGATCCGCTTCAAGTCGAACCGGTCGGCCGTGATCCGGATCGGGACGGGAAAATCCACGAGCGGTCGCTGCGCGTGGACGTCGATCGCGAGCGCGACGCGCGCGCCCCAGCCCGGCCGTGGCGAATGCGTCGCGGTCGCGTGGGTCTTGGTCCCGCCGCCACACGCCGCGAGCACCACCACGCTCGCGCTAACGAAGCGCGATGAAGCCCATGTGGACACCGCCATCCTTGCCATCCCGACGATAACTGAAGAAGCGATCGGACTCGCACTTCGTACACGGTGGGCGATCGTCGATCGTCTCCGGGCGGACCCCTGCTCGCTCGAGGGTCGTGCGCAGCGCGACTCTGAGATCGACATGGTTCTTTTGCGGCCCTTGGACCACGAGCCCAGGGACGTCACCGAGCGCGCTGCGGAACTGGTCGACGACCTCGGGCCCGACCTCGAAGCAGCACGGTCCGATCGAAGGTCCGAGCGCGACCCGGATGCGTTCGGGCCGTGCGCCGAGCTCGGTCATCCGGGTGACGACGTTCGGCGCGATGCCGTTGACGGTGCCGCGCCACCCGGCGTGCGCCGCACCGATCACGCGCGCCTCGGGATCGGCGAACAAGATCGGGACACAATCGGCGGCGAACGCGCCGAGCACCGGGCCGGGGCGATCGCAGACCAGGCCGTCGAACTCGGCGCCTGCGGGAAGGGGCTCGCCGACGGCCCAGACCGCGGTCCCATGGACGTGGCGCGTGGCGACGAGCGCGGCCGGATCGTAGCCCGCATGAGAAGCGAGCAACCGGCGGTTCTCCTCGACATTCTCGACGCTGTCCCCCCAGCGTTTTCCCAGATTCAGGGAGTCGCGGGCGCCCGTCGAGACGCCGCCCCCGCGCTCGGGGAAACCATGAACGAGCCCCTCTGTCGGCAGAACCTGCGAGGTGTACAGGCGGATCGCCATCGCCGAGCTTCTAGCACGGGGCATCGTGATATCGTCGGCCCATGATCTCGTACGACGACCTGGTCTCGGCGCTGCAGGCGTGGCGCGCCCGTCAGGGCCTGCCGGTCGAACAGCAGGCGACAGGTACTACATCGGGCTCGGGTCCGCGCAGCGTCGCGCCGCCGACTCCCGCACCGCGCACGAATCCGCCGGCCCCGCCACCGATGGGCGCCCGCGCGCCGATGCCGCTCGCAGCTCCCGAGGAGACCCACGAGGATCTCGGCGACCTGCAGGAGCACGAGATCGAAGAGCATGCGATCGACGAGGCGCACTACGAGAACGAAGGTGACGACTTCGCGATGTCGTTCGGTCAGGACGGTCACAACGGCCACGTGTCAGGCGTCGACGGTCCCGACGGCGCCGAGACGATGCTCGGTCACGATCCGAACGTCGAGCCCGACCGCCCGTCGGAGCTGACCGATCCCGCCGCTGCGCAACGCAACGGCCGCGACGACTGGTGAGCACTTCGCCTGCGCCGGTCGAGCTCGTCGAGCTCGAGCTGGTCGCACGCCAACCGAGTGGTGCGGCGCTGGGCCGTACGGCCACCGGTGTGCTCGTGCTGCTCGGCCCGAGCGATCCGTGCGGAGAGTGCGAGGTCTGCCGGCGTGGCGGTGCCGCGGTCTGTGCGCACGCGCGGCCCCGCGATCGCGCAGCTTGGACCGCGCGCGTGTCGAGTCGCTGGATCGTCGAGCTCGGCGATGGGCTCGAGCTGCCGTCGCCCGCCGCCGCGGCGGTGGCAGGCGACGTCGCGGTCGCGTACACGCTGTACGCGCGCACGGGACTCGCTCCGCGCGATCCGGTAGTGGTGCTCGGCGATACGGCGGTCACCCGATTCCTCGTCGAGATCCTGCGTGCAAAGGGCCTCGTGCCGGTGGTGGTGACGAGCCATCGCGAGCTCGCTCCATGGGCAGCCGGGCGAGGTGCGCTGGTCGTGGGCTCGCCGGCCGAGGTGGCGGCTGCGACGGCGACGCTCGGCCTTGGCGAGCGCCCGCTGCGTGTGATCGCGACGGCCGCGAGCATGCTCGCCGCTGCCGCAGAGCTCGCGGGGCCACGCGCGACGCTGACCGTGCTCGCACCCGCCGGCGATTTGCCCGGCGCCTTGCTCGCTCGCGAGGTCACGATCATCGGCGTCGCCGGCGCGCATCCCGATCTCGTCACAGAAGCCGCGGCGATGTGCGCGATGGGCGAGATCGATCTCGCCGGCGGAGTGACGCAGGATCCGGCGGATCCGACGCGCGCGCTCGTTCTCGTCCGCTAGCAAAGAGCGTGCACGTGCACGATCCGGATCTGGATCAGCGGGCGATCAGAACGATCAGCAGAACGATCGCGACGACCGCGATCACGATCGCGATGAGGACCTTGCTCCTCCCGCCCTTCATCTCCCCGATCAAGGCGTCCTCGGACACCTTGTTCATACTCTGCCCCGCCCCATCCTGACGGATCGCCGACATCATCTGCGTCGCGCCCGTGCGCAGCGAGTACTTCTCCTTGTCGCCGCGCGAGATCGAGCCGTCATCCTTGTACCGCTCGTCCATCGGCAACGAGTCGGCCTTGTCGGCGCCGGCTTCCTTGCCCGTACGCGCGCGTTCCTCGGCGGCGGCGACCGCGGCTTGCGCGTCGAGGTCGCCCTTCTTGAACCACATCGTCTCGCGGAACTTGCCCTTTTGCCCGGCGGGCTCGCCCGCCTTCTGCTTGCCCGCAGGTTGCGCGTTCGCCGTCGGCGACGCGACGACCGGTGCAGCGAGCACGGGTGCAGCGACGACCGGTGCGGCGGGCGCAGGCATCACAGGTGCTTGGGGCGCCTGAGGCGCAGCGTTCGAAGGCGCGGCCCACGGCGAGCCAGCCGCTTCCGGAACGACCTGCGCGGTCATCATTTGCGGTGGCATCGCGGCCGGCATCGCTGCGGGCGCGGATGCCGGAGCGACCATCGGAGCCGGCGCGGCGCCCGACGCGACACCGACCATCGTCCCGCGCATTTCGGCGGCCGCCGGTGCAGCCTTGGGCGCGGCGACCGAAGGCACGCCCGTCCCGACCGTCGGTGCGGATGCGATGTTCGGCGTTGGCGCGGTCATCATCGGTGCAGCGACCACGGGCGGAGCGACCACCGGTGGCGGCGAGATCAGCGTTCCCGAAGGACCACCGCGCATGCCCATCAGCGTCGAAACGAGCTCGGCCCTCGGCTTCTGCCGCACGGCCGCCGCGCTCTTGAGCTCGATCACGTCGCCGTGTCCGACGCGTGCGACCTCGTCGACGAGCTGGCGCACGGTCAAGAACCGCTTCGTCGGGCTGCGATCGAGCGCGCGCATGATCACGGTCTCGATCGGCGAGCCCGGGGCGATGCCCCCGACGAGCTGCGACGGCGGTCGGATCGCGGCGTTTTGATGCTGGCGATGGACCTCCTCGGCGCTGCCGGCGAATACCGGCTGGCCGGTGAGCACGAAGTAGTACAGCGCGCCGAGCGAGTAGAGATTCGAGCGCTGATCGACCGGGCGACCGTCGACCTGCTCGGGCGCGACGAACTCGGCGATGCCGGGAACCTTGTCGGTCGTCGGCACGGGCAACGAGAAGTTGATCAGCTTCACGTCCTGGCCGGCGAACAGCACGTTCTTCGGGGCGAGGTCGCGGTGGACGACGCCGACCTGTGCGGCTTCGATCAGCGCCTCGCCGATGACCTCGATCAGATCCGCGGCTTGATCGGGCGCGACCGGCCCGCGCGACGTGATCGAGTCGGCGAGCGTGTGAGCGCCTTCCAGCAGCTCCATCGCGACCCAGGTCTCGTCTTGCTTGCGCTTGCCGCTCGCGAGCACACGCGCCACGCCGGCGCTTTGCACGCGTTCGAGCTGACGAAGCTCGCGCTCCAAGCGCTGGGCGACGCCCGGCAGCGCCACCACCGCGGGCGCGACGAGCTTGACGACCACGGCCTGGCCGTTGGTCTTGTCGGTTGCGCGATGGACCGCGCCGGTCCGGCCGCCGCCGAGCCTTGGGCCCAGGTCGAACCGGGCCGCAAGGCTATCTCCGCCACCTGCCTGTACCTCGAGCGGCACTAGTCGGGCCGCGTCGACGGGACAGAAGTTCGCGTCATCGCTGAATTGCTTCTGGCACTTCGGGCAAAGCTTCATCGGACACACGCCCCCGAGGACGAGATCGAAGAATTGCAACCTAGCACACCGATTGACACGGGAGGCGTGAGGGGGCTAGAAACTGGCCGTCATGGCCTCGAACACCAAAGCCACCACCGTCAAGCGGAAGAACAAGCACGAGAAGGCGGGGCGTCGCCGCAAGAACAAGCTCGCCAAGAAGTCGACGAAGTCGCGGACCGAGCTATTCGCCGGCCTCGGCGCGCCGGGCTCGCCCGCTCCGAAGAAATAATCAGCCCGCTTCGGCCGCGACGCGGTCGACCGAGTAGACCCCTTTGATCCGCGAGAGCGATCGGATCACCTGCTTGAGCTGATCGAGATCGCGAACGAGCGCGTGGAATGTATTCACGGCGCGTCCGTCGTCCGTGGCGCGGCAATGCGCCTGGCTGATGTTGACGCCTTGATCGGTAAAGCTCTGCGAGATGTGCGCGAGCAGGCCCGGCTTGTTCGTGCACAGCACCTGGATCGCGACCTCGTGCTGCGCCTTGCTCGCGCCATCCCACTCGACCTCGACGCGACGCTCGGGATCGAGATCCAAGCCCTTGTCGCAATCGCGGCGGTGCACGGTGACGCCGCGGCCGCGGGTGATGAAGCCGACGATCGGATCGCCCGGTAGCGGCGAGCAACACTTCGCGAACCGCACGAGGACGTCTTGCTCGCCGGCGACCTTGATCCCCGAGCCCGACGTCCGCCGGGTCGTGACCTTGCGGATGAAGGTCTTCAACATGCTCTCGGGCTTCGGCGGCGCCTCGGCGTCGCCCTTCTTCGCCATGCCCGGAAGTGCGTCGATGACTTGCTGTGTCGTGATCTTGCCGTAGCCGACCTGGACGATCAGCTCGTCGACGGTCTGGCACTTCAGCGCCTTCGCCGCGGCCTCGAGGCCCTTCTCGGCGCGCGACATCGTCGTGTCGTGCTTGCGCAGCGCCTTGTCGACGAGGTCGGTGCCGAGCGCGACGGCCTTGTCGCGCTGCTCCTGGCGCAGCAGCCAGCGGATCTTCGTGCGCGCGCGCGCGGTCTTGACGAGCTTCAACCAATCCTTGTTCGGCTTCTGGTTCGGGCTCGTGATGATCTCGATCGTGTCGCCGTTGCGGAGCTGGTAGCGCAGCGGGACGATCATGCCGTTGACGCGCGCGCCCGAGCAGTGGTCGCCGATCGACGAGTGCACCGCGTACGCGAAGTCGATCGGGCAAGAGCCCTTCGGCAGCGCCTTGACGTCGCCGCCCGGTGTGAACACGTAGACCTCGTCGCCGAACAAGTCGATCTTGACCGACTCGAGGAACTCCGTCGGATCTCGGAGCTCCTTGTGGCTCTCCATCAGCTGGCGCAGCCACGCGAACTTCTTGTCGTCCTCGGGGCGCATGCCGTCGCGGCCGTCGGAGCTCGAATCTTTGTACTTCCAGTGCGCGGCGACGCCGTGCTCGGCGACGAGGTTCATGTCGCCGGTGCGGATCTGGATCTCGATGCGCTCGCCGCGCGGGCCGATCACCGCGGTGTGGAGCGACTGATACAAGTTCGGCTTCGGCAGCGCGATGTAGTCCTTGAACCGGCCCGGGATCGGGGTCCACGTCGAGTGCGCGACACCGAGCGCCTGATAGCAGTGCATCTGGTTGTCGGTGATCACGCGGAACCCGATCGCGTCGTGGATCTCGTCGAACGGACGCTGCGTGCGCTTCATCTTCGAATAGATCGACCACAGGTGCTTCGCGCGGCCCATGACCTCGCACGGCACGCCGTTGTCGGTCATCTCTTTCTGGATCAGCTTCTCGACGTGATGGATGTACTCGAGCCGCTCGGCGCGAGTCTTCGCGATCTCGGCGGCGAGCTGGTCGTACTCGCCCGCGTAGAGATACTTGAACGCGAGATCCTCGAGCTCGATCTTGACCCACTGGATACCGAGCCGGTTCGCGAGCGGCGCGTAGATCTGCATCGTC
>JBDUAS010000070.1:0-28748 GCA_040004535.1 Deltaproteobacteria bacterium
TCGCGGCGCGCCACGGCGTTCACGTGCTGTGCGAGAAGCCGATGGCGCCGACCGATGCCGAGTGTCTGCAGATGATCCGCGCGTGCGAGCACAAGCACGTCAAGTTGATGATCGCGTACCGGCTCCATTTCGAATCCGCGAACCTCGTCGCGATCGAGCTCGCACGCGGTGGCGAGATCGGGGACCCGCGGATCTTCAGCTCGACGTTCACTCAACAGGTTCGCGCCGGCAACATCCGGCTGCAACCTCGCCGCGGCGAAGGCCCGCTCTACGACATCGGCGTGTATTGCATCAACGCCGCGCGCTACTTGTTTCGCGCAGAGCCGACCGAGGTCACCGCGCTGCGCTACGCGACGCCACGGGATGCTCGGTTCAAGGCGGTCGACGAGGCGTGCGCCGTCACGCTGCGGTTTCCCGGCGATCGGGTCGCGCAGCTCGCCTGCAGCTTCGGCGCGTACGAGCGCTCGCACTTCGAATTGATCGGCACCGACGGCGTGATCACGTTGACGAACGCGTACGCCTACGCGAAGCCACGGGTGATGTCTGTCGAGGGCGTCCACGGCATGCGGCACCGGACGTTCGAGGTCGGCGATCAGGTCGCGGCGGAGCTCGAGTATTTCGCGCGCTGCGTCTACGACGACGTCGAACCCGAGCCAAGCGGCTGGGAAGGCCTCGCCGATATCCGGATCATCCAGGCGGCGCAGGTCGCCGCGCGGCTCGGCCGGTCGGTGCCGATCGATCCGCTGCCGCGGCGGTCTCGGCCCGACCTCGGCCAGGCGATCTCCGTCGAGCCGCACCCGCCGCCGACGCTCGTGGATGTCGTCGCGACGACGCGATAGTCTGGCGACGTGGATCTCGCGCACCTCGCGCTCGTCGGCGCGGCAGCCGCTGCCGGCGGCGCGGTCAACGCGATCGCGGGCGGCGGCAGCCTGATCACGTTTCCGGCGCTGCTCGCGTGCGGCGTGCCGCCGGTGCTCGCGAGCGCGACGAACACCGTCGCGATGTGCCCGGGCTATCTCGGCGCGACCTGGGCGCAACGCGTTCAGCTCGCGGGGCAGGGCAGGCGCGCGCTCAAGATCGTGCCGGCCTGCGCCCTCGGCGGTGCGGTCGGCGCGGTGCTGTTGCTCCGAACCGGCGCCGCGACGTTCGATATCGTCGTGCCGTTTCTCTTGTTGTTCGCGGTGCTGCTGCTCGCGTTCCAGGATCGGATCCGCTCGCGGCTCCACGCGTTCACGAACAGGGAAGGCTTGGCCGTACCGATCACCGCACTCGCCGCGATCTACGGCGGCTATTTCGGCGCCGGCCTCGGCGTGATCGTGCTCGCCGCGCTCGCGATCGTGGTCGGCGATACGCTCGTCCGCCTCAATGCGCTGAAGCAGTTGATCTCGCTCGCGGTCAACGTCACCGCGGCAGTCGTGTTCCTGGTGATCGCGGACCTCGATCCACCGACCGTCGCCGTGATGGCCGCGGCATCTCTCGTCGGGGGCGTCGCCGGCGGCGCCGCGGCGGCGCGGGTGCCCGCGAAGGTGCTGCGGATCTGCGTCATTACAATTGGCTCGGCAGTCGCGCTCGTCTACTTCGTGAAGCTGTTCCAGCAGTTCTGAAATAGCCGTTGACGTGCCTGCGGTGTTCCCGTAGTTGTATCCGCCGTTTTGGTCGTCGGACGTGTGATCCGGAGACACCGCGCAGCCGCCCGCATGCCCTCCGAGGCGCGTGCCATGGCGCGGTTCTTACACACGGCGACCGCTTTTCTCCAAACCCACGCTAGTGCGTGGCGCAGGTCCACATCGGATCGCTGAACGAGCTCGTCTCGACCGCGCAGATCGTGCCGGTGACGGTCCCCGCGCACATCGTCAGGTTCGAATTCGTGAAGTCGACGACCAGCGGGACCAGGATGTCGCGCGTCGGGCCGCGTAGCTGGACGAGCGCCGGCACGCTGTGCGACGGGATGCTCGACACCGTCGCCATCGGTACGATCTCGAAGTTGCAGGGCGCCATCGCGGCCTGGATCTGGAGCGACACCGGGCCTTGGCCCGTATCGATCGAGATTGCCTGGTGCGCCTGGATCGGGAACGTCAGCGGCGCTTTGATCAGCTGCGGCAGACAAGCGGCGCCACCCATGTACGGTTGATCGATATTGACGACGGAGAGAGCGGTCGTGCACGACGTGTAGTTCCCCGAGCCGCCGACGAGTGGAATCGTGCAATGGATCCGCGCCACACCCGCGCCGGAATCGTTGCCGACGTGATCGGGGCACTCCGGATCCGTAGGATCCGTGCAGTCCGTGCACGCCTGATGCGGCACGCAGTAGTTCTCGGGCATGCAACCGGCTTGCGACTGACCATCGACGCACCCGACCTCGGTCCCGATCAGGCATGGCTTTCCGGACCCTTCTTCCTCGAGGCAGTACTGCGGCATCGTTGCGTCGGTCGGTTTCGAGTACAGGTACCAGAACGGATCGCACTCGTCCGCGCCCGTGATGCCGTCGCAATCCGTATCGTCGGGCGGCACCACGAACGTGTTCGTCGCGCTCGTCGCATTGCCAGGGCCGAGCACCGCGATGCAACTGGACGCGGTATCGGGGGCATTCGGAGCCCGCCACACGACGACGGTATCGTTGGTGTCGACGGTGAACGCGGGTAGCGCGCCGACCGCCGGCTGGATCGCGCGCGTCACCAGCTCGATCTGCAAGACCTCACCGAGGTGATCCTTGATGTGGATGTCCTGGTCGAGCAGCGCGATCGCCTTGGCCACGCCCTGCGCGTCGAATCCGATCGCGCCGAGCTTCGGGATCTCGTCGCTAGCACCGGGCTCGAGCGTGAAGCCCGCGACGCCCGACGCCACCGGCGCCGTGAACCGGTCGCCGGCGATCTGGTAGTAGACCGCTCCCATCGGCTTCCCGAGCGCGGAGGGCGGCGCATCACCGGTGCAGCTCTCGCAGCGGCCTTGCACGAGCACGAGCTCGACCCGCGCGATGTTCGGATCCGAGGTCACGACCTCGATCGCCATCGAGTTGTGGCTGCACGCCGCCAGGCACGCGACGAGCAGCCACCGCATTACTTGAGCACCTGGATTCCGTCGAGGTCGCTGACGTCGCCACCCGCCGGTTGCCACTCGGTGCCGGACTTCTTGTAGATCCGCAGCCGGAGCTCGCCCTTGCGGTTGAGCTTCACGAACGGGATCGAATCGGCCGTGAACGCGCTCTTGTCGAGGTTGAGCGCGACGTTGTTCGCGTTCGACACGACGATCTTGCTGAACTTGGTCACACCGCCGGCGCTGAGGATCGTCTGCAGCGTCCAGCCTTTGCCGTCGGTCGTGCCCGGCAAGTTGTCGCGCGGGAGCGCGAGCAGCTTCTCGTGGCCGAGCACCGACGACTTCCCATCCGGCATCACGAACGTGATCTTCAACAGCGCCGGATCTTTGCCGCCGCCGTTGCCCTGCTCGTGCTGGCCGCGGCCGGCGTCCTCGGGAAGGAGCTTGATCCGCACCGCGGTGAGGTGGTCTTCGCGCAGCTGCGGCTTGCCCTTCTTCGCGAGCTCGACCGCATCGAACATGCCGAACGAAGGCTCGTTGCCCTCGCCGGGGAACAGCGCGGGGACGAGGTCCGGATAAGACGCCGACGGGCTCTGCATGTCGGTCGGCTTTGGCTTGGCGCCGACGAGCTCGACGTCTTGCCAGCGCCCGAGCCGGCGCGCATCGGTGGGCACCAGCTGGTCGACGCGCGGCCACTCCGCGAGCTGCGCCGCGGTCACGGTCGCGACCTGCTTGCCATCGACAAACACCGCGAGCCCGGCGGGTTTCACGGCGGACCCTGCCGAGCCTGCCGAGCCGCCGGACGGCACCGGTTCGTGCTTCGAGCCACAGCCGACCCAAGCCACAGCGACGGACAACAGCAACACCCAGCGCATCGCGATTAGATTACCACGTCGTGTAAGCTGCCCCCGCGGTGGACAAGCTCACTCAAGAAGTCGTCCCGATCCTGATCCTCGTCGTGGCGATCGCGATCGTCGTGCGCCGGTTGCCAAAGGTCGAGCTGGGGCATACCGACGAGTTCAAGCGCCGGCGGATCCTCAACTGGGTTCCGCTCGGTCTGTCGTACGCGTTCCTCTACATGGGGCGCTACAACCTCAACGCGCTCAAGGATCAGAACTTCATCACCGGCCAGGAGTTCGGCGACATCGATGCCGTTGGCGCGATGGTCTACGGGGTCGCGTTCCTCATCAATGGCCCGTTGTGCGACAAGCTCGGCGGTCGATTCACGATGCTGCTCGCGACCGCGGGTGCTGCCGTCGCGAACCTCGCGATCGGCTTGATGATGTGGAAGGACCATACGGTGCCGTCGGTGACGGTGCTGCTCGTCCTCAACGCGCTCAACATGTATTTCCAGTCGTTCGGTGCCGTATCGATCGTGAAGGTCAACGCGTCGTGGTTCCACTTGCGCGAGCGCGGCACGTTCGGCGGCATCTTCGGAATCCTGATCTCGCTCGGGTTCTATCTCGCGTACGACTGGGCGCCCAAGCTCGTCGATATCTTCGGCGGTGATGCGGTTCGGACCCGTACGCACACCGGGGCGCTACCCATCCTGTTCATCGCCCCCGCGCTCATGATCGCGCTGTCGTTCATCGCGTCGTTTCTGTGGGTTCGCGACACCCCCGCCGACGCCGGGCTCGGCAACTTCGACGTCGCGGACGCGTCGAGCGGCGACGACGGTCCGCCCGACAAGGCGCTGGTGATCATCAAGCGCCTGTTGTCGAACCGGGTGATCCTGACGATCGCGTTCATCTCGGGCTGCGCGGGCTTTCTGCGCCAGGGCATCCTCAAGTGGTTCCGCACGTTCGCGCACGGCATCGGCCTCAACATCAAGGACGCCGCGGGCGTCGTCCACAACCCGGCGTACATCGTGGAGCACTGGGGCATGGTGTCGTGCGTCGCCGGAATCCTCGGCGGCATGTTCGCCGGCGTGATCTCCGACCACTTGTTCAACTCGCGGCGACCGCCGGTCGCGGCGCTGTTGTTCGCGTTCCTGGTGATCGGCTCGATCGCGATCATCCCGGCACTCGCGGCACCGGTGGCGGTCAGCTTCATCATCGCGTTCATGGCGATGTCGGTGATCGGCGTGAACGGCATGCTGTCGGGCGTAGCCAGCCAGGACTTCGGCGGTCGCCGCAACGCCGGCACCGCGACGGGCTTGATCGATGGCTTCGTCTACTTCGGGACCGCGCTGCAGGCGGTCGTCTACGGTCACATCCTGCCCGAGAGCAAGGTCCTGGTCGCGGGTCAGATGGTCGACAACCCGGCGTCGAAAGACATCACGAACTGGTACGCTTGGCCGATCGCGATGATCGTGATGGCGGTGATCGGACTCGTGCTGTGTTTCACGGTCTACGGCGCGATCGTCAAGCCGAAGAAGTACGTGGGCCAGGTTATTTCGGACGCCGCGGACCTGCCAAAGGCGACCGCCAAAGAGATTCACTGACCAGGTGAATGAAACTTTTTTCACTGTACTCGATTGTTCAGAGATGTAATCAGCGGCACGCGTGAGTGCCAAAGAATAAATTTCTCCGTCGAGAAACAGCACTACGAAGAATGCCCAGGGAAAAATTCCCACGTAATGTCGGATAATTAATACAGAGACACCAGCGCACGGGTGTTTTATCTCGTGCGCAGATGCAACGGAACCACGCCTTGTTCTTGTCGTGTGGGCTGCTTCTCGCAGCGGCGTGCACGGGATCCATTACCTCCAACGCGGGCGGCGATGACGGAACCGGTACGGGCAGTAATGCCAACACCGGTTCGGACACCGACCCGGTCGACACCACCACCCCTACCTATCCGACCGCGCATCCGCGCATCATGCTGGCCACTCGCAAGGCCGAGCTCACGGCCTCGATGGCAGCGCAGACTCCGGCGGCCGTCCGCTTCAAGACCGTGGTTGACAGCTGGCTCGGCGGCAACGACCTCGGCCTGTCCGCGTGGCACGCGGCGCTCATGGGTCAGGTCACCGGCGATCCGAAATACTGTGCAAAGGCGATCGCTGTTGTCGACACGATGGTCTCGGCCGCCGAAGCCACGATCGCCAGTGGCGGCATCCCGCACGCAGCGGGCGACAGCTACTACTTTGTCGGAACCGACATCGGCGATCTCGGCATGACCTATGACTGGTGCTTCGACACCGTCACGGACAGCCAGAAGCAGCGCTGGCTCGCGTACGCCGATCAGGCGATCTACAACGTGTGGAATCCCACCACGGCCACCTGGGGCGGCCGAGCGGCTCCGTGGAGCGGCTGGGCGATGCACGACCCGTCCGATAACTATTACTACGGGTTCCTCGAGGCCACGATGATGGTCGCGCTCGCCTCCAAGGGCGAGGACCCGAAGGCCGATCAGTGGATCGCTCAGTTCCACGACACCAAGGTCATGGGCGAGCTCATCCCGACGTTCGATAGCGACCTCGTCGGCGGCGCTTCGCGCGAGGGTACTGGCTACGGCAACGCGATGAAGAACCTGTTCCAGCTCTATGACTTCTGGCAGGCGTCGACCGGCGAGCGCCTCGCGCGCAAGACGCCGCACACGCGCGCTTCGATCCTCGCGTTCATGCACCAGGTCGTGCCGACGATCGACAAGATCGCGCCGACCGGTGATCAATCGCGCGACTCGACGGCGTCGTTCTTCGACTACCACCGCCAGTACCTCCAGGAATTGATCTCGCTCTATCCGCAAGATCAGCTGTCGGCTCGCGCGCAGATGCTGCTCGCGAACTCGAGCGTGCCGAAGATGCAGTACGCGTTCATGGCAGTCGACGACTTCCTCTACGAGAACACGAACGTCGCCGCGTCGAACATGGACGGCCTCGACACCACGTACTACGCGCCCGGCATCGGCGAGCTCTACACGCGCTCGGGCTGGGACACGCACGCGACCTGGTTCAACCTGATCGCGGGTCCGTACACCCAGTCGCACGCTCACCAGGATCAGGGCTCGCTCATGCTCTACAAGGATGGCTGGCTCGCGTACGACACCGTGATCGATTCGCACTCGGGTCTGCCGCAGGAGACGACGAACCACTCGCTCGTCCGCATCGACTCGGGCGGCTCGCCGATCACGCAGGTCGCCGACACGACGTCGCAGATGGTCGCGCTTCACAAGGGCGACGGCTGGGTCTACGCCGCGTCGGACGTGCTCGGTTCGTACAACGGCAAGGCCGGTGTCTCGAAGGATCAGCGCGAGATCGTGTACCTGCTCCCCGACACCGTCGTGGTCTACGACCGCGTCGCCACGGCTCCGGGCACCACGCAGACGTGGCAGCTCGCGACCCCGGTGAGCCCCTCGATCAGCGGCGCCTCGGCGACGGTCAACGCCGCCCACGCGCTCCACATCGATCGCTACGCGCCGGCCGGTGCGTCGAGCTCGGTCCACAACATGAACGCCAACTCGGACTTCAACTCGGGCTATCGCCTGGACGAGACGATGGCCGGTGGCGACAACCGCTACCTCCACGTCCTGTCGGTCGATGGCGCGGTCAGCTCGGCCACTCCCGCAGGCGACTCGAGCATCACGGTTCACCTGGCGACCGGGCACGTTGCCACCGTCACGTTCAACCACGACGCGCCGGGTGCGACGATCGTATATGACGGAAACAGCTCGGCTTTGGGCGTCGGCGTCGACCCGATGGCCGAGTAAAACGATCGGTGACTCCCTCAGGGCAGCGTGCTAAGTCGGAGGACGATGAAGCGCCTACTGGTTCTGCTGACCTCCGTAATCGGAGTCGCAGCATGTGGTGGAGACAAAGGTGGTGGGGATGACGGTCCGAATTACGCAGACCAGCATCCGCGCATCAAGATCACGACGAACGCTGATGGCATGAAAGCCGCCTTCGACGCGAAAGCGCCGGAGGCGGCGGCGTTTTTGGACACGACCGACAACTGGGTCGGCGGCTCCGCCATCTACAACTACGAGCCGTGGAACGCGGCGCTCGTCGGTCAGCTGAGCGGTGATCCCAAGTACTGCACCGCGGCGATCGCGGCGGTCGACAAGCTCGTGTCATCCGAGCAAGCGACGATCGACGGTGGCGACAACCCGTCGGTCGCGAATGACGACTACTACGATGTCGGCAGCAACGTCGGCAACATCGCGCTCGTCTACGACTGGTGTTACGACGCGATCGCTTCGGATCGCCGCCAAGCCTGGCTCGGCTATGCGCAGCAGGCCGTGTTCAACGTCTGGCACCCCGACGGTGCGATGTGGGGCGGCAAGGCCGCGCCGTGGACCGGCTGGGCGATCGACGATCCGGAGAACAACTACTATTACAACTTCCTGCGCGCGACGATGCTGCTCGGCCTCGCGGCGCACGGCGAGTACGACGGCGTCGACCAGTGGTTGACCTGGTTCCGCGACACCAAGGTCGTCGGCGAGATGAACCCGCAGTTCGACAGCGATGTCGTCGGCGGCGGTTCGCGCGAAGGCACCGGCTATGGCGTGTCGCTGCGTGGCCTGTGGGAGCTCTACGATATCTGGCAGGCGTCGACGGGCGAGAACCTCGCAGCGAAGAGCCCGCACACCCGCGCGTCGCTGCTGTTCTTCCTGCACGAGACGCTACCGACGCTCGACCGCGTGGCGCCGACCGGCGATCAATCGCGCGACTCGACGGCGAGCTTCTTCGATTATCATCGCCAGTATGTCGAGTCGTTGATCACGCTGTTCCCGGACGACCCGCTCGCGCCGAAGGCGAAGGCCATGCTCGCGAATTCGTCGGTGCCGAAGATGGGCCAGCAGTTCATGCAGTACGCCGACTTCATCAACTCGAACTTGATCCCGGCGACCGCCGAGGACACCTTGGGCACCGCGTTCTACGGCGCTGGCACCGGTCAGCTGTTCATGCGCTCGGGTTGGGACAAGCACGCGACGTGGATCAACATGAACGCGGGCCCGTATACCCAGAGCCACGCGCACCAGGACCAGGGCGCGATCATGATCTACAAGGACGGCTGGCTCGCGTATGACCCGGTCGTCGATTCGCAATCGGGCTTGCCGCAAGTGATCGACGATCACGGCACGCTGCGCATCCTGAACAGCAGCAGCAAGGCGACGTCGCAGAAGATGGACACCGCCGCGACGATGCTCGCGCTCCACCAGGGCACCGGTTATGTCCATGTCGCGACCGACCTCGCACCGGTCTACGGCAGCGCGGTCACCCAGTTCCAGCGCGAGGTCATCTATCTCGAGCCCGATACGGTCGTGATCTTCGACCGGACGGCGTCGAGTGGCTCGCAGGTGTGGAGCCTCGCGTTCCCGAAGCAGCCGACGATCAACGGCGCGACGACGACCGTCATGAACGCGGGCCACACGCTGACCGTGCAGCGCCTCGGCGAGGCGAGCGCGACGTCGACGATCTTCAACTACAGCACCGACAGCGACTTCTCGACCGGGTTCCGGCTCGACGAGACCGTCGGCGGCGGCAGCCATCAGTGGTTGCACGTGGCCTACGTCGACAACGCGGTGACCTCGGTGACCGCGACCGACGCGACCTCCGCGGACATCACGCTCGCGGGCGGCAAGCTCGTGCGCGTGTCGTTCAATCCCAGCACGGTCGGCGGGACCTTGAGGATCGGCAGCGCCACGACGACGCTCGGTGCCGGTGTAGACTCGCTGACGGAATGAGCTCGCCGTCCTTGCCGATGTGGCTGAAAGCCACGCTCAGGCTCGTCCCACTCGTCGTCGGATTCTCGCTCCTCGGAGTCGCCGGGCTGTGTGCGTTTCGCGCCGTGGTCCCGATCGACACGTTGCGCGGCGCCGGCGATGCGGTCGGCAACTACTTGCAGACCGTCGGCGGGATCTACGCCGTGCTGCTCGCGTTCATCGTCTACGTCGTCTGGGGCCAGTTCAACGACAGCCGGATCTACGTCGAGCGCGAAGCGACGGCACTCGTCGATCTGCACCGTACGGCGAGCGGGCTCCCGCCGGCGACGCGCGACGAAATTCAGAACGCGCTGCGGGTCTACGTCGACGAGGTGCTCGCGAAGGAGTGGCCCGCGATGGCGACCCACGACGAGGATGTGATCGAGCATGTCGGCACGCACCTCGATCACGTGTGGGCCGCGATCCACGTGTGCAAGCCGTGCAACGAGTGCCAGCACACGGTCTACAGCGAGGTGCTGTCGCGGTTCAACGACCTCACCGACATGCGCACGAGCCGGCTCACGTCCTCGCGCGCTCGAATCCCGATCATGATGAAGTTCTTGCTCTACCTCGGCGCGGTGATCGTGATCGGATCGATCTACCTGATGGCGGTCGAGCCGTTCTGGATCCACGTCATCATGGCGGGCGCGTTGACCGGCGCGGTCGCGCATATTCTGTATCTGATCGTCGATCTCGATGCCGCGTTCTCGGGCCACCTCGTGGTCTCGAAGGAAGCGTTCGAGCGCGCGCGGCGGACGTTCCAGCGCACGACGCATCAGTTCGTAGCCGCCGCGTAGCCGCTCGCTGTGGCGTACGCGCGCGGTCGTCACGGCGCTCCCGGCTGAAAGGCCTGCCCTTTCGGGCACGTTCATCGCATCGGGAACCGCGGTGGTTGTAGCGCACGAGCTGCGGCGGGTCGTGATCCTCGCCGTGCGGCCAGAAGTCGATGGTGGTCGATATCCGGTCAAGCGCGTGATCGGCGACTTGCTCGAGGTCGAGGTCGACCTCGTCGTCGACGGTCATGATCTGCTGAGCGCGGTCCTCCTCGATCGCGCGCCGGGCGAGGAAGCGTGGCGTGAGACCGCTCTCGTGGCGGCCGGCAACGATGTCTGGCGCGCCGCGATCGCGCTGCCGGCGCTGGGACGACATGTCTACGCGGCGATCGCGTGGGTCGATCCATTCGCGACGTGGCGCCACGGGCTCGTCCGGAAGGTCGAGGTCAACGCGAACGTCGACGTCGAGCTGCTCGATGGTGCCGCGCTCGTGCGCGCTGGGTTCGAGCGCGGTGGTCATCCCGCGCTGAAGGAAGCGGCCGAGGTGCTGGCGAGCGACGCGCCCCTCGCGCAGCGGATCGCACTCGCGACCGGAGCGCGGCTGGCGGAGACCATGGCGCTCGCGTCGGATCGCACGCATGCGACGCGCACGGGCGATCTCGAAGTGCTTGTCGAGCGCCCGCGAGCCGCATGCTCCGCGTGGTACGAGCTGTTCCCGCGCTCGACGCGTGACGACGGTGCCCACGCCACGTTGCGCGATGCCGAGAAGCGACTCGACTACATCGCCGAGCTCGGCTTCGACATCGTGTATTTGCCGCCGATCCATCCGATCGGCCGCGCGTTTCGCAAAGGACCCGATAACCGCCCGGATGCCGGGCCGATCGATCCAGGCTCGCCGTGGGCGATCGGCGGACCCGAAGGCGGCCACACGAGCATTCATCCGCAGCTCGGCACGCTCGGCGATTTCGATCATTTCGTCGCGCAGGCCGTCGGTCGCGGGCTCGAGGTCGCGCTCGACATCGCGTTCCAGGCGTCGCCCGATCATCCGTGGGTGACGGAGCATCCGAGCTGGTTCCTGCATCGCGCCGATGGCTCGATCCAGTACGCGGAGAATCCGCCCAAGAAGTACCAGGACGTCTATCCCTTCGACTTCGCGAGCGAGGACTGGCGAGCGCTGTGGGCCGCGCTGCGCGACGTGGTTCTATTCTGGGCCGCGCGCGGGATCCGCGCGTTTCGGGTCGACAACCCGCACACCAAGCCGCTCGCGTTCTGGGAGTGGTGCCTGCGAGAGGTCCACGCGCAATATCCCGACGCGATCTTCCTCGCCGAGGCGTTCACCCGGCCGAAGCTGATGGGCGCGCTCGGCAAGCTCGGGTTCTCGCAGTCGTACACGTACTTCACGTGGCGGCAGACCAAGTGGGAGCTCGAGACCTACTGTGTCCAGCTTCGCGAGGCCGCGGACTATTTGCGGCCGAACCTGTGGCCGACGACGCCCGATATCTTCCCCGAGCAGCTCGTCCACGGGGGACGCCCCACGTTCGTGCAGCGCCTGGTGCTCGCGGGGACGCTCGCCGCGAGCTACGGAATCTACGGCCCGGCGTACGAGCTCGGCGAGCACGAGCCGCGGCCTGGCGTCGAGGAGCTCGCGCGCAACGAGAAGTATCAGGTCCGCACCTGGGACCTCGCGCGCCCCGATTCGTTGCGCCACGTGATCGCTCGGCTCAACCAGATCCGGCGCGCCCACCCGGCACTACAACAAAACGCGACGCTGCGGTTTCATCCGACCGATAATGATCTGGTGATGGCGTACTCGAAACGGGCGAGCCGCGATGCGATCCTCGTGGTCGTGAACCTCGATCCGCATCACATCCACCGCGCGTGGCTGACGCTCGATCTCGAGGCACTCGGGGTCGCGAGCGATCAGGCGTATCAAGTCCACGACCTGCTCGGTGGGGCGCGCTATGCGTGGCACGGCCCGCGCAACTTCATCGAGCTCGACCCACAGCAGTCTCCGGCGCACATCTTCGCGATCCACACGCTCGTGCGAAGCGAGCAGCAGTTCGAGTACTACCTATGACCGATGTTGCCGACGCGTTGCCCGATGATCCGCTGTGGTTCAAAGACGCGATCATCTACGAGATCCATATCCGCGCGTTCCAGGACTCGACGAACGACGGCATCGGCGACATCAACGGCCTGATCTCCCGGTTGGACTACCTCTCGGATCTCGGCATCACCGCGATCTGGGTGCTGCCGTTCTATCCGTCGCCGCTGCGCGACGGTGGCTACGACATCGCGGATTACACGAGCGTTCACGACCATTACGGCACGCGCGAAGACTTCCAGCGCTTGCTCCACGAGGCGCATCGCCGCGGCATCCGCGTGATCACCGAGCTCGTGCTCAACCACACGTCGTCGGAGCACCCGTGGTTCCAGCGGGCTCGCCGCGCCGCCGCCGGCTCGCCCGAGCGCGACTTCTACGTGTGGAGCGACACGCCGGCGCCTTACGGCGACACCCGCATCATCTTCAAGGACTACGAGACCTCGAACTGGTCGTGGGATCCGGTCGCGAAGGCGTACTTCTGGCACCGGTTCTACGCGCACCAGCCCGACCTCAACTTCGACAACCCCGCGGTCCACGCCGCGCTGTTCGAGGTGATCGACTTCTGGCTCGAGATGGGCGTCGACGGGATGCGGCTCGATGCCGTGCCGTACCTGTACGAGCGTGAGGGCACGAGCTGCGAGAACCTGCCGGAGACCCACGAGTTCTTGAAGCAGCTGCGCGCGCACATCGATACGAAGTTCAAGAACCGGATGTTGCTCGCCGAGGCGAACCAGTGGCCCGCCGACGCCGCCGCGTACTTCGGCGACGGCGACGAGTGCCACATGAACTTCCACTTCCCGCTGATGCCGCGGATGTTCATGGCGCTCGAGACCGAGGACTCGTTCCCGATCATCAACATCCTCAAGCGCACGCCGAAGATCCCCGACGCGTGCCAGTGGGCGACATTTCTGCGCAACCACGACGAGCTCACGCTCGAGATGGTCACCGACGAGGATCGCGACACGATGTATCGCGGTTACGCCTCCGAGCGCGCGGCGCGGATCAACCTCGGTATCCGCCGGCGGCTCGCCCCCTTGCTCGGCGTGCGCCGCAAGATCGAGCTGATGACCGCACTCTTGTTATCGCTGCCCGGCACGCCGGTGCTCTATTACGGCGACGAGATCGGGATGGGCGACAACATCTATCTCGGCGATCGCGACGGCGTGCGCACGCCGATGCAGTGGAGCGGCGATCGCAACGGCGGGTTCTCGCGCGCGAACCCCCAGAAGCTGTACCTGCCGACGATCATCGACCCCGAGTATCACTACGAGGCGATCAACGTCGAAGCACAGCAAGGCAACTCGGCCTCGCTGTTGTGGTGGATGAAGCGCACGCTCGCGAAGCGCAAGGAGCACCCGGTGTTCGGGCGCGGCTCGATCGAGTTCGTCGCAAACGACAACCCGCGCGTGCTCGCGTTCGTGCGCGAATATCAGGGCGAGCAGGTGCTCGTGATCGCGAACCTGTCGCGATTCGTGCAAGGCGTGAAGCTCGAGCTCCAGGCGTTCAAAGGCACGATCCTGCGCGAGCTGTTCGGCAAGATGAAGTTCCCCGAGATCGGCGATGCGCCGTACTTCATGTCGCTCGGTGCGTACGACTTTTACTGGCTCAGCCTCGACAGGCCCCAAGCGGAAGTCTCGGACCGGCCGACGCTCGTCGCCGGCGCGACCTGGACGACGCTGGTCGAGCCGCGCCAGCGGCCGCACCTCGTGCGGGCGTTGCTCCAGTATGCGCAGACCCGGCGCTGGTATCGCGGCAAGGCGCGGACCCGCAAGAACGCGCAGATCAGCGACGTGATCCAGCTCGGCGATCCGCGGTTCGCGATCGCCCTGCTCGCGATCGAGTACGACCGTGGCAACCCCGAGACGTACGTGATGCCGATCGCGTTTGCCGAGGACAGCGAGCCCGGCGAGCGCCAGCTCGCGATCGCGAGCGTCACGCTCGACATCCCGGGCCGCGGTCAGGTCACCGGCGTGCTCTACGACGCGCTGTCCTCCGACGCGTTCGACAACGCGCTGCTCGCGGCGATGAAGACCGATGCGAACGGCGACCTCGTCGGCCGCGGGCTCGACGCGCTGCGCGCGGTGGCGGCTGATACAAACCTGGCCGCGCATGCGACGAGTGCGGATCAGACGAATAGCGGGGTGGTCTACGGCGACAAGTTCTTGCTGAAGGTGTTCCGCGTGCTCGAGGAGGGCCCGAACGCCGAGCTCGAGATCGGTCAGTTCTTCTCGCAGCGGGCGCCGGACTATCGCGGCGTGGCGCGACTCGCCGGCTGGCTGGAGACCAAGCGCGGCACGCTCGGCACACTGTTCGATCTCGTGCCGCATCAGAGCGATGCATGGCGGCTGACCCAAGGCGCGCTCGATCGCTACTTCGATCGCCTGGTCTCAGACGACAAGCGGCCCGAGGCTCCGCCGATCGAAGGCAGCCCGCTCGTCACGCTCGCGCGTACGCCGCTTCCGGACCGCGCGGTCGATTGGATCGGTCCGGTGCTCGATCACGTGCGCCTGCTCGGCGTTCGCACCGCGCAGCTCCACTCGGTGCTCGCGGGCTCGAGCGACCCGCTGTTCGCACCCGAGCCCTACGACATCATGCACCAGCAGTCGATCTACGGCTCCGTGATCGCGCACGCGGCGCGCACGTTCGACCTGCTGCGCACGCAACTGCGGGTGCTGCCGCCGGACGTCGTGCCGCTTGCCGAGCGGACGCTCGCGCTCGAGCCGCGGCTCGATCGTGCACTCGCACGCGTGACCCAGCGCCGGATCGATGTCGTGCGGACCCGGTTGCACGGCGATTATCACCTCGGTCAGGTCCTGTGGACCGGCGACGACTTCGTGATCATCGACTTCGAAGGCGAGCCGGGGCGGCCGCTGTCGCAACGCCGGTTCAAGCGCAACGCGTTGCGCGACGTCGCCGGCATGATTCGCTCGTTGCACTACGCGAGCGCGGCCGCGCTGCGCAACGGCAAGCATCGGCCCGAGGACGTCGCGATGCTCCAGCCGTGGGGCCGCGCCTGGTCGGACTGGACCTCGGCGCTGTTCCTCGCGGGCTATCTCGAGAAAGCACCGCCGCGGATCGCGCCGAACAACGACGCCGACCTCCAGTTGTTGCTCGAGTTCTTCTTGCTCGAGAAGTGCGTCTACGAGATCGGCTACGAGCTCGATAACCGGCCCGAATGGGTCGAGATCCCCCTGCGCGGCTTGCTCGCGCTGCTGCCGGATCCGACATGACCGCGTTCGGAGAGCTCGACGCGCACCTCATGCGCGAGGGCACGCACCCGCGGCTCTACGAGAAGCTCGGCTCGCACCTCGACGGAGACGGTGTCACGTTCGCGACCTGGGCGCCGAACGCGGCAGCGGTGTCGGTGATCGGCGACTTCAACGCATGGAAGCCGGGTGCGAGCCCGCTGCAGTTGATCCCGAGCACCGGTGGCGTGTGGCGCGGCCGGGTCGCGGGTGTGAAGAAAGGCGCGCTGTACAAGCTGTACGTCACGTCGAAGCTGCGCGGCTACCAGGTCGCGAAGGCCGATCCCTTCGCGCGGCGGAGCGAGCTCGCACCGGGCACCGCATCGATCGTGTGGGAGACCGCGTACGAGTGGCAAGACGCGGCGTGGCTCGCGCAGCGGGCGGCGCACTCGAGTCCGACGGCGCCGGTGTCGATCTACGAGTGCCACCTCGGGTCGTGGCGGCGCGGCGACGGCGGCCGGATGCTGACGTATCGCGAGGTCGCGCCGTTGCTCGTCGAGCACGTCGGCAAGCTCGGGTTCTCGCACGTCGAGCTGATGCCGCTGACCGAGCATCCATTCTTCGGCTCGTGGGGCTACGAGACGACCGGCTACTTCGCGGCGACGTCGCGCTACGGCACACCGGAGGACTTGATGGCGCTGATCGACGCGCTGCACGCGGCGAACATCGCCGTGATCCTCGATTGGGTCCCCGCGCACTTTCCGACCGACGAGCACGGGCTCGGGTTCTTCGATGGTACCGCCCTGTTCGAGCATCCCGATCGCCGGCTCGGGTTTCATCCCGAGTGGCACACCGCGATCTTCGACTTCGGCCGCCAGGAAGTCCGCAGCTTCCTGCTGTCGAGCGCGCTGTTCTGGCTCGAGCAATTCCACGTCGACGGGCTCCGCGTCGATGGCGTCGCGTCGATGCTGTATCGCGACTACGGCCGCAAGGCCGGCGAGTGGATCCCGAACGCGCATGGCGGCCACGAGTACTTCGAGGCGGTCGAGCTGTTGCAGCGGCTCAACACCGCCATCGCACGCGAGCAGCCCGGCACGATCACGGTCGCCGAGGAGTCGACGGCGTGGCCGCATGTCACGGGCGAAGCGCAGGGCGGGCTGGGCTTCTCGTACAAGTGGGACATGGGCTGGATGCACGACACGCTCGCGTATCTGTCGCACGAGCCGATCCATCGCCAGTACCACCACGACCAGCTCACCATGCGAGGGATGTACGCGTGGAGCGAGCGGTTCGTGCTGCCGCTGTCACACGACGAGGTCGTCCACGGCAAGGGCGCGCTGATCGCGAAGTTCCCGGGCGATGCGTGGCAGCGGTTCGCGACGCTGCGGCTGCTCTACGCGTACATGTTCAGCCAGCCCGGCAAGAAGCTGCTGTTCATGGGCGACGAATTCGCGATGGACCGCGAGTGGAACCACGACGCCGCGCTCCCGTGGGAGCTGCTCCAGCAACCCGCGCACGCGCAGATCCAGCTGCTCGTCGGCGAGCTCAACCGGATGTATCGCGATACCCGCGCGCTGCACGAGCTCGACTGCGAGCCCGCCGGGTTCCGCTGGATCGATCCCGACGACAAGGTCAACTCCGTGCTCAGCTACGAGCGGCTCGCGCGCGACGGCTCGAGCGTCATGTGCGCGGTCAACTTCACGCCGGTGCCGCGTCACAACTATCGCGTCGGCGTCGCGAAGCCAGGCGTGTGGCACGAGCTGCTCAACACGGACTCGGCGACGTTCGGCGGCAGCGGTCAGGGCAACCTGGGCGCCGCCGAAGCGATGCCGGTGCGCTCGCACGGCCGCGAGCTGTCCCTCGCGATCACCGTGCCGCCGCTCGGCGCGGTGTGGTTCACTGCTTCTTGAGGAACGCGATCACGCCGGGCGTCCGCGCCTTCTTCTGCGCCGAGCACAGCTCGAGTTGCTCGACGGCCTGAGTCATCACGCGCGGGCCACCGTCGTAGGTGTCGATCTTGGGCTTGAAGAATGCGACGATCTCGTCCTTGCGCGTCGTGTCGCACAAGCCGACGAACGTGAACGCGAGGTAGGCGCGATAGGGCGCCGGCATCTTGTTCGAGATCTCGTCGAAGTGGGTCTTGATGAACGCGTACGCGGCCTCGCGGTTCTTCGGCTCCTGGAACCCGCCGAATAACAGGCCGAGGCCGTCGCGGAGCTCGAACTCGCCGGACAGCGCGACCTGCATCGACTGCTCGAGGATCTTCGGATCGATGAACGCGCTCATCGCGCCGAGCAGGCGTGCGCGCTCTTGTCGATCGGTCGTCTTCTTCGCGTCGGCGTGCAAGCGATCGAACAGCTTCTGATCGCCATAGCGCGCGGCGATGTGCAACGCCGTGCCGACGAGCTCGGGCTGGATCGCCTTGTGATCGTCGACCCACTTCCACGCCAGCTCGGTCGCCTGCTTGATCAGCTGCGGGTCGCGGCCGAGGTTCGCGACGAGCGACAGCAGGCCAGGGCGCAGCTGTTTCGTATTTTCGTCCTCGCCCGGGCGGCTCGTCCAGCCGAGCTCGTGCGCGTGCGCCGCGTACAGCTTGTTGATCAGGCGCTCGTAGTTCTTGCGGAGATTGTCCGGAACCATGTCGTCGATGCCCGCGACGATGCCGATGCCGGCGTCGACGATGTGGCGGTTCTTGTCCTTCGACAGATCCTGAACGAGCTGGAGCGCGACGCTCGGCTGGACGTCACCGCTGTTGACGAGCGCTTCGACATCGCCGATGACACCGACGCGCTCGGGCAGCGTGAGCTGCTTGACGTGCGCGAGCAGCTGATCGAGCAGCTTGCCCTGCGGCTGCATCCGGTAGTAGCCGGTCTCGCCTTCGTTCGGCAGCACCCAGTCGGGACACGACGGCGCGGTCAGCGCGAGCGTGCCGGTCGCCGCCGCGAGCGTCGTGCAGTCGCGGCCGGTCTTGCCACCGGCGCTCCACCGCACGCACATCGGAATCGTCCACGTCCGCTTCGGATCGATCTCGGAGCCGGTCGGCTTGTAGCGACTCTGCGCGAGCTCGAGCGTCGGCGACGCGCCCTTCTCGCACGCGAGCTTGACCGAGACGAGTGGCACGCCAGATTGCTGCACGAACGAATCGAACAGCGGCTTGAGATCCTTGCCCGCCGCTTCACTCATCGCGCCGACGAAGTCGTCGTACGTCGCGTTGCCGAACGCGTGCTTCGCGATGTAGACGCGGACGCCCTTCTGGAACACGTCGGGCGTGATCGCGCGCTCGATCATCGTCAGGACGGCTTCGCCCTTCTGGTACGTGATGCCGTCGAACGCGTTCGAGATGTCGTTCTGGGTCTTGATCGGCTGGCGGATCTGGCGCGCGCTATCGAGGCTGTCCTGGCCCATCACGCCGCTCCGCACGCCGACCAGGTCGACCTCGCCGTCCCAGGTCGGCTCGAGCTGGATGATCAGCTTCGCCTCCATCCAGCTCGCAAACGATTCGTTCAACCAGGTGTCGTCCCACCACGCCATCGTGACCTTGTCGCCGAACCACTGGTGCGCCATCTCGTGCGCGGCGGTGGTCGCGTACTCCTCCTCGGTGTAGTGGGTCACGTCCTGCGGCTTGGTCAGGATCGCTCGTTGCTGCCACGTGATCAGCCCGGCGTTCTCCATCGCGCCGGCGTTGAACACCGCGACCGCGAGCATGTCGAGCTTGGGATACGGATACGGCGTGCCGAAGTAGTCCTCGAGAGCATCGAGGATCCGCTTGGTGCTCTTGACCGGATATGCGACATCGCCGGTGCGTCCCTTCGGCACGACGATCCGGATCGGTGCGCCGTTACGCGTCTTGCCGGCATCGACCGCTTCGAACGGGCCGAGCGCGAACGCGACGAGGTAGCTCGGCAGCGGCTTGGTCTCCGCGAACCGCGTCATCGTCATACCGTTCGCTTCGTCGGTCGACTGCTCGATCGGCGTGTTCGACAGCGCGACGAGCCCCTTCTTCGCGTGGAGCGTGACGTGCCACGGGATCTTGAACGACGGCTCGTCGAAGCAGGGGAACGCCTGGCGCGCGTCGGTCGACTCGAACTGGGTGAACACGTACCAGTCGCCGGCTTCTTGCACGCGATAGATGCCGTCGCCGTCGTCCTTGTGTGCCTTGCCGCGATACGCGATCGAGAGCGTCGCCTTGCCGACCGGCAGCGGGCGGTCGAACACGAGGCCGAGGTAGCCCTTCTTCGGCGTGATCGCCTTCGCGACGAGCAGCGTACCGTTCGCGTTCAACGTCGCTTCGTCGACCGTGATCTCGTCGGCGTTCAACCACAGCACCGGCTTCGCCTCGGTGATGTCGAGCTCGGTCGTGATCTTGCCCTTGAAGTCCTCGTTCGTCGGATCGAGCGTGAGGTCGACGTCCTCGTGCAGTGGATGCGCGAACGTCGGCAAGCGTAGATCCGGTGCCTGCGGCGCCGTTGCAGCGACCGGCGCGGTCGGCGGTGGCGCAGCGGCGGGCGCCACCGTGTGGGGCGCGGGCGAGGGCGAGCTCGCACCACCGCAGGCGAACAGCAGGGCTAGAGACGGAAGAGCGATCTTCATCTGCGGGGAGCATCACCGCACCGGCCACGCCGCGCACGTCGGGCGGCCTCACAAACGATGGCTGAATTGCATCGTGGAAACCGCACGATGCGACGGATCCGTATGTCGCACGCGCGTCGCAGCCCGACGCCGTTACGCTCGACCCGGCGCGGCCAGTGCGAGATCGGCGGCGAGCTCGAGATCGAGGGCAGCTCCGGCTGCTCGACGGTCGGCGTAGAGCTGCTCGAACTCGCTCGGTAAGCGAAGCGACCAGTTCGCGGTGTTGTCGACGACGCCGGGGAGGTTGAACCGCTCGTGATAGCCGAACAGGTCGGCGAAGAAGATCGACACGTTCTCGGCCGGGCTCGCGAGCAGCTCGGCGAGCATCGCGTTCGCGAAGAAGCCATCCGACGCGAGGCGCTCGGGTCGCGGCAGGGCCAGGCGCGCCGCGAGGTGACGCGCCCATTGCTCGCGCTTCGCGGCCGGCCACTCGGCGAGTAGGGCGAAGATCGGCGCGGTGTCGTGGTTACCGAGCATCACCCAGTCGGCACGCTGGGCGTGGTCCATGCGGTAGACGTCGCGCGCGTCGTCGAGGTTCGCCTTCTGGGCGACGCGCCAGCGGCCGAGCGCGTACTTTGCGAGCACCGCGCCGAGCGGGAACGGCATCGTGCTCAGCACTTCGCAGCTGACGTCGGCGAAGCTGCGGCCTTTCTGCTCTGCGGCGATCCGCAGCATCTCGAAGTAAAGCGAGTAGTCGTTGATCTGCCACGGCTCGAGCGCGCGGACCCAGCCGTCGGCGTAGCGCGTCTGCGTCGGATCGAGCTGATCGATCGTGACCTTCGCGAGCGAGGCGAGCGCGGGATGATCGGAGAGCCCCGGGGATTCGAACAAGCGCGCGCCGTCGCGCACCGCCTGGCCGTCGTCGCCGGTCTCGGTTTTGTAAACCCAGGGGCACACGAGGCCGTGGGGGTGATCCAGGCGCAAGCCGTCGTACTCGGTGAAGGCCTTGTCGGCGCGTGCGAACACGAGCGCGGCACTGCGGCCGAGGCGCTGGGTCGGATCGAGGACGGGATAGCCCCACGGCTGACCGGCTGGGTTCGTGCGGCTCGGCGGCGCGCCCATCCGATAGCCCGCCATGAACGCGGCGGTGTACGCCCACGCATCGGGATCGGCGTAACCGACCTGGAGATCGCCGTACAGTGCGAGCCCGAGGCTGGTCGCGACGTCGCGCACGCGCGCGTGCTCGCGATGCGCGAGGAGCTGGCCGAAGCAGTAGCGATCGATCGGAATCGCGTGCTCGCTGGCGAGCGAGAGCATCCGCGCGGCGGCTTCGTCCTTGTTCGCCTTGAGCGCCTCGATCCGGGCGCGCAGCGCGGCGAGCTCGCGCGCGATCGCGTCCCGCGTTCCGGCGACACCCTCGTCGTGGGCCTGGCGCGAGCGGGTTTCGTCGATCAGCGCGGCACTCGCCTCCATCCGGGCGAGCACGAACGGATCGAGCGGCGAGTGCTCGCGCCACAGGTCGCGCTCCTCGGCGGGCCAGTCGCGATGCGCGCGGCCGTCGTGGCGGATCGCGAGCGCGGCGTACAGCGCATCGCTCTCGAGCCACCGTCCATTCGCGCTGCGAAACTCGTCGAGCTCGGCGCGCAGATCCGGGCGCACGCCGAGAAACATCGCGGCGTGTGCGCGCATCAGCAGCGCCTCGCTCGCGTCATATGCGTGCGTAGGTTGCGCCGGCCCGCCGCCGGCGACGAGGGCGCGTGCGATCGTCGCTTCGTCGACCAGGCCGGTCGCGCGATACGCGGCGATCGAGATCGTCGCGGTGTGGCGCGAGAAGATCGTCGCGTCGTACGGCGACGGGTTGTCGCGCGAGGTCTGGCCCTGCGGCCCGAGCTGGAGCCCGGTGAACCCGAGCTCCTTGGCGTGCCCCATCAGGCGTGCCGCCGCCCGGGTCGAGGGCGCGCCGCGGCCGATATCCTCGTCGGGATCCGACGGAAAGCTGACATCGTGGATCGCGAGCAACAGGCGCTTTTTGCCCAGGCGCTCGAGCTTCTTGGCGATCGTCACGCCGACGTTTATAAGCTCAATTAGTGCGCGTCGGGGACCATCGCGGCGGCACCTGCCGACGACGCCGGCGTCACCGACGAGTCGCCGACGGTCTCGAGGTCCGCGAGGCGGACGGCCGAGCCAGCGCCCTTGAGCTTCTGGGCAAGGTCGACGATCGCCTGGACGCTGTCGTGCTGGCCGTCGAGCATGCGGCCGAGCGCCTTCTTCTGCGTCGCGACCTTCTCGTACGAGTCACGCGACTTGTCGGCGGTCGGCACCGCGGCGCGGTAGTCGAACGCGATCACCGCATCGGTGCGGAGCAGGGTGAGCGCGTGAAGGAGTTGCTGCTGGCTCTCGGCGTCCGCTGTCGCGAGCGTCACCGCCTGGAGGCCGTGCGGGCCCCCGGCGTAGACCGTGCCGAGTGCACCGAACGCCTTCGAGTCCGGCAGATCCTCGATCACCAGGATCGGCCGGGTCGTCGCCGGGAAGTCCGCCGGGTACACCGCGAACACCAGCGCGCCGTCGGGGCGGGCCCGGACCGAGGCGGTCAGCGAGCCGAACGCGAAGAACGGCGGGTCACTCGACGTTGCCGCGCCGGTGACCCGCGCTCGCGCCGCGACGTCGAGCTGAGGCCCGTGGTCGCCTGGCTTCGTGGGGCGCTTCAGGGTCTGCATCATGTCGCGAACCTGATCGATCGCGACGACGACGTTCAGCGCGCTCGCTCCGCTGTAGTGCGCGTGGAACACGCCGACGAGCTCCCACTCGCCGGTCTTGCACGAGATCGCGAGCACGGGCGAGCCCGAGCCGCCGTGGGTGAGCAGCGCGTCGACCACGAAGTCGTCGTGGTTCCAGCCGCCGAAGTCGTCGTGGTCGTACGCCGACACGACCTTACCGACGTTCGTCGCGCTGAACGCGCCGAGCGGGTACCCCTTGACCTCGACCGAGGTTCGAGCCGCCACGCTGGCGCTCTTGCCGACCTTCCACGGCATGACCTCGAGCTTGGTCTTCGCCTTCAGGATCGCGATGTCGAGCATCGGGTCGACGACCACGCGGGTCAGCGGCACGTCGTCGGCGGCGTAGTCGTCATGGTCGTTGTCGACGATGCGCAGCGCATCCGCGACGCGCTTGCAGCCAGCTGGCACTCCGTCGACGGGGTGATCTGCATCGGTGACCGCGGGCCACTCCGCCACGTGCTGGTTCGTCAGCAACAGTGTGTCCTCGCCGGTGTGGCGGTACCCGAACGCCGTGCCGTACGCCATCGTGTTGACGCGGGTCGTCTTCAAGTTGCCGTCGCCGCCGTAGGCCACGCATTCGTACGTCGCCGTGGTGCGGACGGCATACGAGTAGGACTTGGTGCGAGCTTCGAGCTCGCGCGCGCCGGGCGACAGCGCCGTCAGGTCCTCGGCGTAATCCCCTACACAGCGCGCTCCACGTGTCTCAGCACCGGCCTCGTGGGCGGCCCCGGTGAGGAGGAGAACTGCTACTGCGGCCGCGAACCTCATATACACGATGACGGCCAAAACCAACGCGCGTTCACCGGCAACGCATCCTCGTAAGCGATGTGTAAGAACCGCCCCGCGCGCGCATACGCACGACCGCGAGATGCGTCTAGACGAACATGACCAAGACCATCATGTTCCTTCCGCTTCTAGCCACTCTCGGCTGCCACGAGCGCGTGATCGCCGTCTCGCCACCTGTGCCCGAGAACCCCGGTCTCATGACCGTGACCGGCTCTGCAACTCTGGAAGTCAGCCCTGACTGTGCGGACCTCACGATGACACTGAGCGCCGACAACACACGACCGGGTGCGGCAACGTCTGCCGTCGACGGTAAGGAACAGGCGCTGATCGCCGCTCTCACGAAGCAGGGTGTGCAGCCGAAGGACATGAAGTTGTCGCTCGTCACGCTCGAGCCCGTGTACGAGCCGAATCTCTATCCGCTGAAGGTCAACACGTATCGCGCGCAGATCACGGTGACCGCGACGACGCGCGACTTTGGCCAGATCAGCGCGCTGATGGAAGCGGGCGCGGATGCCGGCGCGTCGCAGCTGTCGAGCGCGTTCCGGCGCAGCGATCTGCCGGAGCTCAAGAAGAAGGTCCGCGACATGGCGCTGACCGCAGCGAAGGACAAGGCGAAACAAACGGCAGCGGCGCTCGGCATCGACCTCGGCCGCGTCGTCGCGGTCAGCGAGAACGCTGGCGGCTCGATGTGGAACCAGACCTACTTCCCGCAGGTCGCGAACACGATGGTGCGTAACGACCAGCAGGGCGGCACGGCGCTCGGCGGAACGATGCAGCCGCTGTCGCTCGACGTCAGCGTCGGATATCAGCTGACCACGAAGGGATAATCACCACTTCGGTGTATCGTGGGCCAATGGCGGTGGATCCAGGGTTCCTGGCGAGCATCTCGTTGTTTCAACAGCTCGACGACGACGAGCGCTCGGTGCTCGCGTCGGCGATGCTGGAGCGCGCGGTGAAGCCCGGCGACGTGTTGTTCAAGGCCGGCGATCCAGGCGATTCGATGTTCATCGTCCACACCGGTCAGGTCGAGCTGTTCGTGAAAGACAAGGCCGGCCAGAAGATCGTGTTGCACGTCGCCGAGCCCGGGGAGTTCTTCGGCGAGCTGTCGCTGCTCGACGGTGGCTCGCGCACGGCGACCGGCGTGGTGGTGACCGCGAGCGAGCTGTGGATCCTCGATCGCGAGGATCTCCAGCAGCTGTTCAGGAAGCGCCCCGATGCGGCGCTCGACATGCTCGCGGCGATGGGGCGGATGACGCGCAAGGCGAACGCGCTGTTGCAATCGCGGGTGTCGCGCAACGTCAACGAAGAGGTCGAGGTCGACCGCGGCAACATCGTGATGCGCGTCGCCGATTGGGTCGCGGCGTTCTCGGGCAGCATCACGTTCCTCGTCCTGCACGCGATCCTGTTCGCGACGTGGATCGGGTTCAACTCGACGCCGTGGGCGTTCGATCCGTTCCCGTACAACTTGCTGACCATGACGGTCTCGCTCGAGGCGATCATCCTGTCGACGCTGCTGCTGTTCAGCGGCAATCGCTCGGCGGCGCGAGACGCGATTCGCAACAACATCGAGTACGAGGTCAACCTCAAGGCCGAGCTAGAGGTCGCGCACCTCCACGAGAAGAACGATCGGATGCACGAGGAGATGCTCGAGCGGTTCGCGCGGATCGAGAAGGCGCTGAACATCTCGACGCGGACCAGCAAGCAAGTGCCGGCCGCGCACGGCGACGCGAGCTGAGACAGCCTGCGACCCCGCGCGCGGTACGCACGAGTCTGCTAGCCGCGTCGGAACGCGCAGGATATGGTCCGCGCCATGCGCAGGCTTTTGTTCGTCGTTGTCGTTTCTGCTTGGGCTGCTTGTACGAGGTCCCAACCGGCGGATCAGGCGCCTGCGCCTGGCGCGCCCGAGCCCGCGAAGATCATCTCGGTGCCTCCGCCGATGACGCTCGCGCAGTCGGGCATCGTGCCGGCCTGGCTCGATAAGGGCGCCGACCCGTGCAAGGACTTCTTCGCGTACGCGTGCGGCGGTTTCACGAAGACCGCGGTGATTCCGCCTGACCGCTCGAGCTGGGGCGCGATCCCGATGGTGATCAAGGAGGCGGAGGAGTTCGAGAAGCAAGTGCTCGAGAACGCCGCCGCGAAGCCGGGCAGCGATCCGGTGACGCAAAAGATCGGCGCCTACTACGCGGCGTGCATGGACGAAGCGGCGATCGAGAAGGCTGGCATCACGCCGATCCAGCCGTTGCTCGAGCAGATCAAGACCGTCAAGGACGGCAAGACCGCGGCGCAGACGATCGCGTTCTTGCACAGCGAGAACGTCTATCCGTTCTTCGTGCTCGGCCCGACCCAGGACTTCAACGATGCGACGAAGGTGATCGCGGGCCTCGATCAAAGCGGTATCGGCTTGCCCGAGCGCAAGTACTACCTGCAGAACACCGACACGATCCCGAGGACGCGCAAGGTCTACCAGGCGCATCAGGTGCGGATGTTCCAGCTGCTCGGACTCGACGCGAAGGCGGCGAAGGCGGCGGCCGATAACGCGTATCGAGTCGAGGCTGCGGTCGCGAAGCTGCAACAAGATGATGTGACGCGCCGCGATCCGCACGCCGTGTATCACCGCGTCGATCGCGCCGGGCTCGAGAAGGACGTCGGCGCGTTCCCGTGGGGCGACTACCTCGCGAAGCAGAACATCCCGGCGGTCACCGCGATCACGGTGAACGATCCGAAATACTACGTCGCGATCGTGAAGATGCTCGGCAGCGAGAAGCCGGCAGCGCTGCAGGACTACCTGACGTGGACAGTGCTCCGCGCGGCCGGGCCGGATCTCTCGAAGGCGTGGGTCGACGAGGCGTTCTCGATGGACAAGGAGCTCTCCGGCTTGAAGGAGCTGCCGCCGCGCTGGCGGCGCTGCGTGCATCACGTCGATAGCGAGCTCGGCGAGCTGCTCGCGCAGTCGTACGTCAAGCAGAAGTTCGCCGGCAACGCGAAGGTGTCTGCAACGGATTTGACGAAGGCCGTGCTCGGTGCGATGCGCGGCGAGCTCGACACGCTCGCGTGGATGGACGATGCGACGCGCGGCCCGGCGAAGCAGAAGCTCGACAAGATGGCGTACCTCGTCGGCTACCCCGACAAGTGGAAGAAGTACGAGTTCACGATCTCGAAGACCGACTTCGCCGGCAACGTGCGGGTCGCGACGAAGTGGGAGCTCGCGCGCCAGCTCGCGAAGATCGGCAAGCCCGTCGATCGGTTCGACTGGCAGATGACGCCGCCGACCGTGAACGCGTACTACGACAGCTCGCTCAACGAGCTCGTGCTGCCGGCGGGGCAATTGCAGCCGCCGTTCTACGGGCCGAGCTTCCATCCCGCGGTCAACTTCGGCGACACCGGCGGTGGCACGATCGGTCACGAGATGACGCACGGCTTCGACGATCAGGGCAGCCAGTTCGACGCCGACGGCAACCTGCGCGACTGGTGGTCGAAGTCGACGAAGGCGAACTTCAAGACCGCGACCAAGTGCATCCAGGACCAGTACTCGAAGTACGAGCCGGTCCCGCACGTTCACCTCGATGGCAAGCTGACCTCGGGCGAGAACATCGCCGACAACGGCGGCGTCAAGCTCGCGTACGAGGCGTACAAGACGTGGCGCCAGCAGCAGAAGACGCCGGTCCAGAAGACCGTCGACGGGTTCTCGGACGACCAGCTCTACTACCTGGGCTACGCGCAGTCGTGGTGCATGAAGGTGACGACAGAGTCGCTG
Organism: Deltaproteobacteria bacterium; assembly: GCA_040004535.1. Classification (GTDB taxonomy): domain Bacteria; phylum Myxococcota_A; class Polyangia; order Haliangiales; family Haliangiaceae; genus JABFXX01. Next base: position 27,624 of record JBDUAS010000070.1, read on the forward strand.
ACCACGCGCGCGCACTCCGATCCGCATTCGCCGGCCGAGTTCCGGGTCAACGGCGTGGTCGTCAACCAGCCCGGTTTCGCCGCCGCGTTCAGCTGCAAGGTCGGCACGCCGATGGCGCCCGCGAAGAACTGCTCGGTCTGGTAAAGGCCGCGAGATCGCTCGCATCACGGTCTGAGCGCGTGTTCAGTGTCAGACCCCGATGCGAGTGTCTCTCGCATGGAAGCACCTCGGTTCCAGTTAGCGCACGGCGACGCAGTCGCCTGGTTGCGCTCGCTGCCCGCGGGATCCGTCGATCTGGTCGTCACCGATCCGCCGTACGAATCCCTCGAAAAGCATCGCGCGATCGGCACGACCACGCGGCTCAAGCACTCCAAAGCGTCGAGCAACGACTGGTTCCAGATTTTCCACAACGACCGCTTCCCCGAGCTGTTCGCCGAGGTCTATCGCGTGCTGAAGAAGGACACGCACTTCTATCTTTATTGCGATCCCGAGACGATGTTCGTGGCGAAGCCGATGGCCGAGGAAGCCGGCTTCAAATTTTGGAAGCCGATCATCTGGGATAAAAAGAATATCGGCATGGGATATCACTACCGTGCGCGCTACGAGTGCATCTTGTTCTTCGAGAAGGGCAAGCGAAAGCTCAACGACCTGGGCGTCGCGGACATCCTGCAAGCACCGCGGATCAACGGTGGTTACCCGGCGGAGAAGCCGCCGAGCATCAGCGAGACTTTGATCTCGCAGAGCACCCAAGCGGGGCAGCTGGTGATCGATCCGTTCATGGGCTCGGGCTCGGTCGGATTCGCGGCGATCACGCGCGGTCGTAACTTCATGGGAAATGACCTGTGCAAGGAAGCGGTCGACATCACGCGCTCGCGGTTGCTCGAGACGCATGCGCAAGAGGCGGGCAGGGCGGAGTCGCAGGGCGAGACGAAGTCTGGCGCGCCACAGCTCGGCCTGACGTTGTGAGCGTCACGCCGTGACGATGACCGGCAACCAGTATCGCGATCTGATCGCGAGCTACATCCATCACAACTACGGTCCGCACGGGCTCGTGGTGTACGTCGAGATCACGCTCGGCAAGACGGTGATCGGCAAGGACCGCTACATCGACGTGTTCGTGATCCG
>JBDUAS010000550.1:0-2660 GCA_040004535.1 Deltaproteobacteria bacterium
CCAGCCGAGCAACTGCACGCTACCCGGGCCGCCGCTCGAGTCGAGCACGAACGCCTGGGTCTTGAGCTTCTGCAGCTTCGACGGCGCCATCGCAGCCTGCTGCGCGATCTGAGCGCAGTACGGGCAGCTATCCCAGGTCTTGTCGAGGCGCTGCTCGCACTGCGAGCAGAACTTCTTCTTGAAGATCCAGAACCCCTTCGTGCGGATCGGCGGGTTGGGATTCGGAGCCCCACCCGGCATCTGCGGCGCACCCATCGGCATGCCTGGCATTCCCGGCGGCGCTCCCATCGGCGGCATTCCCGGCATTCCTGGCTGCATGTTCTGAGCTCCTTGTTGGTAACCGTAATTCTGCGGACCGGCCTGCTGCATCGCAGGCTGTTGGGGATAGCCGCCGGGCCCTTGCTGCTGATAGCCCATCTGCGGTTGCTGATAGCCCATCTGCGGCTGGTAACCCTGTTGCGCTGGCTGGCCGTTCGCACCGGCCGCTTGCTGCTGTGGCTGCTGGCCGCCGGCGAAGTTGCCGACCTTCGCGTTCGCGTCACCGACGAACTGCTGGCCGCGCTTGCCCATCGCCTTGGCGCGATTGACGTCGACCTGGAAGTTGCCCTTGATGTTCTTGACGCCGAGCCACTTGTTATAGATGGCGCGGAACGGCTGGAAGATGAAGTCGATGTATTTGAGGAACATGGACCCCCTCCTCGGAGCGGTATCCTAGCACGTCGTCACGCGCCGACGCCCGGCACATGGTTTCTGCGCGGGTCTGTTATTTCGGCTGATAGACCCAGATGTGGAACATGTTGATGTCGCGGCCGGCGGTGATCGACTGCTGGCGGACCAACAAGGTGCCGTCCTTCACGTACTCGGGGGCGATCAGCGCCGGCCAGTTGCGCCAGCGATGGACGCGGTCGGTCCCGACGCACGACACGACCGAGACCTTCTTGCCGTTGATCGACATCTCGAGCTCGTAGTCGCCGTAGACGTAGTCCATGCGGCGCAGGATCACGATGGGCTTGTTCGCCGTGACGTTGAGCAGCTTGAACTCGGAGTAGCCGTCGACGTGCGCGCGCCCCGTATCCTCGACGGTCGTGCCGTCGGGGTACTTGAGCTTCTGGCGCGAACGGTACGAGTCCTTCGCCTCTTTGATCGTGAAGATGTGCTTGTCTTCCGATTCCTTGTTGAGGATCTCGATCTCGTCGACGAGCACCCACGTGATGCCTTCGAGATCCATCTGGGGCTTGGGCTGAGGCATGACCTTGACGCCCTCCCAATCCTTGATGTCGGCGACCTTCTCTTCCTTCTTCTCCTCGGGCGCGACGATCACCGGCTTGAGATCGCCGATCGCCGACAGCGCGATCTCGGCGCACTTGCCTTGATACGCGAGGAGGTTCTGGAACGCTTCGTTGTTGTTTTTGTTTTCGGCGAGCAGGCCGCGCAGGATCTCGACCTGGCGCCGGTACTCGGAGAACTCTTTCTTCTGAGCGATCGTCGGATGGTGAACGTCGACATCGAGCGCGAGCTCGCCCTCGGTGTCGATGATCAGCTTGAACATCTCGAACACGTTGCGCAGATCGACGAGGTTCGCGTGGAGCAGCATCAGCGCCGAATTGCAGCCCTGGACGACGTCGTGCCCGGCGATCACGCCGCGGCGGGTGTACTCGATGCCGGCGCGGCGGATCTGCTGGAGCAAGGTCTCGAGCTTCAAGCGCAAGAACCCCGGCAGCATCGAGCCGCATAGCCCGCCGCGCTGGACGTAGCGCATGTCGATCTCGTTCGCGACCGGCGCGTGCGGATCGCGTGCATCTCGCACGCGGTTGACGCCCTTCTCGAGATACACGCGCGCGAGCTCGACCTCGCGGCCGATATCGGGCTCGGTCTGCGACAGCTCGATCTTGCAGCTCTCGAGCACCCGGCGGTGGCCCTTGTACTCGAGGTTCTCCTTGTACGCGATGAAGTCGGTGAGCTCCTCGTAGTAGCGCAGCACGATGTAGATCGTCTGCGGGAGCTTGAACTCCTCGAGGTTGATGTTGCGGATCGTCGCGTCGAAGATCATGAGGTCGTTTCCCATGCCGTCGATCGCGTAGCCCGGCTGAACCTCGACCGCGAGATCGCCGCGCGCACGAGCCGTCACGCGCAAGTCGCCCTGGTAGCCCTGCACGACGCCCGGGCTGTGAAGCATCCGGTTGTGAAGGCGGCGCTTGTCGATGTGATAGCGCTCGGCGTCGTTCCAATCCTTCTCGGTCGTGAGAAAGCCCTTGAAGAAGTTGATGCGCTTGAATCCCTGAACGGCGTCGCTCATTGCTTTTCTCCAACAGGCGGTTCTTCGGGGAGGGCTTGGACGACCTCGGCACCAATGCCGATACCGGAGCGCAGGCCGATCGCGAAGAACTCGCGAAGCTCGACGTCGCCCTCCTCTTCCGTGAACTGTAAGTAGTAATGCGTGTGCGCGGGCTTCTCGAGCTGGATGATCTGATGGATCCGGATCACGAGCTCGGGCGTGACGTCCTCGAACTTGATCGGCATCGTCACGACGAAGCAGTGCGCGAGATCGACCGGCGGTAGCACGACCGAATCGAGCGCGATCCGCGCGCCCTGCTCTGCACCCTCCCCTTCGACCCGAAAGCCCTTGAACGGCCAGGTGTTCTCCTGGATGTCGGGCTCGT
>JBDUAS010000278.1:0-8877 GCA_040004535.1 Deltaproteobacteria bacterium
GCGCTCGGCGAGGTTCGCGGCGACGACCTTGTCGAGATCGTCGATGTCGAACAGGTAGACGCCGTCGATGTCCTGGATCTGCGGCTCGGCATCGCGCGGCACGGCGATGTCGATGATCATCATCGGCTTGTACTTGCGCGCCTTCGCGATGCGCTTGAACATCGCGCGCGTCAGCACCGGCTCGCGCGCACCGGTCGAGCTGATCACGACGTCGGCGCCGGCGAGCAAGCGCTCGAGGTCGGCCCACGGTGCGGCCGTACCCTCGATCTCGTCGGCGAGCGCCTCGGCTTTCTCGGGCGAGCGATTCGTGACGATGATCCGCTGCGCGCCGTTCGTGTAGAGATGGCGCGCCGCGAGCGAGCTCATCTTGCCGGCACCGACGACGAGCACGCTCTTGCCCGACAGATCGCCGAACACGCGGCCGGCGAGCTCGACGGCCACCGAAGATACGTTCGCAGCGCCGCGCGCGATCGTGGTCTCGGTGCGCACGCGCTTCGCGACGCCGAACGCCCGCTCGATCGCACGCGACAGCACCGGCCCCGTGGTCCCGGCGGTCCCGGAGATCGCGTACGCGTCCTTGAGCTGGCCGAGGATCTGAGCTTCGCCGACGACGAGCGAATCGAGCGACGATGCGACCGCGAACACGTGGCGGATCGCGGCGGGGCCGCGGCGTTCGTAGAGCGCGCTGTCGAGCTCGGCGAGCTTGGCGCTGCGGCGCTGCGCGAGCCAGGTCCGGACCGAGCTCGCGATGTTGGTCTCGGGTTTCGCGACGCCGTAGACCTCGACGCGGTTGCAGGTCGAGATCAAGAGCGCCTCGGTGACCGGCAGCTCCCGGGTCAGCGCGAGGAGAGTGTCGGCGACCTCGTCCTCGCGGAATGCCAGCTTCTCGCGGACCGCGACCTTCGCGGTCCGCCAGCTGAGACCGACGACGAACAGCTCGCTCATCCCCGACTCACCCGACGATCCGTCGGACGAGATAGATCACGAGCACGGCGAGCGCGGCGGCGAACCCTTCGAGCGTGAGCTTCGCGGCGCGGCGGCCCCGCCAGCCGTAGATCTGGCGCGCGACGAGCAACGTCGCGAAGACGAACCACGTGACCGCGGCGAGCAGGTACTCGACCCGGCCGAGATCCTCGCCGAGCCGCGCGATCCAGATCGCGCCGAGCACGAGCGCGACCGTGAAGATCGGGAACCCGACCCACACCAGGCGATGCGCGAGGCGATCGAGCGACTCGAGCGGCGCGCCGCGGTCCTTGAAGGCGGCGGTATCGAACCGCTTGCGCTTGAGCGCCCGATCCTCGACGAGATAGATCGCGGATAGCGCGCTCGCGAGCGCGAAGATGCCGACGCCGAGCGTCGCGAGCGAGATGTGGATCTTGCCGAGCACCGAGAGATCCTCGGACCGATCGCCCGCGGGTGTGAGCCGCGCGAGCAACAGCAACACGAGTGACACCGGCATCACGACGACGCCGCCGAGCGTCAGCCGGTAGCGGGTGCTCGCGAGCACGTAGCCGCCGGTGATGATGAATGCGAGAAAGCCGATCGCCTCGCGCACGGTGCCGGCGGGATGGACGCCCTCGACGCCGCGCCAGCCGATATCGGTGCCGTGCGCGAGCATCGCGATCACGACGAACGCGACTGCGACCGGCCGAACGTTCGCCTTGCCGGCGAGCACGACCAGTAACAGGACCGACGCGACGCAGTACGCGACGACCGCCACCCAGAACGCCGGTGATGCGGCGACCGAGAGCGGCGCCGTCACGGAGGTAGCGGCTCTCCGATGAACCCGTCGATGACATCGTACGCGGTGTCGTTGAAGATCACCGAGTTCGAGAGCTGTTCGGCGCCCATCGCCTCGAGCTGAGGCTTGGACTTCACGCGGCCGACCAGGTCGTGCGGGTCATCGCTGTGACCGTTAGTCTTGACGAAGCAGACCGCCGGCGTCATCGAAAACGCGCGCCCGAGCTCGGTGAGCGTCATCCGGTCGCCCACGAGTGAGGCGCGTCCTTCCGCCGTCCAGGCATCTAGGCGATCGACCGAAATGAAGAGGCGTGACATTCCCGGGGAACTAATTGTACCAGCCTATCGACCACCTTGCGGTCCGCTGTCCCAAGGGTTAAACAAGTGGCTTCCTGGAGGTACGTATGGCCAGCCAGAACGTTAAAGAGCTCACCGACGCCAACTTCGAGACCGAAGTGTTGAAGTCCGACACCCCGACCCTCGTCGATTTCTGGGCCGTCTGGTGTGGCCCCTGCAAGCAGATCGCTCCTACCGTCGACGCTCTCGCCGACGAGTATAAGGGCAAGCTGAACGTCGCCAAGATGGATATCGATCATCATCAGATCGTTCCGCAGCAGTACGGCGTGCGCTCGATCCCGACGCTTCTCATCTTCAAGGGTGGCAAGGTCGTCGGTCAGCTCGTCGGCGCGATGCCGCGCAGCAAGCTCGAAGCCGAGATCCAGAAGCACATCTGAGTGCGTGCGCGGCTCGGCGTGGTGGTGGTGGTCGCGATGCTCGCGAGCTGCCAGCGCCAGGACCGGGCCACAGGCACTGGCTCCGGTAGCGGTTCGGCGATGCCCGAGTGCGGGCTCGTCGTGACGCGGGTCCAGCAGGCCGTGCAGACCCAGATCGACGCGGTCGGCAGCGACGCACGGGTCATGATCGCGAAGATGATGCCGGCGATGGAGGTCGCGTGCGTCGACGATCACTGGCCCGCGGCGCTGGTCCAGTGCATCACCGCGACGAAGCCAGGTGATCTGAAGGCGCTCGAGCAGTGCAATTCGCTGATGCCGAAAGAGCTGCAGGACAAGCTGCAGAAGCGGATGCTTCAGCTCGCGCCGCTCGGCAAGCCACCGCAGCAGATCGCGACGCCCGCCTCGCCCGCTGTACCGCCGTGATCGTCTGCCTCGACGTCGACTATCGCGAGACCTCTGTGGTCACCGCGTGCGTGGGTTTTCATGCGTGGACCGATGCCGTGGCTGCGAGAGAGCACGTCGTGTGCTCCGCGGAGCCAGCGGCGGCGTACGAGCCCGGTAAGTTCTTCGAGCGCGAGCTGCCGTACCTGCGCGCCGCCCTCGCCGGGTTTGGCGAGGCGATCGAGCTCGCGATCGTCGACGGCTACGTCTGGCTCGACGCCGGAAGGCCCGGACTCGGTGCGCATCTTCACGCGGAGCTCGGGGTGCCGGTCGTCGGGATCGCGAAGACCCACTACGCCGGCGCCGACGCGATCGCGGTGACGCGCGGAGAGAGCACGTCGCCGCTGTTTGTCACGGCCACCGGCTTGGATCCGACGGTCGCTGCAGCGCATGTCGTCGCGATGCACGGCCCGTTTCGAATCCCGACGCTGATCAAGCGCGCCGACACGCTCGCGCGCGCTTGACCGCTATGCTCGGCATGCGTGGACACAGCTCGAGGGGCTCTACGTCGCAGTCACCGGACCGCGGCCGGCGACGATCATTCATCCACTTGGCCTTGCGCCACCTGCCGATCGCACCACAGGTCACTCGGGGCCCGTGGCTGTTGCGTGGCGTCGTCGAATACGTCGGTTACTGAGCGAACGCCTCGGCGAACGCGCGGTGGTTCGCGCTCGCCTCCGATGTCCCGATCACGGCGAACGCGACGCGCGCGAACACGTTCGCGAAGTCGCGTGCGAGCAGCTGCTTGAAGATGTCGGCGACCATCACCGGGTCGTTGCGAAACACGCCCGCCCCCCACGCCCCGAGCACGAGCGTGTCGACGCCGTGGTGACGCGCGATGTCGAACACGAACCGGCCGCGCCGTTCGAGCGTCGCGCGCAGCTCCTCGGTCGAGGTGTTGCGACCGAGCGCGCCGGCGTTCGGCGCCGCGCACGTGATCACCGAGGCGAGCACGGGCGTGTCGAGCCACGCCCCGTCGTCGTCGCGGAAGAACGGGACGAGCGGCGACCACAGCGCGAGGTCGAGGTAGAGCAACGACCGCTGATGGCGGTTCCGCTCGTAGTGCGACATCCGAGTGAGCTGGCACGGATACAGCGCGCTCGATCGCGCGAGCGACTCTTCTTGCGCCTGCGCACCGCCGAGGAAGCCACCGCCCGGGTTGCGAGCCGACGCGAAGTTGAGGCACGCCACGTGACCGCCATCGCCGGAGAGACGCACGAGCGCCTCGAGCGTCGATTCGCCCGTCACTTCGAGCGCGGTCGTGCGCGGCGCACGCGGCGCCATCCCGGCCGGATCTTCTTCGGTGTTCGCGAGGTCGGTGATGCCGAGCTCGTACAGCTGCGTGCCCACCTTCGCGGCGTCGAGCGCGGGCGCGAGCTCGACCCGCGCACCCGCCGCGTTCGTGTAGAACCCGGCCTCGCACGCAGCGAGCGTCGACTCGGCGATCTTGACCTTCTTGCCGCGCGACGCGGTGCCCGCGGCGTGACCGCCACCGCTCGTGTGGCGTGCCGGCGAGGCAGGAGCCGCTTCGGGGAAATCGACAAACGTCGCCGGCACCGCGTCGGTCAGCCACACACCGTTTTGCGACACGTAGAACGTGTGGCCGGCCGCGACCATCTCGGCCGCGCGAACGGCGAGCACCACGGGCTTGCCGCGGCGGCCACCGACCTTTTGCGCGGTCGTGACATCCGCGGACAGATGGACGTGGTGACGCTCGCCCTTGATCAGGCCCTGCGCGCGGATCGAGTCGAGGAACCGATCGACGGTGCCGTGATAGAGGATCGCCGGCGGCACGGCGGGCGCGAGCTCGAGCTCGACCTCGACCGAGTGGCCCTGGTTCGCGCGGATCCGCGCGCCATCGGGCGATAGCGCGAATCGCTGCTTGTCGCTGGTCGCGACGATCTGAACGAGCTCGTCGCGCGTGATCGCGACGCCGTGCGCGGCCGATGCCGCGAGCAGCGCGTCGACATCGGTCCAGCCCGCGCTATCGAGCGTGATGCCGATGCGCGCCGGTTCGTGGCGCAGAACGAGAGAGAGGAACTTGGAGAGCTTGGTAGACATGACCCATTCGCTTTATTGGTGTCGTTTATACACTAACAAGCGCCAGCATGCAACCACCGTCAAGATCGTGGCGACGACGTGCACGACATATGGTCCATCTGCGGAATACGGGCCGGTGTTCATGAAGTAGCGCTGGTTCGGGAACGAGTGCCAGTCGAGCACCGTGTCGTAGCCGAGGTGGAACCACACCTTCGACCAGATGACCGCGAGCACGCCGAACGCGATCGTGCGGCGCGGCGTCCACCAAGCAGCCGTCGCGGCGATCGTCGCGGCGACCAGGAAGGGCTCGAGGTGGTTCCACTGGCGCGAGTTCGAGCCCGCCGCGAACGCGACGACGAGCAGGAGCGCCACCACGGCCGCCGGTCCCCACGACCACGCGACCGCGCAGATCCGCTTCCAGCACACGATCGCGACCGCGATGATCGGCCCGAAGTACACGACGTGCGCGACCGGTCCCCACAACGGTCCACGCAGCGCGGCGAGCGTGTGCTCGCACAGGAACTGCGCACCGGTCGGGCCCTCGCCCTTCGTCCCGAGCTGGGCGAGGTAGACGGCGCGGGCGACGTACAGCCCGACCACGGCAACCATAGCGATCACCGTGCGGCGCTTCGGCAGCGCTCGCGCATACGCGATCACCGCGCGCCACCTGACAGGTCGGAGGGCGTACGCGATGCCTGCAACGATCAGCGCGATCAGCAGCGGCACCGTCACCCACAACAGATTTCGCGGCACCCATGTCGCAAACTTCTCGTCGCCGACGCCGGGCACCGGATGCGCGAGGAAGTACAATGCGATGATCACGAACACCACCGCTGCAGCTGCGCCGACCCCGATCGCGACTCGGCGATCGAGCTCGTCACCGACGTCCGCGAGCTGGCGTCGCGGCAGCACGAGCATCACCAGTGCGAGCGGCGGCAAGGCCGGCCAGGTCACGACGCCGAGCGCCGCGCTGCACCACAGCGCGATCGGCCGATCGGTGAGATACGCCCACGCCATCATCATGCCGAGCGCGAACGCCGTCGGATCGGTGAGCGCCGGGTAGTAGACCGCGTGCTTCGCGCTCGCGAAGCTCCCGAACAGCGCGACGAACCCGGCCCACGCCGCGGCACGTGACCACTGCATCGACGCGGCGAGGTGCGCCCACACCGCTGCTGCCGCGGCAAGCACGGCAACATCGAGCATCGCGAACGCGCGTAGGACGTGGGGAACATCGTGCGCCGCGCCGGTGAGGTGCAGCGCCTCGTACACGGCCGCCGACGGCAGCACGCGCTGGGCGTGGTATCGGGTCAACCCGTCGTGGACCACGCGCGCGAAGTCCTGCGCCCACTGCGTGTAGCTGATGCCGTCCCAGCCCTGACCTTGGTTGATGCCGATGTGCTCGCCGAACGCGATCGCGAGGGCCCCGCCGAGCGCGACCAGCGCCACCATCCCCACGCCGTCGCGTTTCATCAGTAGCCGTGTTTGCGCAGCGACACGTTCGCGACCAGGCCCATCGCGAGGAAGAACGTCACGAGCGAGCTACCGCCGTACGAGATGAACGGCAGCGTCACGCCGACGACAGGCGCGAGCCCGAGCACCATCGCGACGTTGACCGCGACGTGCCAGAACGTCATCGCGGCGACGCCGATGCAGATCACGGCGCCGATCCGATCGCGCGCGGACATCGCGACGTTGAGGATCCACACGAGCAGGAACGCGAAGATCGCGAGCAAGAAGACCGAGCCGATGAAGCCCCACTCCTCGCCCCACACCGAGTACGGAAAGTCCGTCCAGTGCTCGGGGACGAAGTTGAACATGTTCTGGGTGCCTTCCAGAAAGCCCTTGCCCCAGACCTTGCCGGAGCCGACGGCGTAGATCGATTGCTGGGTGTGCCAGCAGTTGTTCAGGAGATCGTGATCGAGGATCCGGCCCGGCACCGAGTTGCAGTCGATGAAGCCGAGGATCCGGTCCTTCTGATAGTCGTGCAGCTTCTCCCACAGGATCGGCACGGCGAGCAGCGCCGCCGTCGTCATGTAGACCATCGGCCACACGCTCGGCATCGCGAGGAAGCCGACGGTGAGCACGATCAAGAACAGCAGCACGGCGGTGCCGAGGTCCGGCTGCATCGCGATCAGCAGCATCGGCACGACGACTGCGACGAGCCGGAGCGCGAGCATGCGCGGCGTGTAGTGGGTCTGCTCGCCGTGCGCGAACACGCGCGCGAGCACGAGGATCATCATCAGCTTGACGAGCTCGCTCGGCTGGATGCCCATGCCGCCGATGTTGAGCCAGCGATACGTGACGCCGTGGGTGTCGCCGGATGCGGGTCGACCTGTGAGCCGCGCGACGATCAGCGCGAGGATCGCGATGCCCAGGCCGATCCACGCGAGCCGCACGATCGCGCGGTAGTCGACGACGGTCACGATGACAAAGCCGATCGCGCCGACGATCATCCACTGCACTTGCGTATCGAACTTCGCGTGGTGGCGAACGCCGCGCGTCGCGGAGTACAGGTTCAACAGGCCGATCGCGCACAGCGCGAGCATCGTCGCGATCAGCGGCCAGTCGACCGCCGCGCGGAACCGGCGCCAGCGGGACATGCCGACGGTGGCACGCGGGAGCTCTAGACCGATGCCCCTCATTGGCCCGCGTCTCCCTTGATCACGGGTTCCTTCGGCGCACGCTTCACGGCCGGCATGTCGCGCGGCGGCGGCGAGCTCGGATGGATCTTCGTGTAGTAGCCCTCGAGGATCTGCTTCGCGATCGGCCACGCGACCTGGCCGCCGGCGCCACCGTGCTCGGCGAGCACGACGATCGCGATCTCCGGATCCTCGGCGGGCGCGAACCCGGCGAACCACGCGTGCGCGGCGTTCGGGTTCCAGCGATCGAGGTCCTTCTCGTCCTCTTGACGGTGGTGCTTCTTGACCTCGGCGGTGCCGGTCTTGCCGAGCACGGTGACGTTCTCGATGTGACCGTGCTCGTACGCGGTGCCGCCGAGCTGGTTCGTGACCAGGTACATGCCCTTCTTCCAGGTCTCGACAGCATCGAGCGGCGTCTTCATCGTACGTGCTGCCTTCGGCTCGTACGAGACGATCACGTGACCGTCGTTCGACTCGACGCGCTCGACGACCTGCGGGACGTACAAGGTTCCGTTGTTCGCGATCGCGGCGTACGCCATCGCCATCTGCAGCACCGTGACTTCCACGTCGCCCTGGCCGATCGCAGAGTTCGTCGCGTAGCCGACCTTGTAGTGGCCGTTCGCCTCGTACCAGGCCTTCGTCGGGATCCGGCCGGCGGAGTCGCCGTTGAGGCCGAGGTTCGTCGGCTGCCCGAAGCCATACTCGCGCGCGACATCGCCGATTCGATCGATGCCTACGCGCGCGGCGAGCGTCCAGAAGTACGTGTCGCACGAGTGCTGGATCGCGGCGAGCAAGTTGATCTTGCCGTGGGTGCCGTGACAGTGGAAGTGCGTGCCGGAGAGCTCGTACTCGCCGTTGCAGAAGATGTTCTCGTCCTCGGCGCCCTGCCCGTCCTCGAGCGCGGCGAATGCGGTCGCGAACTTGAAGATCGAGCCGGGCGGATAGGTCGCGCGCAGTGCCTTGTCGATGAACGGCTTGCGCGGGTCGCTCATCAGCAGCGTGTACTCGGCCTTCGTGAGATGGCCGGTCATCGTGTTCGGGTCGAACGAGGGCTTCGACACGACGGCGCGCAGCTTGCCGGTCTTGACCTCGACGACGACGACCGCCGCGGCCGTGGTGTGCGCGACCGCCTTCTCGGCGAGCCGCTGGAGATCCGCGTCGATCGTGAGCACGAGGTTCGCGCCCGGCACTGGATCGATCACGCGCTCGCCCTGGATCAGCGAGGCCGCGGTCTTGTCGTCGAGCCGCTGGCCGCGCGCGTCGACCGCGTAGCGCTCGATGCC
>JBDUAS010000010.1:0-73065 GCA_040004535.1 Deltaproteobacteria bacterium
CGGCGACGACCGCCGGCGGCACGTGCATCAACAACACGCTGATCCACTTCGCGAATCAGAACCTGCCGTTCGGCGGCATCGGCGCGAGCGGGCAGGGCAATTATCACGGGTTCTACGGATTCAAGGCGTTCTCGCACGAGCGCGCGGTGCTGCGCCAGGGCCGGCTCGATCTGCTGAAGCAGGTCTATCCGCCGTACACGCCGAAGGTCCAGCGGATGCTCAAGTGGATGACGAAGCTGTTCACCTGATCTACGCGAGTGGCACGTAGAGCTCGGTGACCAGATCGTCGGGCTTCGCGTCCATCGGCGTGTTGCGATAGACCTCGAACGACACGGTCGGGGCGATCCGCTCCTCGTGCTGCGGGATCCACACACCCATCAGCTGAGCCCAGGTGTCGCCGAGCCGCTCGTAGGGTCCCTTGTGGATCGCCTTCGCGTAGCGACCGGCGGGGATCGTCGTGGTGTCGAGGCCTGCGGGGACCGTCGCGGTTGCAGGCACGACGAGACCCGCATCGCTGCGCAGCTCGGCGGCGGGTACCGCCTCCGGATCATCGTGATAGATGCCGACCATCATCGTGCCGGGCGAGCCGATCAGTCCGCCGGCGAGCGGACCGAGGCGCGCGAACGCCTCGCTGATCTGGTTGTACGGTCCGAGGTGATGGACGGTGGCGACCTTCATCTCGGGCATGGTTTCGATCGTTGCATTCATGGTGACTACTCCTGTGGAGAGGGTGAAATCAGGGCGTGCGAAGTGAAGCCCGCAGCGCGCCGCGAGCTCGAGCTGCGGTGGCCGTTCGCATCGGTCGCGAGCTTCGCGCGCACGTGCCCGGAGCTCGCTCGGTGACAGCGCGTACGCACGCCGAAATGCGCGCGTGAACGACTCGTGGGTCTCGTACCGGGCATCGAACGCGACGGTCGTCACCGCCGCATCCGTGCCGGCGAGCTGGACCGCCGCACGTTCGAGACGTAAGCGACGGTGCACCTCGAGCGGCGTCTCTCCCACCATGCCGCGGAACACGTGGTGGAAGTGCAGCGGTGACAACGCGGCACGCCTGGCGAGTGCCGTGAGGTCGATCGCCTCGTCGAGGCTTGCGGCGATCGCCGTCAGCGCTCTGCGTACGCCATCTTCGTAGAACGTGAGGGTCTCGCGCTTCACTCCCACAACCTACTCAGCGCACTTCCACCGCGCTTGACCGCGGTTACGATTTTTCGCGCGCGGACAGCACTGAATATTCGCCTTTTTTCAGGCGTCTATTATCGTGCCAGGAGAACCCTATGTGTCGGATGCTTGGAATGGCCGCGGCGAGACCGACCTCCGTCCGCGACCTGCTTCACGACGCGCCCCGCAGCTTGCGCGTGTTGTCTGAACAGCACGCCGATGGCTGGGGCCTCGCGCTACGCCGCAACGAGACGTGGACCGTGAAGCGCGGCACGACGTGCGCCGCGCGGTGCGAGAACTACGCCGGCCTCGATCACGAAGCGGTGCTCGCGCTCGCGCACATTCGCAAGAAGACGGTCGGCTCGCTGTCGCTCGCGAATACGCATCCGTTCCAGCGCGGCCGGTTCGTGTTCGCGCACAACGGCACGGTCGATACGACGCAGCTGGCCGCGCAAACCGCGCCGGAGCACACGGCGTCGCTCGGCGGTACGACCGATAGCGAGCAGTTGTTCATGTTCGTGCTGACGCACATCGATCGCGCCGGCGAGGTCGCGGCGGGTGTGAACGCGGCGGTCCGTGCGCTGCACGCGCTCGGCAGCATCGGCTCGGCGAGCTTCTTGATCTCGGATGGCGAGAAGCTCTACGCACATCGGTTGGGTCGCGCGTTGTTCACGACCCAGCGCCGTGGCGTCGCGTTGATCGCGAGCGAGCCGCTGACCGACAACGATCGGTGGACCGAGATCGCGGAACGCCAGCTCGTCGTGCTCGAACGGCCGCAGCCGTCCGGCCTGTTGGCGGCCTGAACACGTCGCGCGCTTCGCGTCGCGGGAGGCTCGCCGAAATCTCGGCTTCGCTTTCCTTCGGGCGCTGCAGCGGCCGGGAAACCTATTCTTCTTCTTCTTCTTCGCCCGGCGCTGCATCATCGGTCTCTGCCGCCGCGAGCTCCGCGGCACGCCGCGAGACCTTCAGTGCCTCGGCGACGAACCGGAACAACGCGCGCGCGGCGCCGGGCGGCTTGCCGGTATCGCGCTCTTTCTGCGCTGCATCGATCATCCGCGCGAGCTCGCCATCCGCGCCGGGAACGCCGCCGGGGAACGTCTTCGCAGCACCGATACCTTCGGCGATCAACTTCGTGCGCCACTGCTCGGCGAGGTGGAACTGCTGCTCGTCGACGTTGCCGTCGTGGACCTTCTGGAGCTGCGCATCGAGATCCGCCGTGTCGAACCGGCGCAAGTCACCGGCGAGCGTACGCTCGGCACGCCGCCGCGCGATCAACGCGGTCACTTTGCGCGCGGTATTGATCGCATCGCGCAGCTCTTCTTCTAGCTCCAGGCGTTTGAGCACCGGCGCCTTGATCTCCATCAAGGTGCGCGCGAGCCGCGCGGTCCGGTCGCCTTCGCGGCGCATCTTGCCGCGCGCGATCTGACGGTTACTTCTCGGGTCGTCTTCACGCGGCACGCGGGCATCTTGCCAGATTCCATGCTTGCATACCGGCAGATGACCAAGCGCTCGCTCCTGTGGCTCGTGATCGCCGTGGCGATGATCGCCAGCGCGGTGATGTGGTGGCACCGCCGCACGGTCGCGGCGCCGCCGGCGCAGCAGCCGCCTGCCACCGCGCCGACGTCATCCGGCTCGGCCGCGACCCCGGCAGCCACGCCGACCGCGGCCACCGCGAAGACCCGTAAGTTGTCGCCCGAGGATCGGAAACAGCTCGGCGAGAAGATCGCTGCGGCCGTTCGCGAGGCGCGCGAGGCTCGTGCGGCGCAGGCAAGGAGCGCCGGAACTGCGGTGGCCGACGAAGATCCGGTGATCCCGCTCGAGTCGGTCGGTCCCGAGCTCGCGGACGCGCTCACCGCGGCGATTCCGATCCTCGCGGAGTGCTTCCAGCACGCCGGCATCACGGATCCACGGACCGCCGTCGCGCAGATGACGATGACGAGTGATCCGGACCTCGGTACCGTGATCGACACCGCCGACGTCCTGGGGCCCGACGGCAAGAAGCTCGGACCCACGCTCGACACCTGCCTGCGCGACTCGATCGATTCGCTCGCGTTGCCGCCGCTCGGCCAACCAGGCAAGCTCCAGATCCAGTACTCGTTCAAGTTCGACTGAGATGCTCCTGTTCAAGAAGCCGTTCTTCGCCGGTCTCCAGTCCGGCGCCATCACCGTGACCTACCGGCGCTGGCAGAAGCCGCACGTTCGGCCCGGTGGCCGCTACCGCTGTCATCCGATCGGCGTGCTCGAGGTCGATCGGATCGCGCTCGTCACGGTCGCCACGATTCGCGATGGCGATGCGCTCGCCGCCGGGTTCGCGACCCGCGATGCGCTCGTCGCTTATCTCGCCGAGCTCGGTCCACTCGACGAGACAACGCCAATCTATCGCGTCGAGCTGCACCACGGCGGCGATGGCGACCGCGTCGAGATCGCGCTGAACGATCAGCTCACGCCGGACGACATCGCCGCGATCCGCGCGAAGCTCGACCACCTCGATCGCGACGAACCGTGGACGAAGAAGACGCTCGCCATCATCGGCAAGCACCCGCAGATCGCCGCGTCGCAGCTCGCGAACAAGCTCGGCCGCGAGACGCTGCCGTTCAAGGTCGATGTTCGCAAGCTGAAGAGGCTCGGCCTGACCCAGAGCTTCGAGGTCGGTTACGAAATCTCGCCGCGCGGGCGCGCGTATCTCGCCGCCGCGTCCGCGAAGCGACGTCGCTAGCTCACCACTTGACGCTGCCGACGATCTGCCGCGTCAGCACGTTGAACCGGTTCCACACGTTGATCGACGCGATCGCGACGACCAACCCGGCGAGGCTCTTCTCGTCGTAGTGGCGCGCGGCCTCGTCCCACACGTGGTCGGGAACCGGGTCTTCGCGATCCGCGAGCCGGGTGCCCGCTTCGGTCAAGGCGAGCGCCGCGCGTTCCGCGTCGGTGAAGAACGGCGTATCGCGCCACGCGGCGACGGCTGCGATCCGCTCGAAGCTGTCATCCGCCTTCTGCATCTCCTTGGAGTGCATGTCGACGCAGAAGCTGCAGCCGTTGATCTGGCTCGCGCGCAGCGCGACGAGGTAGAGCGTCTTCGCGGGGACACCCGCGTCGACCGCGACTTTATGGAGGGCCAGCGCCGCTTCGACTGCCTTCGGAACGATGCCTACGATGTTGTTGATGCGTGCCTTCATGCCTGCCAGACGAGGCAGCCGGCTCCGTTGTGACATCGAATCGAGATCAACCGACGGGCGGCCCCAGCTTCTGGACCAGCGCGGAGCCTTCGCCCAACCAATCCGCATGCTCCGCGGCCGAGTCGAAGTGACTCGAGGCCTGAAGAGCTCGTACTTGCCCTCGGTCGCATACGGCTCGGTGTTCGCGAGCATCGCGCGCTCGCGAGCCCAACTCCGCTGAACCTCGCGCCGGAAAGGTCAGGACGCCTGACCCCAGGGAGCGGGCGCCTCAGTCGGTGTAGACAGGCAACGTGACCCGGAACGTCGTGCCGTGACCGACGACGGACTGGACGTCGACGGCGCCGTGATGACGGCGCACGCTCGAATGGATCATCGCGAGCCCGAGCCCGGTACCCTTGTCCCGCGACTTCGTCGTGAAGAACGGCTCGAACGCGCGGGCGAGCGTCGCCGTATCCATGCCGCAACCGTTATCGGTCACGGTGAGCTCGACGTACGTGCCGGAGCCCGGCAGCTGGCGAGCCAGCGCTTCGTCGCTGTGGATCTTGAGCGTGCGCGCGGCGATCGCGAGCCTGCCGCCTTTGGGCATCGCGTCGATCGCGTTGAGGCACAGGTTGAGCAGCACTTGATGGAGCTCGTCGTACGAGCCGAGCGCGCGTGCACCGGCCTCCACGTGAATCACGATGTCGAGGGGCGAGGTCGCACGCCGGCGCGCCATCGCCGAGGTCTTGTTCGCGAGCTCCAGGATGTCGACCGCGACGAACGGTAGCGCCTCGGGCCGGCCGAGCCGCAACAGGCGCTTCGCGAGCGCGACCGCAGAGGTCGTTGCATCGCGGATCTCTTCGAGGCTCGCGCGACCGTCGCCTTCGGGCAGCTCGGCCGCGACGACGTCGAGGTTGAACATGATCACCGACAGCGCGTTGTTGAAGTCGTGGGCGATGCCACCGGCGAGCGTCGCCATCGCTTCGAGTCGCTGCATGCGTTCGACGCGCTCGGCGAGCTCGTCGTGTTGCGTGAACACGAGCACGGTGCGGCCGACCTGGATCCGATCACCGACTGTCACGTTCGCGGGCTTGGTGATCCGCACGCCGTTGAGGAGCGTGCCGTTCGAGCTCTGGAGGTCCTCGAGCAGGAACGAGCCGTTGCCGGTGCAGATCAACCGCGCGTGACGGCGCGACACTTCACCTTCGGCGATCGCGATGTCGGCCTGACTGCGGCCGATCACGACCGAGCTCTTGCCGACAGGAAATGCGGTGCCGAGGTCAGGCCCGCTCACGCACACGAGCGACGCGCGGATGATTCCGCGATTGGTCGACTCGGTGTCGACGACCGGACTGGTCTCGGTGTCCGCGCGAATCCAGGGAATCATCTCTCCCCATGATTCGGTCATTTCGGGTGAAGTTTAGGGTAGCGGTTGGGGACCGCTGCGGTTCTCAGAAGTATTCGATGGTGACCGGCCGGTTCGTGAAGTCGGTGTAGTCGTCGGCGAGGTCGTACGTGCTCGGGTTGTGCGGCCGGTGGGTGATCAACACGTCGTGTAGGCACCAGCCGGCGCCGGTATCGCAGCCCGTAGCAGACACCGTGACCTCGAATGGCGTCGTGCCGTATTCCTCGGCGAGTGCGCGTGCGGTCGCGTTGTTCTCGGAGTATCCGGCGCTCGGATCGTGGGCGTACGTGAACGTGATGCCATGTAGGCTCGCGACGATGTCGTCGGTGAGACCGCTCCCGCCACCGTCGAGGTTCCAGTACGAGATCCGAGCGAGCACCGAGGTCTGGCCGGCGGCGTAGAGCTGATCGAGCAGCTCGTGCGCGACGTACGTGCCGCTCGAGTGCGCGACGATGAAGATCGGCGACGTGCCGTCATCGATCGTCCGGAGGTGCGCGCGCAACTTCGAGTTCCCGATCTCCTTCGCGTCGTAGCCCGCGTCGCGCGGACCCTGCACCGCGTAGATCCGGCCTACGCCTTCGCCGCCGAGCTTCGCGTCGACGAGCTCGTTCGCCCAGCCCGCGGAGTACGCCAGGTGAGCCGAGTAGCCACCGTACGCGATCACGATCGCGGTGCCGGCGTTGACCTCCTGAAACTCGACGCCGTAGCCGATGCCGACCCAGCCATCACCTGGCGAATCCTCTTTGCCACCGCCGGCGCCACCGGCGTTCGGATCCATGTTCGAAGCCGGCGGCACGTTCGGTGCTGGAGCCGTACAACCGACGAACAGGAG
The DNA here is from genome assembly GCA_040004535.1 of Deltaproteobacteria bacterium. GTDB lineage: Bacteria > Myxococcota_A > Polyangia > Haliangiales > Haliangiaceae > JABFXX01. The sequence continues at coordinate 6,551 of JBDUAS010000010.1, forward strand.
AGTGACAAGACCGAGGCGCAGCACGCGCGCCTGCTTGCCAACTCCGCGCCACGTGCTCGCGATGAGCGTTCGCGACGTTAACGATGAAACGCTGGGGACTGGAGGCTCCGTTGCGCAACTCGTGTAGCCTCCGGCCGTGGGCACTCTCGAGCATGGTCTTGCACCGTACTTCGACGAGTTGCGCGCGATGCGGACGCGCAAGCAGCTCGAGCGCAGCGAGCTCTGGACCAAGATCGGCGGCGAGGTCGAGCGCGTGCTCGATGGTCTCGACGTCCGGGATGCGGACCACGCGAAGCCACTCGGCACCACGTTTCGCGCGGCGGCGTGGAACATCCAGCGCGGCGTGCACCTCGATCGCTTGATCACGGCGTTCCGCGAGGACCCCGAGCTCTCTCGCGCGGACGTCTTGATGCTGAGCGAGGTCGACGACGGCATGGGTCGCTCGGGCAATCGCCACGTCGCGCGCGAGCTCGCCGATGCACTCGGCATGGGCTACGCGTTCGCGGTGTCCTACGTCGCGCTCGAGGACGATTTCGGGGAGAACGCCGATGGTCTCGCCAGCACGCTCGCGCTTGCCGGTAACGCGATCCTGTCGCGGGCGCCGATCCTGCGCGCGGTCAACGCCGATGTCCCCGCGGTGCGCGACAAGTTCGGCTCGTCGGAGAAGCGGCTCGGCCGCAAGCGCGCGGCCGTCGCGTCGATCGCAACGGTCAAGGGTCCGGTCACGTTCGCGCAGGCGCACCTCGACTCGAACGCCGATACCAAGCAGCGGTCGCGCCAGCTCGCGTCGATTCTCGACGACGCGGATAAGCTCGGCGACCCGGTCGTGCTCGGCGGCGATCTCAACTCGACGACGTATCAATACAGCTCCGCGTTCCGGCTCGTGCGCGACATCTTCCACAAGCTCGTGATCACCGGCTTCAAGGGCACGGTGAACAACTACCTCACGCCCGAGCGCCGCTACGAGACCGAGATGTTCGAGCTGCTCGCCGCGCGGGGGTTTACCGTCGACGGCTTCAACGAGCGCGGCGTCGGCACGATGCGCTACGACTTCAACGAGCCGTACGCGATCGAGAAGGTCCAGAACGCGGTCGGTGGGCTCGTCACGCGCTGGCTCGTCCGCCGGTTGCGGCCGTGGAACGGCGTCGTCGCCGCACACCTCGACTGGTTCGCCGGTCGCGGCGTGCGTGCGAGCTCGCCGAAGATCGTGCGGCTCGCGGAACCGAGGCCGTCGGACCACGATCCGATCGTGGTCGATCTCGCCTTATCATGAGCCATGGAAACGATCGCCTTCGGTGACGTTCGCGCAGAGCTCGTGCCCGAGCGGGGCGCGCTGGTCACCGCGCTGCGCGTCGGCACGCGCGACGTGCTGTACCTCGATCCCGAGACGCTCGCCGATCCGACGAAGAACGTGCGCGGCGGGATCCCTCTGTTATTCCCGTTCGCCGGCAAGCTCGTCGACGAGACGCTGACGCTGACCGGGACGAAGATGAAGCAGCACGGCTTCGCGCGCAATCGCGCGTGGGCCGTGACGGAGCGCGATGCCGGATCGCTGACGATGACGCTCGCCGCCGATGCCGAGACACGCGCCCGATTTCCGTTCGAGTTCACCGCGCACCACCGCGTGATGATCGTGACCGGCGGTATCCAGCTCGAGCTCGTGATCATCGCGGGCGATCGCGATGTCCCCGTGTCGCCCGGATGGCACCCGTACTTCACGATCTCGCGCGCCGACAAGGCTGCGGTACGGCCGGGCACGACCGACGACGATCACGAGTTCGACTTCGGCATGCCCGCACCGATCGATGGGCGCTCGCAGTTCACGCCGCCGGGCATCGCACTCGAGGCATCACCGGATCTGCGCCACCTCCAGATGTGGTCGCAACCCGGCAAGCCGTTCGTCTGCATCGAGCCGTTCTTCGGCCCGGCCGGCACGATCAACACCGAGCAACGCGGCTGGGTCCGAGCGGGGACGGCGCGCTCGTTCTGGATGCGTATCCGCGCCTAGGTATCGCCCTGGACGTGCAACTGCCACGGCGCGCCCGAGGAGCAGCCGGTGGCCGGTGCGCGAACCTCGATGACCACCGTGCGGCCGTCGTCGCTGCCGTTCGAGAACGTGCCGCTCTCGCCCCACGTCAGCCGCTGGGTCTGGGTCACGCCCGACTTGGTCGCGGCTCCGTTCGGCGTCGTGCACTCGAGCGCGTCGGAGCCGGTGTTGATGTAGAGGTACAGATCGTAGCTCGTCGCAGCGGGCGAGGTCAGCTGTGCCGTCATCGCCATCGGCACGCCAAACACGCCGCTGTCGTCCTCGGTCACGCGGATCTGAAACCACGCCGACTGATAACCGGTCGCGGTCGCCGTGCCGGCGCCGGTATCACCGCTGACGCTGGCGAGCGTCATCGTCGGAGCGGCGCACGTCGCGGTCGTCGAGCACGAGCCGCCCTGCACGGGCGCGTCCATCTGGGTGACGTGCGCGTCGATCACCTTCGCGCCGTCGGTCGGCGTCCCCGACGCATCGGCGGGGCCACCGCCCGACGGATGCCCGGCTTCCGCGCACGCGGCGATGCCCAAGAGGCAAAGTCCAAAAACACCCCGCGTCACCCAAACACGGTATCACCAGGCCTGGTCCGACCCGCCAAGGATCTTGCCGTTGTTACCTGTCACGTGCCGTCCATTACGCGCGACGCGCAGGAGGGCTCCCAGACCTGGCCACCCCACTTGCCGGCGCGACTCGATCAGCCGGTGGAGCGAATGGGATCCTGGACACTTCCACGGGTTTTCGTTGGTCCAACTCGTGCGAAGGGCGGGGCCATGCGTCGCGCGCTTTGCCTCTGCCTGGTGGCCGCCTCGGCCCTCTCCGCCTGTACGGACACGCCCTCGGATGACACCGACAACGTGACCGAGCTCGACCCCGGGCCGCCGCTCGGCAAGGAAGACTCGGCCGGGATCGCCGCGCTGTCGGCGACCGCCGACTACTCGGACTCGGCGGCGTGGGTGGTCAAGAACCAGTGGGAGGACACCAACACCGCCGACGCGAAGCTCGCCGGCATGGCGTGGCCCGCGAACAGCGGTCTCGACTGGGATCAAAAGTTCTCGGCGTGGGTCGGCTCGTTCCAGCAGATTCCGAGCATCGATACGTGGTTCAAGACCGTCACGATCTCGACGCCGTTCGGCAAGTCCGTGCCGGGCCCGAAGATCGATTGTGCGGACCTCGCGATCCTGCTGCGCGTCTCGTTCGCGGCCTGGTACCACCTGCCGATCTATCTCGTCGGCTACGACGGCAATACGCGGGTCTACTTCGGCCACTTCGGCGTGCGCACCGCGGCCGGACCGTGGAAGGACGCGCCGCTGTTCGCGCAGTACAAGGACTATTCGACCGAGACGCCGGCGCAGTACGGCGCGAGCTGGCCGAAGGACACGGTCCTGCGCGGCCGCGGCATCTCGGCCGGCGATGAGCTGCCGTTCCTCGGCGCGGGTGCGCGCGAAGGCGCGTTCCTCGACGAGATTCACCTCAACAAGCGCGCCGCGCGCCTCGTGCTGTTCACCCAGGCATACCTCGGCTCGCACAACATGGTCGACAGCCAGAACACCTACAACCTGGTGCCGGAATCGGTCCGCACCGGCGACGTGCTGATGTTCGCGCGCTCGACCAAGGTCGACGGTCACACGACGATCGTCACCCGCGCCGATCACATCGACGCCGGCCGCATGCAGATCGAGTCGATCTACGGCAACGATCCGCCGGCGCAGCCCGCGTGGCAGGACCCGGGCTCGTCGCGCAGCCTGTTCACCGACAACGAAGGTGGCGGCCCGGTGCTCAACACGCCGTACGGCGGCACGACGCTGTACTCGCACCTGAACGGCGGCCTCAAGCGGTTCCGCGTCGCGAAGATCAAGAACGGCAAGTGGTTCAACACGTGGATGAACGCCGACGAGGCGAGCTGGATCAACGACACCGACTACGCCAAGATCGGCGCGCGGATCGCGACGTTCACGGCACTCCTCGCCGACGGCGACCCGGCCGTGCAGCGCGATCAGCTGCTCTCGGTGATCGCCGAGAAGCGTGCCTACCTCCAGGACCACCCGTCGTCGTGCGCCGCACGCACCGGCCGCGAGGATGCCTTCACGTCGCTGTACGGCCTCATGGAGGACAAGTTCGGCATGGACCACACGGCCGTCGACAACCTCTATCGCACGTCGATCGAGGACTACATCTTCCAGCCGCTCGACTACTCGAAGTCGCGGACCTGCTGCTGGAACCACACGACGAACAAGATGTATGCGGTGATCGCGGCGTACGTCGGATCGCTCCAGATGGGCAACTGCGCGACCCCGCCGGTGTTCATGTTGAAGAGCAACAGCTACGACCCGTTCGCGAGCTACGCGACGACCACCGGGCACGGCACGGACTGGGTGCCGTGGACGCAAGACGAGGACTGCGCCGCCGCTGGCGCGACCGACGATGTCGTGATTCCGGTTCCGAACCTGACGCCGTGGTGCTCGTTGACGGCGAACGCTCCGCAGTAGCGACGCCAAGCGTCGTCCGGGCCGACAATCGCTCGCGGGCCATTCGCGCCGGATGCGTGGAGCCGTGTTCCGCGCAGCCGGGATCCTACTTCGTCGACGGAGCAGGCGGCGTCCACGGCTCGCCGCGATACAGCTTCCCGTTCTCGAGCTCGGACAGCATCTGCTCGAGCAGCTTGTCCTTCGCGGCTGTGCCATACGCGTTCGCGATCGTCTTCAGGTATTCCACGCGCTGGTACTCTGGGCGCGCGAGGTACGCATCCAGCAAGTTGCGCTTGTCCAGCGCGGTGCGCACGTTGCCCGGCATCGGCGTAGTCGGAAACAATCCGCGTTTCATCGCGCCGTTTGTAGCACTGCTACTCGGCCAAGACCTCGTGCACGAGCTGGATACAGATCGAGCCCTCACCGACCGCCGAGGCGGCGCGCTTGACACTGTTCGAACGGACATCGCCGACCGCGAACGTTCAGAGCAACAACATCACGCACCTCGGGTTCACGAACGTCAGCGTCGCGTTCACCGGCGGGCTCGCCAGCGTGCCGGCGAGCCCGAGTCGAACATGTTCGGCGACCTCCCGGCGTGGGCGTACTACCTACGCCCTGCGACCGCGACATTCACGAACTGCACGTCGACCGCGCAGGTAGCGGATGCGCGAACCCAGCTCGTCACCGACGACGCGGCCGTCACCGGCACCCTTCGAGGTAAACTGGCGGTATGAGAGCTGCTGCGTTCTGCGTGCTCGCCGGATGCGGGTTTGCTCCCGTGCCCGGCGCGATCGCGCGGGATGCGGTCGTCCCCGTCGCCGATGCCCCCCCGGATGCGGTGCCCGGCGCGCAGACCGCGAACCTGATCGCGTACTACCCGATGGACTCGCTGCCGATGATGGACGCGGCGGGGCACGGCCACGACGGCACGTGCAGCGCGTGCCCGAGCTCGGTCGGCTCGGGCCAGGTCGCCAAGGCGTACAGCTTCAACAGCGATCGCGTCGACGTGCCGAGCGTCGCCGATCTGCGCACCGAGACCGGCACGATCGCGGCATGGGTCGTGTTCGACGCGTTGCCGAGCTTCTACGCCTGTCCGTTCGGGATGGTCTACAACACGATCGCGAACGGCAACACGTGGCAGCTGTGTCTGCGCGACTCGACGCAATGGGCGGTGTTCATGCAGACGCAGAGTGGTGCGATTTCGTTCACCGCCGCGACGAACGTGCTGACTGGCGCGTGGCATCACATGGCGATCACGTGGACCCTGTCGTCGGCGACGTTGTATGCGGACGGGGTCGCGATCTCGAGCGATGCGATCACGCCGCTCGTCTACGATCAAGGAATCCTGACGTTAGGCGCCGACAAGCTCGTCGATAACTCGGTCGACGTCCCGATGCGCGGCCGGCTCGACGAAGTGAAGCTGTTCGACCGTGCGCTGACGCCACAGGAGATCCAGGCGTTGATGGCTCACTGACGGCTCACCGACCGCCGCACGCGTGCTAAGACCATTTCAATGCCCGAGCTGGCAGTTTGCTCGTACTGCGGCGCGGTTCATCGCCGGGCACCGCTGCCCCGGCGGACGACGGCGCGCTGCGTGCGTTGCGATGCGCCGCTCTACCACTCGACGACCGAGCTGCCGGCGATGCTCGCCGCCGCCGTGATCGCGACCGCCGCGTTCGTCGTGGCGAATGCGTTCCCACTGCTCACGCTCACCGCGCAAGGCCATCAAACGCGCGCGACGCTGTGGGCCGCGATCATGGCGTCGTACAACTACCGGCTCCCGGTCGTCGCGGTCGGGCTCGCGCTCACGCTGATCATCGCGCCGCTCGTCGAGCTTTCGTTGTTGTTGTGGGCGCTCGTGCCGCTCGCGCTCGGCACCCGCCCGCCGGGCTTCCGCTTCGTGATGCGCGTGATGGCGGCGCTGCGGCCGTGGCGGCTCGTCGAGGTGTTCTTGCTCGGAGTGATCATCGCGATCGTGAAATTGTCGGGCCTCGCGACCGCGGTGCTCGGCTGGGGAGCGTTCGGGATCACCGTGATGGCGATCGCGATGGCATCGCTCGGCTCGTTCGATCAAGGCGTGCTGTGGCGGCGCGCGACGGAGGTGGCGCGTTGAAGACTGCCGACGAGCTCGGGGTCGTCGCGTGCCCGCTGTGCGAGCTCGTGATGCGCGCACCGCACGGCGACGCCGCTTGTCCGCGGTGCGGCGAGCACCTGCCGCGCGTTACTCGGCGCAGCCTGACCCGGTGCTGGGCCCTCGTGCTCGCGGCCACCGCGTTGTACTTCCCCGCGAACGTGCTGCCGATGATGAACACCGAGCAGTTCCCGGTGCGCCGCAGCGACACGATCCTGTCTGGCATCAAGTTCCTGTGGAGCGCGGGCTCGTGGGAGCTCGCGGCGCTCGTGTTCGCGGCGAGCATCCTCGTGCCGCTGACGAAGTTGTTCGCGCTCGGCTTTTTGCTCGTCACGTCGTCGCGACGCTCGACGTGGCGACCTCGCGTGCGGACGAAGCTGTATCGTGCGCTCGAAGTGATCGGTCACTGGTCGATGCTCGACGTGTTCGTCGTATCGCTGCTCACTGCGGTCGTCCAGCTCGGCCGGTTCGCGAGCGTCGAGCCCGGTCCGGCGGTGTTGCCGTTCGCGAGCGTCGTCGTGCTCACGATGCTGGCATCGGCGTCGTTCGATCCCCGCTCGATCTGGGTCGCCAAGCCAGCGGAGGCGCGATGAGCGAGATCAACGTCGACGATCTGCCCGCGCCGAACGTCCACCAAGACAAGCGCGGGCGTCCCGCTGCGATCTGGATCGTGCCGTTGATCGCGATCGCTGCGGCGACCGCGCTCGCGGTCCGCACGTACCTGCGCGCCGGTCCGACGATCAAGATCGTGTTCGACAGCGCAGAAGGCCTCACGGTCGGCCAGTCCGACGTCCGCTACAAGAACGTGCCGGTCGGCAAGATCACCGACATCGACATCAGCGATGACCTGGACGAGATCGTCGCGACGGTCGAGCTCAGCCGTAACTTCGGCAAGCTCGCGGTCGAGGACACGCGGTTCTGGGTCGAACGCCCGCGGATCGGTGTCGGCGGGGTGTCGGGACTCAGCACGTTGCTGAGCGGCGCGTTCATCGGCGTCGACGTCGGGATCTCGAAGAAGCGCGCGGATCACTTCATCGGCCTCGAGAAACCACCGGGGATCCTGCGAGACCAACGCGGCTCGCCGTTCAAGTTGATCGCGAAGGATGGCGGCTCGCTCGCGATCAAGTCGCCGGTCTACATGCGGCGCGAGCAGGTCGGCTCGATCTCCGACATCGCGCTCGCGGCGGATGGCCACTCCGTCGAGATCGAGGTGTTCATCGACGCGCCGTACGATCACGTCGTCACCGATCAAGCGCTGTTCTGGAACGCGAGCGGTATGGACGTCACGCTCAACTCGTCGGGCCTGCGCCTCGATACCCAGTCGTTAGCGACGGTGGTCGCCGGCGGCATCGCCATCGGGTTCCACGATCCGGATCATCCCGGCAAGCCGGCAAAGGCGGATTCGAAGTTCGTCCTGTACGACGATCGCGCGCACGCGATGGCGGTTCCGGACAAAGAGCGCCTCGCGCTCGCGATGCGGTTCTCGCAACCGTTGCGCGGCATCGGGCCCACGACGCAGGTCGACTTCGACGGGATCGTGATCGGTAACGTCGATCGCGTGCGGCTCGGCTTCGACACGAACACGCGGGCGTTCTACTCGGACGTCGACGCGACCGTGTATCCGCAGCGTCTCGGCGACGCATATGATTCGCTCGTGATCGAAGGCGGACAACTCGGTAAATCGGGGCCGGAGATGCTGCAGGCGCTCGTGGCACGAGGCCTGCGCGCGCAGGTTCGTTCGGGCAACCTCCTGACCGGCCAGAACTTCATCACGCTCGTGATCCTGCCGAACGAGCCCAAGACCGACGTCGCCATGCGCGATGACACGTGGATCGTGCCGACCGAGCGTGGCGGCACCGACATGATCCAGGATCAGATCGCCAGCATCGTCGCGAAGGTCGACAAGATTCCGTTCGACGCGATCGGCGGCGATGTCCACGAGGCGACGCGCGCGGCGTCGACGCTGCTCGGCCATCTCGATCACGACGTCGTGCCGGATACAAAGAAGATGGTCGATCAAGCGCAGCTCGCGATGGAGGCTCTGCGCGAGGGCCTGGCCGCGATTCGCGACAACGTCGCCGCCGCCGACTCGCCGATCCAGCAGGAGGCGCGGACCACGCTCGAACAGCTCGAACGAGCCGCGTTCTCGCTGCGCGGGCTCGCCGACTATCTCAAGCACCATCCCGAGACGATCCTGCGCGGACGTGATTCCGGACCCGAGCCTCACAAATGAAGACATCGTTGCTGATCATGGTTGTTGGAGCTGTCGCATGTCGCTCGGCGTCGAGCCACTACTACACGCTGGTCGCGCCGGCCGACGACACGCCGGCGCCGGTGTCGAACGAGCTCCAGGTCGATGTGTTGCCCGTCGACGTGCCGCCCGATGTCGACCGCGCCGAGATCGTCGTGCGCGAGGGCCGCGGCGAGGTCACGCCGGTCGATACGCGCGCGTGGATCGCACCGCTGTCTCACGAGCTGCGCCGGGCATTCTCGGATGATCTGACGCGTGCGCTCGGCGCACGCGACATCGCAGGGCTGACGCCGACCGCTGGGGTGCCGACGTATCGCGTGAAGCTCGCGGTCCAGCGCTTCGAGTCGGTGCTCGCCGATCACGCGCTGATCGAAGCGGTATCGACGGTACGCGAGGCGAGTGGCAGCGCTCCCGCGCTGGTGTGCTCGCATCGCGCGCGTGAAACGGCGAAGGCCGGCTACTCCGGCATCGCCGAAGCGCACCAGCAAGCGCTCGTCGAGATCGCGAAGCAGATCGCCGATGAAGTCCGCGCGGCAGCCAGTGGCCATCCCGCGTGTGCCGGCGCGCCCGCGGCGAAGTCGTAAATTCGCCAGCCGAAACCGCGACAACCAGCCGAAACGAAAACGAGCCGGCGGTTAGGCCGGCTCGTTCACTGTCTTGCGTTGATGATTAGATCACGCGGACGTTTTCGGCGCGCGGACCCTTCGGACCGCGGCCCTCGGTGTAGGACACCTTCTGGCCTTCGCGCAGATCTTCGAAGCGAACGCCCTCGACGGCCGACATGTGGAAAAACATGTCAGTGCCGGTGCCATTCGCGATGAAACCAAAACCCTTATCAGTCAGACGCTTGATCGTACCTTCAGACATTCGTCGCACTCCTGCAGAATCCGTTAGCTAAACCGCGTGTCCACAGCGGACAAGAGGCTTAGCCGCGGACTATTTGCCGTGGATTCGGCCCCGTGTCGAATGAATTCGGCGCTTTTCGGTCGAGAGCAACCACGATCGGGCAAATCAGGTCGTACAAGGGGTGCGCGCGAGCGTCGCAGTGTCGGTTGCATTGCACGCGGTGGTCGCGGTGGTGGTCCTACGAGGCCGGTCCAACGGCCCGAATCGTAATCAGGGATCCCCACCGGAGTCGGCCAAACCCGCCAAACCAGCCGAACCGGCGCTGGTCGAGATCGAATTCTTGGCGGCGCCCCGACCAACCGTCGCGCCAGCGGTTGGACCAGTGGGCGTGCCATCGCCACGGGTCGCGATCCGCGACCCCGCTCATGTATCTCGGGTCGAGCCGGCAACGCCCAGCGCGGGCGCCGTCACGGTCCTCCCCAGCCGATCACTCGCGATGCGCGCGGCCGTGGATCTCCAGCTTCACGGCCTGTACGACGGCGGTCCCGAGGTGCGCTCGGGTCCGCAGGCCGAGCGTGCGATCGAGCCGGCCGCGCCGCTCGCACAGCCGGCCTCGCCTGACTCCGGCGAGCCCGATCCTCGCCAGACCCACGAAGGGTTCTCGCTCGACTCCGAGCCGGACGGCACCGCTCACCTCAGCGACACGCGAAACCTACGCTGGGTGCTCGGACTCCCGACGAAGCACGATCTGAGCGCCCGGATCGCCGCGTGGCAGGACGAGCTCGCGCAGGCGTACTCGGGTGAGAAGAAGGACTACTGCACCTATCCCGAGCGCCCGATCGAGCACCCGATCGGATCGATCGGCGCGACGATCATGAAGTTCGACGTCACCGACTGGATGATGCGCGCCCACGGCCAGGATCCCTACGCGAGCGCGAAGCTCGCGCAGCTCGACGCGACGCGCGGCGAACGCACGCAACGTGGAGCGCACTATCGCCACGAGGAGCTGACGCGTGCCGGCCAGCTGATGGAACGCAACCTCGAGCGACTGTGGGCGACCGTGCCCGACGCCGCCGAGCGCAAGCGCGAGCTGTTCGCACTGTGGGACGAGTGCAACGAGATCGGAACGAACGACGTCGTCGATGCGAGTGCTCGCGCCCGCGAGCGGGTCGTCAAGTTCGTGCGCCAGCACCTGCCGCAGGGGTCTCACGATTCGTTCACGGACAGCGAGCTCGCCGCGCTCGACCGAGACAAACAGTCCCACGCATCATTTGCGCCCTACGCCGACCGAATCGAATAGTCTCGACGCATGAAGAAGCTCGGTCTCATCGTCGCCGCGCTCGCGGCAGTTGCGATCCTCGGTTGTTCGAACGCCACCAATGCAAACGCCAAGAACGATCCGCACAGCGAGCCCACTGCCGCGAACCTCAAGTCGATGACGGTCGACGAGGTCGCCGCGAAGATCGCGACGAACGACGGCAAGACGTTGCTGTTCGACGCGAACCCGAAAGAGGTCTGGGTCAACGGCCACGTCCCCGGTGCGAAGTGGATCGACGACGAGCACGTCACCGCCGATCAGCTGCCGGCCGCGAAGGATGCGCTGATGATCTTCTACTGTTACAACGAGAGTTGACACGCTTGCCATACCGCTGCGGTCGCAGCGGAAAAGCTCGGCTACACGAACGTCTACATCATGCCGCAGGGGATCGCCGGGTGGACGAAGGCGGGCAAGCCCGTCGAGAAGGGCACCGCCTAGTTCGAGAACGCGTACGCGTTCGCGCCGCTCGCTGCACCGAGTACCAGCTTGGTGCCGTCGAAGTACGCGAGCCCCGTTGCGGTGACACCCGTCCATCCGGTCGGGAACTTTTCGCTATTGCCATCGGCGAACATCAGCGAGACGTCGTACGCGGCGATGTCGGTGCGTGGCGTCAGCGTACCGGTCGCCGTGCACAGCGTCGGTTGCGGCGGAGGCATGGTCGACTTCAACGGACAGGTGACAGAGCCCGTGAACGAGGTGCCGGTGATCGTGAGCGTCGACATCGCGGTGGTGTTGATGCGCTGGCCCGAGTTCGACGTCGAATAGAACGTTCCGGACAGCGTCGCCGGTAGTGCGGCCGGTGCCGCGGCCGAGCCGGCGACGAACGTCGTCTTGGTCGCGAGCACATCGCCGCTCGTGCCCGAGTACGTGATCGTCGCGTCGAGCGTCTTGCCGGTCGTGAAGCTCGCGGCGAACGCGCCGTTCTGATTCGCCGGCAGCAGCGCGAAGTTGTTCGAATCGAAGTCCGGATAGATCCCGAACTCGGTGTTGTTTGCAGCCGTGAGCATACCGTTCGCAGCGCCGGTGCCGAGGTCGAGTTGCGAGATCACGGCGAGCTTCGCCGACAGCACCAGATACGCGCCACTCGTGGTGACGATCGTGGTGATCGTCGGCGCCGTCGAGAACACCTGCTTCGCGCCGTTCACGACCTGCGAGCCGGTGAACGTGCCGGTGCCGGTGTAGACGCCGGCGGGGACCACCGTCCCACCATCGTCGTCACCTCCGCTCGTGCCACACGCACCGATGATCAGTAGCAACGCCACCGCACGCATCCACCTAGCGTACTACGAAGCGCAGCACCGAAAGCCGGTCGAATAGTCCCAGTACGACACGTCGTGTGCGGTCGTCGCGTACAGACAGCCGTTGCCGTTCAACACGGTGTCGACGTAGTAACCGCCGCGGAACGTGCCTGCCGGATCGGCGGTCCACTCGTGCAGGTTGCCCATCATGTCGAACGCGCCCTCGGTCGTGACGCAATTCGCGAGCGCACCGGTGTGCTCCAAGCCGTTCGCTTCTTGATTCAGGCACGGGCTATCGAGGTGCGAGTAGATCCAGGAATCGCTCGTGCCGTAGAGCTCGATCGCCGGATGCATGGCGCGCGCGTCGTTGCACACGCCCGGCTCGCGCGTGTTGCCGTACGGATACGTCGTCATCGTCGGCCCCTGGCACGCGCGCAACCATTCGGCGTCGCTGCACATGCGCTTGCCGGCCGCCGTGCATGCGGCACTCGCTTCGACTTGCGAGATATACGCCTGCGGAACCGCGCCGCGCAGCGAGACCGCACGCACGGCCGTCGTGCCCGGGTGCACGTACGGCGACCACGCGGTGCCGTCGGGATGGACGAGCGACGCCTCGAACCGATCGATGCAAAACGTCGCGACGCGCGCCATCCCGGCAGGACAACCCGGATCGCCCGGTTCCTCGGTCGAGCACGCGTTCGGTAGCGGCTCCGCGTTCGGATCGCACGCGATCGAATCGGCGAACCGCGGCGTGCAGCATTCGATCGATGCAGAGCCAGCGCACGCCCCGGTCGTCGGCGAGCGTGTGCCCCTGCACTCGGCGACGTCGAGGCACGAGCCCGGGATGGCGTTCGCCGTGCACGTAGGCGCCGTACTCGCGAGCGCTGCATCGGCCAGCACCGGTGGCGAGCACGCCGCGGCGTCTGCCGGCGCAGCATCGCCACTGCCGCGCGCAGCATCGCTCATCGCGGCGTCGTGACCGCACGCGCAGACTGCCATGGCGAGGACGCCCAAGCGCATCCCGATAGCTTAACCCCTACGGCGGGCCGGGCTGGGATCGTGACCGGTGACGTGCACGCTCGAACGCGGCCTGACCGTGCCGGTCGTGCTGGTGAAGAGCTGATAGCATCGCCGAGTGACCGACTGGCGCGATGAGGTCCGCGCTCGCTGTGCGAGCTGGACCCGCGTCTCTGCCGACGAGGCGATCGCCTATGTCGAGGCCGCACCGTCTGAGATCCACGCTGCGGACCTCGCACTCGCACTCGCCGTGATGCGAGAGGATCCAGCCGCGCTTCGCACGTTCGACGAGCTGTGCACGCCGGAGCTCGTCACCGCGATTCGCGCGATCGATCGCGACCCGGCGTTTGTCGACGAGCTAGCGCAGGTCACGCGCGTGAAGTTGCTGGTCGGGGCGGGCGCGAAGATCGCCACGTATCGCGGCGCCGGCCCGTTGCGCGCGTGGGTCTCGATCGCGGCGCGCCGGCTCGCGATCAACGCGAAGCGAGATGCCAAGACGGGCGGCGCCGCGAGCGACGACCCTCTCGCCGAGATCGTGGACCGCGAGCCCGACCCGGAGCTCCGCCACTTGAAGCAGCTCTACCGCGGCGAGTTCCGCGCGGCGCTCGCGGCGGCGCTCGCCGGGCTTCCCGATCGCGCGCGGGCCGTGTTGCGGCTGCGCTTCGTCGACGCGCTCGAGCTCGCGCAGATCGGCCGGCTCTACCGGGTCCACGAATCGACGGCCTCGCGCTGGATCACCGGCGCACTCGACGACATCGCGACCGCGACCCGCGCGCAGCTCGTCGCCCGCCTCGCCGTGACTCCCGAGACTGCGGAGAGCGTGGCCCGGATGGTGCGAAGCGGTCTCGATCTGAGCGTCGCGCGCCTGCTCCAATAATTCTGTGCAAGCGGCGGCGAAGTCCGTGTCGAACCTGCGGAGGACTCAATGCTTCGCCATCTCGCTCTCTCGCTCATCGTGCTGTCTCCGCTCGCCGGTTGTCTCGATTCCGACGCTACGCCGACGGAGACCGGGACGACCGCTCAGGACGTCTCGCTCGGCTTCCACCGCGAGCACGTCACCGGTGACATCTATCACTACACGCTGGTCGTCCCGGTCGGCCGCACCGCGAACGCCGCGATCCGCGTCCACCGCATGGTGCGCGAGCTCGCGCCGTTCGTGCCGCGTCCCACCGCGCACGCCGCGATGCTGCTGCACGGCGACTTCGCGACCTTCGATACCAGCTTCACGCCCGGCCTCGCGCCGTACCTCGCGGCGCACGACACCGACGTGTGGGGCGTCGATCGCAGGTGGACGCTCGCGACCGACGACATTTCCGACTTCGGCGGGATGAGCGTCGCGCAAGAGCTCGGCGACATCCGCACCGCACTCACGCTCGCGCGGGCGACCCGTACCGCCGATGGCAGCGGCAGCGGCAAGCTCGCGCTCGTCGGGTTCTCGCACGGCGCGCAGCTCGCGTACACGTACGCCGCGGCCGACGGTTCGCAGATGTCCGCACTCGCCGCGCTCGACTTCTTCGGGAGGTTCGCGCCCGCCGATGCCGACCTGAAGGCCGCGAGCTGCGACAACAGCGCGTTCGAGTACCAGCTCGTTGCCGGCGGGACGACCGATTCGCCGAACGACTTCTTCATCCAGGCCGGCATGCTCGATCGCACGGTGCCGAACGATGCGTCGCCGTTCATCCCCGACATCACGAACCGCGACTTCGTCCTGCTTCTCCTCGGCCAGACCTACCAGCTCGCGCCGATCACGCCGGATTACCGGTTGCTCCAGCTGAACGCCGATGGCACCGCGTTCGCGCATGTCGCCGAGACCACCGCCGATCGATGGATCGAGGACGCGCCGCCGCACCAATCGATGCTCGAAGCCGCCGACCTCGACGGCCAGCTGTGCGGGAACGGCCCGATCGCCGCGCCGCTGTCGAACATCCACGTCCCGCTGCTCTATCTCGGCGCCGCCGGCGGTGTCGGTGCGCGTGGCCTCTACACGACGACGCAGGTGGCTTCGACCGACGTCACGACCCGCGTCGTGCCGAACTATGGTCACGGCGACCTGTTGTTCGCGGCCACCGCTCCACAACTCGCGTGGCAACCGCTCGCGAGCTGGCTCGCACATCACTAAGATGACGGCGTGGTAGCGGTCGACACGTGCCTGTCGGAGGACGAGCTCCTCGGTCTCGCGAACGGCGCGCTCGCCGACACGCCGGGAGCCGAGGCGCATCTCGCGACCTGTGCCACGTGTAGCGCGTTACTCGCTGCGGCCGTCCGCGATGCACCTGCGCGGACGTGGGGCTCGCTCGTCGGCCAGACGCTCGGCCCGTACGTGCTCGAGGAGCAGATCGGTGCCGGCGGAATGGGCGCCGTTTATCGCGCGCGCGATCCGCGGCTCGGTCGAGCGGTCGCGGTCAAGGTGCTGCACGAGCCGCGCTGGGAGAAGGTGTTCGTCGAAGCGCGCGCGGCGGCCGCGATCGATCATCGCGCCGTCGTCGGGATCTACGACGTCGGCACCGCGGACGGCGTGCACTACGTCGCGATGGAGCTCGTCGAGGGCGAATCGCTGCGCAGCGCACTCTCCGCCGGCGGCTTGCCGAATGCACGCGCGCTGTTCGAGGCGCTCGTCGATGCACTCGTCGCCGCGCACGCGGGCGGCGTCGTCCACCGCGATCTCAAGCCCGAGAACCTGGTGCTCACGCGCGACGGACTGCGGATCCTCGACTTCGGGCTCGCGAAGGTCGACGGTGCGCTCCGCGACGAGACCGAGCCCGGCACCGTCCAAGGCACCGCCGGGTACATGGCGCCAGAGCAAGCGCGCGGCGAGCATGCCGATGCGCGTGCGGATCTGTTCGCCGCCGGTGCGATCGGGTACGAGCTCGTCACCGGCCGCCGCGCGTTCCCCGGCGCGACCGCCGCGGATCGATTGTCGGCGACGCTGCGCGATACCCCGGACGTCACCTCGCTCGGTCCGCTCGCGCCGATCGTCGCCCGCTGCCTCGCGAAGGAGCCGCGCGATCGGTTTCAATCCGCGCTCGATCTCCAGTGGGCGTTGCGTGGCCGCAAGCGGGTCTCGCGCCGCGGCGTGGTGCTGGGCGCAGCCGCCGCACTGGGGACCGGCCTCGCTGGCTTCTTGCTCGGCCGGCGAGGGCGTCCGGCAGCGATCCTGTTGCCGAAGCTGCATCCGCTCACCCATCGCACCGGCCGCGTGTACAACGCGCGGTTCACCCACGACGGCACGCGCGTGATCTACGGCGCCGCCTGGGAGAACGATCCGGTGTACGTGTTCGTCAACGACCTCGGCTCGGGCGAGACCCATCCACTCGAGCTGTCCGCTCCAGCCGACGTCCTCGCGGTGTCGGCGCGCGAAGAGATCGCGATCAGCTTCGATCATCGCTTCGTCGATCATCAAAGCGCGCGCGGTCATCTCGCGATCGTGCCGTTCGACGGCGGTGTGCCACGCCCGCTCGCCGACGATGTTCAAGACGCCGATTTCTCGCCAACGGCCGAGGATGCCAACAAGCCGGCCGCGGCACTTGCGGTCGTGCGTGCCACGGGGCGCGGGTTCGCGATCGAGCTGCCGCTCGGCACGACGATCGTCGAGGTCGCGGATCCAGAATGGATCACGTACGCGCGCGTCTCACCCGACGGCACGCGGGTCGCGTACCTCCAGCACCCGCAGACCAACGACGATGCCGGCAAGATCATGGTCGTCGAGCTCGCGACTCGCGCCGTACGCGCGGTCTCCGAAGACTGGGCGAGCCTGGCCGGCCTCTCGTGGGATCCGAGCGGCGACGCGTTGTGGTTTACGGCTTCGCGAACGGATCTCATCACGACTGTCCACAAGGTCACGCTCGCCGGCAAGCTGACGGACATCGACGTGCCCTCGATCGGTCGCATGCGGATTCTCGACGTCGCATCGGACCATCGCGCACTCGTCACGAGCGATTCGTGGCGACTGCGCGTGATGGCCGGCGATCAAGATCATTCGCGCTCCGAAGTGTCCTACGCGTCCGACATCTCGGCCGACGGCAAGACCGTCGTGATCGGAGAGCTCGGCGATCTGGAAGCCGGCAACGGCGCGTACCTCGTGCCCTACGCGGGAGGTCGCGCACTGCGCCTCGGCTCGGGCTTCCCCGTCTCGATCTCACCGTCGGGAACGCGCGTCGCTGCAAACATCAACGAAGCGGACCACCTGGTCGTGTACTCGACGACTTCGGCCGAGACGTCGCGGATCGCGACGCCAGGATTCATGACTTATGCGCGCTGGCTCGACGAGACCTCGCTGATCGCGTTGACGAACAAGGAGCTGTGGAAGATCGCGATCGGCGCCGCGCCGGTTCGCATCGTCACGAACGCGGATCGGTTCGCGGTCGATCCGGCGCGCACGCGCATCGCGTATCTCGACACCAGCGGCGTGTTGAAGGTGTACGCGCTCGCCACCAAGGCCATCACCACGATCGGGACGTTCGGCCGGTCGTTCGAGGTCTGCGGCTGGCTAGCGTCACCCGATGCGATCGTGGTGCGGACCACGACCACACCGATGAAGCTCGAGCGCGTCGACCCGGGGACGGGCGCACGAACGCCGCACATGACGGTTCAACCACCCGTCACCGGGTTGAAGGGCGTCGACACGTTCATCCTCCATCCCGATGGGGTGCGGTACGCCTACAGCTACGGTCAGGAGATTTCACAGCTGTTCGTGATGACCGGGCTGCCCACTGTGGCGGAGTAACAGGTGTCCGCGGACAGTCCGGTCCGTATGAACGGACGTCCGCCCGTGCGCCCGGCGAGAATTGTTCCGCGAGGTTGGCAGCGGCACAGCCCGTGCTCGTTGCGAGGTCATGAGCGATTTCGACCAGGCCCTCGCGGGGTCTCGTTGCCTGCGCAAGTCCGGGTTCGTGGTCGATGCGGGTCGCGAGCTCGCCCGCGCCGAGCGGTTCGTCGATGGCCAGCGGACCCGCCGCTTGCGGCTACACGGCGCGCGGTTTTGGCTGGCGCTCGTGACGTTCGATCTGCACGGCGCCTTCGGTGAAGCGCGCGCGATGCTCGGTAGGAATACAGCGGTGTAGGCGCGCGTTG
Organism: Deltaproteobacteria bacterium; assembly: GCA_040004535.1. Taxonomy (GTDB): domain Bacteria; phylum Myxococcota_A; class Polyangia; order Haliangiales; family Haliangiaceae; genus JABFXX01. Next base: position 24,928 of record JBDUAS010000010.1, read on the forward strand.
CGCCTCGATGCGGCCCCTGGCGGTATGCCTCGCGCTCGCGCTCGCGTGTCACGAGCGAGTGCCGAACCGGGCCGAGCTCGGCAACGTCGCGCAGCGCGACGCGCGTCGCTGTTGATCCGCGCCCACAGCGCATGGCTCACGCCCGCGTACGTCGTGACGTGCGCCTGCGGCATCACGACGATGTGGCCCCACCGCCGCACGTAGCGCGGCAGCAGCACCAGGATGTCCGCATCCTCGTAGACCGCGTACGTCGGTCCAACTGCACGGTCGCGCACCGCGCACATCAGGCACGGGGGCGAACCGCCTTCGTCGCGAATACGTGCGAGCGCTTCGTCGCGGGAAATCACCGTCGGCATCCTTGCGCGTAACGCGCGAACCGTACCGGATGTTCCATCTCGTGTTCATCTCGTGTTCATCTCGTATTCGGCACGCTTTCTGCGATAGTCCGCGGATGCGTCTCGCGCCGTTCCTGTTGTTGCTCGTGGCTACGCTCGCGTTTGCCGATCCGGCACCGCACGAGTTCGTTCGCGAGGCCAAGGCTCTGCTCGTCGTCGGTGCGTGCGCCGACGGCACGCCGCCCGAGACGATCAAGCCCGCGATCGTCGAGGCGCACTGCAAGATCCTCAAGAAGGCGCAGGAGCAGTTCAAGACCGATTGGATGGCGAAGGCCGGTGCGTTCTTCGCGCAGACCGTGCCGTCGACCGTGCCGAAGACGGTCGTCTACCCATTCGCGGGCGGCGACCTCGGCACGGCGCTCACGGTCTATCCCGATGCGGATCTGATCACGACGCTCTCGCTCGAGCCCGCGGGCGATCCGCTCGATCTCGGCCGGCTCTCCGATAGCGAGCTCCGCGCCGCGCTCGGCACCGTCGAGAAGGAGCTCGGATCGTTCTATCGCGCGAACTTCTCGGTGACGATGAACATGATCAGCGCGATGCGCGGCGGCCAGTTGCCGACGCAGCTGATCTTCAGCTTGTCGGCGCTCCAGCTCCACGGCTACGAGCTGACCTCGCTGCGCTACTTCAAGCTCGCGCCGGATGGCGCACTGACCTATCTCACCGATGACGATGTCGCGAACGCCGAGAAGATCAAGGATGCGAACGCGCGCAACCGCCAGTTCGCGAACGTCGAGCTCCAGTTCCACAAGGCCGGCGCGAAGCACGAGCAGACCTATCGCCACATCCTCGCGAACCTCGACGACGCGCACATCAAGAAGGATCCGGCGGCGCTGAAATATCTCGAAAGCCAAGGCCACGTCGCAGGCATGACGAAGGCCGCGAGCTACCTCCTCACGTTCGACGACTTCTCGAAGATGCGCCAGTACGTGATCGATCACGTCGACTGGATGGTCTCGGATTCGACCGGCCTGCCTCCGAAATACGGCGAGCCCGCCGGCTTCACGTACGAGACCCACGGCGCGTTCGTCACCTCGAACATGGCCGCCGGCTCGTCGGTGGCGCCGGTCTACAAGAAGATGTTCGCGGAGCAGCCGAAGCGACCGCTCGAGTTCCGGTTCGGTTACCCCGACGGCACGCACCACAGCGGCCACCTGATCATCATGGAACGTCACCCGAAGTAGTCAGTCCTGCACTTCAAGTGTCTCGGCTTGGGGCGCGCAACCCCATTGATGCGTGCGAGTCCCGATCAGGCCACGTTTCGTTAGCTGTACTTCGGCCACGTTTTGGATACGGTGCGCGGATGGTCAAGTGGATGTTCGTCGTCGCGCTCGCAGCCTGTGGCTCGGACGAGATGAATAGCACCGTCGATGCGAGCGGCTCGCAGAAGGACGCGGCGATCGACGCTGCCGTCGCGGGACCGTTCGGCGATCGGATGCCGCAGATCACGAGCGGCGCTGGCATCATCGCCGCACCGAAGGTCGTCGCGATCACGTACGCGAACGATCCGCTGCGCACCGACTACGAGACGTTCTTCACCCAGTACGCTGCATCGGCCGCGTGGACCGCGCAAGCCGCCGAGTACGGCGTGGGAACGCTGACGGTCAACCCGCCGGGCCGGATCGCGACGAACGCGCCGGCGACACTGAACGAGAACACGTTCATCACGAACGTGCTGACCCCGAACCTGACGGGGGCGAATCCGGCGTGGGGCGCCCCGGATGCGAACACGCTGTACGAGATCTCGATCCCGAAGACGCTCGCGTACGACGACGGCACGGGCTCGAAGTGCTGCAGCGATTATCTCGGCTACCACTACGATACGAAGATCAACAACGTCGACGTGCCGTTCGCGATCAACTGCGCGTGCGATGGCGGCGGCTTGACCGCGCTGCAGAACCTGACCGAGACCGCGAATCACGAGACCGTGGAAGCGGCGACCGATCCGCTCGGCACCGGCTTCGCACAAACCGACGACGATCACGCGGTGTGGACGTACACGACCGACGGCGAGGTCGCCGACCTGTGCGAGTACGCGGATACCGCGAGCATGCTCGCACCGACGGGCATGACCTACGCGATCCAGCGCACGTGGTCGAACGCGGAAGCCCGCGCCGGCCACGATCCCTGCGTTCCGGGAGCGATCGCCGACTACTACCAGACGATTCCCGACGCAGCGGATCCGGGCAACGTGACGATCTTCGGTAGCCATACGGGCACCCACCTGACGAAGATCGCGAAGGGCGCGAGCGGCACGATCACGATGCACGTCTACGCGAGCGGCGCGAACCAGGGTCCATTCAAGGTCACGCTCGACGACTGGAACGCACAGTCCTCGGGCCCGGCGCTCTTGCAGTTCGTGCAGCCGACCGCCACGTACATGGCCGGCGATACGGTCACCGTGCAGGTCACCGTGTCGAACACCGACAGCGGTCTCGGCAACGCGGCCGAGGCGTATCAGATCACGACGAAGCCGATGACCGGCAGTAGTCCGGCGACATACTTCTACGGGCTCGTCGGCCAGTAGGAGCCGCTCGGCTAAGGCGCGACGCTGCGCGCAGTGTGCGCCGCGGCACGCTACGAGCGGGTGTGATTCACACCCATCATCGGCCAGCAGGTAGAACAGCGCCGTCCTTTGAACTTATGACCGAGCGAGCACAGCTTCCAGGCGATGTTCTTGATCATACCTGGAGCCTCTTCCAAAGAACGTGCCGAGGTCAGGCCTGCGCTCTCATCAGATCCGCGAGGCGATATGTCAAAGCGACGAGCGTCAGGCCACTGTTCGCGATGCCACCCGCGCGCAGCACCGAGCCGTCGCACGCGTAGGTCTGCGGGAGACCATCGACGGAGAAGAACGCGAGGCCCGCGTCTTTCTGCGCTGGCACGAAGTCGCGCGCCGTCCCCGAGTGGTGCGCCGCGTTGCGGAACGCCCAGTCCGAGACCGGCACGATCTTCTTGTCGAGAATGTCGTCCTCGAACTCCTCGAAGAACTTCTCGACACCCTTCGCGTACGACGTGAGCTCTTCGGGCGTGACGCGCCAGTCGAGCTCGGGCTTCTTGCCCGGGGCGAGCTTCAACCCGCGATCGGCGCGCGGTTCTTGCTCGCCGAGGATCAGTACCGAGTAGTAATCGCCGCGAAAGCCGAGCCGGGTCTTGAACAAGATCGCTTCGCGCACGGCCTCGAGGTTGCCGAGCAGCATCATGATCTTCTTCGGCGAGAACGGATCGTTGCGGAGGTCCGACAGGATGTAGCGCGCCGGACCCGTGATCGAGCCGAGGCGCATGTCGGCGGCAGGACGGAGATACACGACCATCTTGAGATCGTCGGTCTCGTAGATGATGCCGGCGCGGACCTCCGAGGACAGCGTCGCGGTGCACGAGATCTGCTTGAGCTTGCTGTCGGGCTTGAGCTTGACCTTCGCGACGTAGGCCATCGGGTGGTCGTGGTAGCCGGAGACAACGCCTGCGTCGCGACCGAGTGATTTCGCGAGCAGCACCGGCGTCGCGAGACCGCCGGCCGCGGCGATCACGAAATCCGCGGAGAGTTTCTCGACGCCTTTCTTGGTGCGGACCTCGACGCCACCGTCGACGATCCGCTCGGCATGACCGTAGATCACGGAGATGTCACCGCCGGGATGACGCTTGTTCGCGAGGTGCCACACGTTGTGACGCGCCTGCGGGAGCACCATGTGGGCGACCGTCGACTTCCCGTGCTCGAGCGCCTGCTTGTTCGCATCGCGCGCGCGATTCGTGGCGGCGAGCTCCTTGTCGTCGAGGAATAGCGACCACGCTTTCTGGTAGTAAGGCGCGATCGTGCCCGGCTCGATGCCGGCCTTCGCGAGGTCATGATCGTCGAGCTCGATCAGCGCGTTGTGCCAGTAGTTCGTCGTGCCGCCGAGGCCCTCGCCACGATTGATCGACGTGTTGACGTCGCCCGTGTCGCAATCGACGTCGCTGAACAGCGGTTTGATCTTCTTGCCCTGCTCGACGACGGTGACGGCGAAATCGTCTCGCAGCAACGTGGCTACGAGCGAGCCGCACAGTCCAGCACCGATCACGACGACGCGCTTCTTCACGATGTCCATGAATACCATCGAGTGCGCCGATCGACGCGCGGCTGCGATGGCGATCATGACTGTGGTGTTTGCGCACACCGTGCCGCGTCGCAACGACGGTAGACTCGGCGCATGGGGTTGTTCTCGAAGAACCCGCCGCACCAGCCGATGCAAGTGACCGGACCCGATGCGATCCGGCCGGTCAACGAGCGAGCCGCCGGCGCGATCGAGCAGGCACTCGGCCAGCTCGGTCAGGTCGTTCACGCCGTCGATCCGGCGCGCAGCATGTCGTTCGCCGCAGGTGGGCCGCCGGTGTGGAGTGTCGGCTTCGTTTCGGTCGCGGGCCCACGGCCGTACACGCTGCTCGTCACGTACGGCTTGTCCTACACCGTGTCGCCGGAGCCGGCGCGCTCTCATGTCGGCTACGAGCTGTCGATCGCGGTGCCGCACGACGAGCCGGCGTCACCGTGGGGCGATGCGTTCCTGCGCGCGCAGGCTCACTATCTCGTGACGCAACACGCGGAGCTGAAGGTCGGCGAGTGCGTGCCGTTCCGCGGCGTCCCGATCACGAAGCTCGCCTTCGCGCCCGAGCATCAGGGGATGCAGCCCGAGACGTCTTTGGTGGGCGTGTTGGTCGCGCAGGATCCGGTCGTGCCGGTGATCCGGACCGATGCCGGCGATGTCGAGGTCCGTCGACTCGTCGGAATCGATCAGCTCGAGATCGATCGCGCGGTGACGTGGGATCCCGCGGCGTTCCTCGAGATGCTGCGCGGCGTCGATCCGTTGTTGCTGACGTCGCCGCGGCGCTCGACGTACATGCCGCAGCTCGCCGCCGCGATCGAGCCACGTGCGGCCCGCGAAGGGAGCACCGTGGAAGGCGTGTTGCTCGATCTGCGCTGGCAGCAGATCCAGCGCACGGTCCGGATCGAGTTGCCGCAAGGTCCCGCGGCACAGCGCGTGCTCGCGGCGTTGCGCGGGCGCGTGGGTCACGGACGCAAGTTGATCGGCTACTCGACCGTAGCGCCGCCGATCACGTTCTCGCCCGGAGCGGCAGGCATGGAGGTCTCGGCGAACGGCCTCGATCTCGCCGGCGATCTGACGAGCCCGCCGATCTCGATGGTCGTCGACGCGCTCGTCGCCGGTGCGCCGTATCTCGATCTCGGCTTGCAGCCGCCGCCGCCGGCGCGTGCGCGCGTGTTGTTCTTCGAGCGCGTGAAAGACATCGTGCGCGTGCACGAGATGGATCCGCTCCGCATGCAGAAGGAGCTCGGCAAGATGCTCGACGAGGCCCGCGTGGTCGCGGCGATGGAGGATCAGGTGGCACCGAACGAGCGCGATGGAGATCAGGCCGCGCTCGCCGCGGTGACGCGCACGCTCCGGTTCGCGCGCGTGACGGATCAGTCGGGTGTGCTCGCGATGATCCAGGCGTTGTCGCGTAGCGCGTGATCGTTCAAATCACGACGACACCGTCGAACGCCGCCGTGACCGGCCACGCGTCGATCGAGATCAGCGGTGATGCATGAAGCTCGTCGGCGACGAACATGCCGACTCCCCGCTGGATCGCGATCCCGATCGAGACCTCCTCGTGTCGCGTCGGTCGGTCGTCGAGGTGGGCGCGCAACGCGTGGGCGATCGCAGGAGCTTCGACCGTGGCGCCGTCGCTCGGAGTCGACACGTAGACGACCGTCGAACCGAGCTCGAGCGCGACTCGAAACGAGCGCTGAGCGAGCCAGCGTTCGGCTTCGGGTAACACGCTCTCGATGTCCGCGATGACCGGGATGCGCAGCGGCGAGGCCGCCGGACGGGACACGGTGAGCAGTAGCCACGCACAGTCGCGTGCGCGCGGAGCAGTGGTCTGGCCCAAAGCGCGCATTGCAGCGAAGAACGCGTCTCTCAGCGCGGACACGCTCGCGAACCGCGCACGCGGCTCGATCGCCATCGCGCGGCGCAGCACGTCGTCGACGCGGCCCGACACGGCGACGAGCTCGGAGGCGAAGGGGCGCCGCGCGTGGAGATGGAGGTACTGGACGGTCGCAGGTGAGGGGTCGTGAAACGGCGGCTTGCCGGTGAGCAGGAAGAACAGCAGCGCGCCGACCGCGTAGACATCACTGCGCACGTCGACGGGCTGGCCGCGGATCTGCTCGGGCGCCATCCAGCTCGGCGTCCCGACCGTCTCGTGCGATGCGGTCAGCTCGGTCTCCCCGGAGTCGAGGTGCTTCGCGATCCCGAAGTCGAGCAGCACGACCCGCTCGAGGTCGCCGCACAGGAACACGTTCGAAGCGTTGATATCGCGATGGATCATGCCGCGCGCGTGGGTGAACGCGAGCGCATCGCACACGACCCGGCAGATGTCGAGCACGTCCTCGAACGGCAGCGGGCCACCACGCTCGATCCGCGCGGCGAGAGTCTCGCCGACGAGGCGTTCCATGCACAGAAATGGCGCACCCTCCGGCGAGATACCGGCGTCGAGCAAGCGCACGATGTTCGGATGCTCGAGCTGGCGCAGAGCATCGACCTCGCGCTCGAACCGCGTGCGCATCTCCGGCGACGCCGCGAAGCGCGGGTGCAGGAGCTTGAGTGCAGCGAGGCCGCGGTGATCGAGGTGGCGGGCTTCGTACACGTTGCCGAAGCCTCCCGTCGCGATCTCGCGCTCGATCGCCCAGCGCCCGACCACCTGGCGCTGCACTACGATTCGTCCGTCCGCAAGCCGTGGCGAACGAGGAGCTCGCGCAGGTGATTGCGATCCATGCGCACCGCGCGCGCGGCCCGCGATAGGTTGTCGGCGAACCGGGCGACGAGCGCGCGCAGGTAGTCGCGCTCCCATGCGGCAACTGCGTGCTCCTTCGCGGCACGGAACGACGAAGTTTCGTCGAACACCGCGGTCGTGGTGGGCTCGGTGATCTCGCGCCACACCGCCGGATCGCCGAGCAGTACCGTGCGCTCGACCGCCGCGCGTAACTCGCGCACGTTGCCTGGCCACTCGTGGCGCAAGAGCTCTGCGAGCAGCTCGGCCGGTGGCTCCTCCGCGTGCGGATGGAGCTGGCGATAGAAGTGCGCGACGAGTAGCGCGACATCCTCGCGGCGCTCGCGCAGCGGCGTTAGCCGCACGCTGAACGTATTGAGCCGATAGTAGAGGTCGGAGCGAAATCGCCCGCGATTGATCTCGGCGCGAAGCTCGCGATTGGTCGCGGTGATCACGCGGACGTCGACCCGAACCTGGTCGTTGCCGCCGACGCGCTTGATGATCCGATCCTCGAGCGCGCGCAACAGCTTGGGCTGGAGGTCGAGTGGAAGCTCGCCGATCTCGTCGAGGAACACGGTGCCACCGTGCGCGAGCTCGAACGCGCCGACGCGCGCCCCGATCGCACCCGTGAACGCGCCCCTCTCGTGGCCGAACAACTCGCTCTCGATCAGGTTCGGCGGGATCGCGGCACAATCGACGACGACGAACGGCCCGCCAGCGCGGGGACTTGCCTCGTGGATCGCCGCGGCGAGCATGCTCTTGCCCGTGCCGGTCTCGCCTTCGATCAAGATCGTGACATCCGAGGCGGCGAGCTTCGGGAGCACCGCGAACAGCCGGCGCATCGAATCGCTGACGCCGAGCGCGCGGCCCCAGCGATCTTCTGATGACAGCTCGGTTCGGGTCTCGGTGTCGAGCGGCTCGAACTGGATCCGCGTGATGCCGATCGTCAACACCGCACGCACCGTCAAGTAGCCGCGCTCGATCCGGACGCCGTTGATCGCGGTCCCGTTCGTGCTGTCGAGGTCACGCACGAGGTGGCCCCGCGGCGTCGGCGTGATCGCGACGTGATGGCGCGATACGGCCTGATCGTCGACGACGAGGTCGTTCTCGAGCGCGGTACCGATCGAGATTTCGTTCTCGGCAAAGTCGAGCGACCGACCTTGGGTGGGTCCGTCGAGCACGGTCAGGCGGACGCGTTGGAACCGGAGCTCGCGTGCCTGCTCGAGCACGTCGGTCGAAGGTTCGTTCACGTGACTCAGAGTACACCGCGACGCGTGTATCCTGTGCGGGTGACTCGCTGCCCGCGCTGCCAGCGACGGCTGTCTCGGGACGGCACCTGCGAAAGACACGGATCTCCGACCATGTCACGGCCGGCCGTGGTCGTGGAGCCGACGCCCGACCTCGTCGCGCCGCGCGGCTGGGAGCTCGCCGGCGAGCTCGCGACGGGAGCGAGCGCGATCGTGATGCGGTTGCGCGGCAAGCGCCCGCGCGAGGCGGCGCTCAAGCTCGGCCGCTGGCGACATCCGGATCTGTTGGCGCGGTTCGCACAGGAAGCGAATGTGCTGCGCGAGATCGGCTCGCCGACCACACCGCAGTTGCTCGAGGACGGCGTGCTCGACGGCCGGCCGTATCTCGTGATGGAGCTCATCCCGGGCGAGACGCTCGCGACCTGGATGATCGATCCGCGCCGTGCGAGTCACGTCGGCAAGATCATCGCGATGCTCGTCCAGCTCACGGATGCGCTCGCGGGGATTCATCAGGCGGGCTACGTGCATCGCGATCTGAAGCCCGAGAACGTGATGTTCGGCGATCTCGGACCGCGGATCCTGGATCTCGGCCTCGCGCGTCGCCCGAACGAGGTCGACTCGACATCGGTTCCAGATGTCGTCGGCACCGTGCACTACCTCGCGCCGGAGCAGATCAGCGCCGGCGAGCCCGTCGATCACCGCGCGGATCTGTACTCGCTCGGCGTGATCGCGTTCGAGCTCCTCGCCGGTCTGCCGCCGTTCATCGGTGAGCGCCGCGCGATCGAGTACCAGCATCGCTTCGTGCGGCCGCCGCGGATCTCGCGTACGCGGCGGGTTCCGGGCGACCTCGACGCGCTGGTCGCGCAGTGCATGAGCAAGCAGCCCGGCTCACGGCCGCAATCCGCGGTCGAGATCGCTGATCGGTTGCGGAGGATCTTCGCAGAGCTCCGTACCCTTCCTGGGGTCGGGCCGACACACGTGCGCGCGTCCGATATCGTGACGCCAGAGCCGGTCGCGATCCTGTGGGCCGATTCACACGAGTCGCACGCCGTCGCCAGCGTGATCGCCGAGCATCACGGTCATGTCGTGCGTCGCGTCGGCGACGGCCTCGTTGCGGTGTTCGCCTCATCCGAGCTCGAGCATCCCGCCACGGCCGCACACGCCGCGGCGCGCGAGCTCGCCCCGAACCACGCGGTGGTCGTACACGTCGCAACGGCGGTCGTGCGCTATCCCGTCGACGGTGCGGTCGGAGCGTACGGCGACGCGATCGAAAACGCCGAAGCCTGGGCGACGCTTCCGCGCGAGCTCGGTGTGACGTTCACAGAAGCCGCGGTGCGCGAGCTCGGGCAGCGCGTCGCCGTTTCGCGGCTCGCGACGGAGCGCACCACCATCGAGCTCGTCGGGCGCACCGGGGTGATCGACGAGATCCTCGGCCTCGTCGCGCGCTCGCCGTCGCGCCTGATCTCGATCTCGGGTGCCGCCGGCCTCGGAAAGACGCGCCTACTCGACGAGATCGCAGAGCACTTGCACGGCCGCGACATCGTGCACATCCGCGCGTGGCGTGGCTTCGCCGGAGAGCTCGGCGACGATGCCCACGCGATTTCCGAGCTCGAACCAACGGCGCAAACTCCATTCGATGCGCTCCGCGGCGCCGCGCAACGAGGCGCGCTCGTCATCATCGACGACGTCCAGTTTCTGTCGAGCGAATTCCTGCGCGCGCTGGTCCGCCCCGGTTTGCAGGGGACCCGGATCGTGGCGAGCCCGGTGCCACTGTTCGGGACCACTGCAGCCGCAGTCGCCCACACGACGATCGAGCTCGCACCGCTCGGCCCTGCCGATTCCGCGACACTGCTCCGAGACGTCGTGCAACCCGTCCACCTCCTACCGATCGCGCTGATGGAACGGCTCGTGTTGCGCGGCGCCGGGACTCCTCGCTTGCTACTCGCCCTCGCGCGCGAGCTCGTGCGGCGCGGTGCGGTCCGCCGATCTTCTGCCGCGGGCGATTGGTACGTCGCCGACGACGAGCTCGACACGTTGCTCGAGCCGCCGGGTCCGCCATGGCTCGCATTGCGCATGCTCGAAGGCCTCGCCGGAGAGCTCGAGTCGATCGTGCGGATGTGCGCGGGCCTTGGTGCGCAGTTCGCTGCGGCTGGTGTGGCGGCTGTGACCCGCTCGACCGACGCTACGACACACCTCGATGCGCTGTGTCATGCCGGCGTGCTCGAGCGCCGCGGCGATGCGTATCGGTTCGCGAACGCGGACATCCAGACCGCGATCTACGACCACATGCTCGACACGCGCTCGCTCGTCCATGCTCGTGCCCTCGCGTTCGCGCTCGAGCATCCCGATCTGGAACGCAGGCGTTGGCTCGCACGCGTCGCGTTCCACGCAGCCGGCAGTGCGAACGACGCGATCGCGAGTGCGTGTTGCGTCGCGCTTGCCGCCGATGCGCTGATCGATCAACCGGCGGTCGCCGCGCTGCTCGCCCAGAGCCGTCGCGCCTCCGCAGCCCTGGTGCCGCCGGCGCTCGCGGCTGCGATCCGCGGCGACTGAGTTAGTTGTCGCCGAATTGCATGCGCTCCTGGAGCGCGGCGAACCCGGCTTGCGAGGCCGGGGCACCGCTCGAACGTCGTAGGGTATGGCAATGCCCGATTTCATGGTCATGATCACGGCGAACGAAGGAGCGGATGCCCGATTCGCTCCGTCCGTGATGAAAGGCCTCGTCGAGGGCCACACCGCGTACGAGCGCTCGTTGCGGGCGACCTCGGCCTACCTCGACGGCGAGCGCTTGCGACCCTCCGGTGACGGCCGGCGTGTGAGTGCGGAGAAGGTCGAGCACGGCCCGTTCGGCGACACGGCGCTCGTCGCGTACTACCTCGTCTCCGCGGCTAGCCTCGATGCGGCCGTCGCACTGGCGCAGGGCTGCCCGATGTCGCCCGGCACGACGCTCGACGTTCGGCCCGTGATGAAGGGGACCCTCAAGCCCGACAAGGCGAGCCCGGTAAAGCGAAAGCGAGCCAAGGCTACGAAGCTCGATGAGACGTCCCGACGATGACCGTCGCGCGCATCAGTCGATCGCGCGCACTTCTGCGCTGGGCGGGTTGATCGTCGCAACCGCGACGGGAATCCAGCGATGACGGCGCCAAAGGCGGCGGAGGCCGAGCGCACCGGGAACCAGGACCAGCAACCACGGCAACAGCGCGACGCCCGAGACCAGCAACCACGACGCCACGTCGCGCAGCGCATCGATCGAGCTCTTGAAGGATTGCGACGTCTTCGAGCCGAGCGTCGCCGGCGGCGGCGGCGGTGCGATCGCCACCATCGCTTGCTTCTGCGCCATCGTGATCGTCAGCGTCGACAGCGACACCTGATCGTTCCACTGCTTCAGGTGGCCCTGATAGCTCTCGATCTCACCGCGCACCCGGGCGAGCTCTTTCTCGACGGTGAGGATCTGCTCGAGCGTGCCGTTCTTCGCGGTCGCGATCTCGAGCAAGCGCTTTTCGAGCTGCTGCGCGCTCGCGAGCTGGGCCTCGGTATCGACGAACTGATCGGTGATGTCGGCGGCATTCGTCGACTCCGCGGTGACCTCGCCGATCTGATGCAGCGTTGGCAGCAGGCTGCCGAATGCGTCGGCAGGAATCCGGATCACGATCGTCGCGGTGCTGCTACTGCCGTGCTGCTCGACTTGCGTCGAGTCGATATAGCCACCGGCGCTCTGCACCAGCTCTTCGAGCTTGCCTCGCGAAGCGTCGACCGAATCGACGGTGAGCTCGATCCGGCCGGTGCGGATCACCTTGCGGGTATCGACGTGCTTGACCGCGGTGCCGCCCGGCTTGTGATCCTCCTTCGTCGCCGCGGCGCCTGGCGCAGCGACCGGCATCGCTGTCGCCTCGGCCGCAGCGCTGACCCGCATTTCACTGGTTTTCTTGGAACAGCCGTTGAGAGCGATCGAGGCGACGAGGGCGGCGGAGAGGAGCTTCATGTTCCCTGTCAACGCGCGTCCGGCGAAGTCGAGTCGCAATCCTTCGTCGCGAGTTGTCACGCCGTGCAGACAACACCTCTAAGTAGCCTGCTAGCCTCGCGATCGTGTCGCCGCCATCGCTACGCTGGCCCCCCTTGCTGTGCCTCACGATCGCGTGCGGGCACGCGCGGCCCCCGCCTCCCGTCGCGATCGATTACCACCCGGTCGCTACCCAGGCCGCGCCGCCCGAGGGCGACCTCTACGCGCACTGTCTGGCCGCGACGTCTCACTACGCCCACGCTCGCGACGCAGACACCAGCCTGCTCCTGTTCACGTGCGAAGGAGATCCAGCGCGCGCGTTCTACGACGGGCTCGCCGCATGGAGCGCGAAGATCGGCTCGGAGTTCAAGTCTGCCGGCCGAACATTCCGCTCGACGTCGCGCGTGCGTCGCGATCTGTTCGGCGTCGATTACTGCGCGACCGACGGTACTCGCTACGAATGCGTCGTCACGCTCAACGCCGGCCCGTTCGTTCCGTGACCAGCGCGGCGACGGATACACCGAAGCCGACGATGATCGCGACGCCGATCAAGATCCCACCGCTCGCGGCATGGAACAGCAGGTCGAACGACCCGGTGCCAAACTTCACCGCCAGATAGCCGAACGACGCGAGCAGTTCTTGCGCCCGAGCTGGGACTTGGCGACGATCAGCACGTGCCCTGGTTCGTGTACCTCGCACGTTGCGCCGACGCGACGTTGTATTGCGGCATCACGAACGACCTCGCCGCGCGCCTGACCGCGCACAACGCCCGGAAGGGGGCACGCTACACGCGCAGCCGAACGCCGATCGAGATCGTCGGAGTGCGGCGATGCACGACGAAGGGGCGCGCCCTTCAACTCGAGTATCGGGTCAAGCAGCTCACTCGCGAGCAGAAGCAGCGACTGGTCGCGACGCCATCTTCGTTCGACGCGTTCGCTCGAAAAGCGCTCACGGTGCGGAAACGAAATAGTGACGCTCGGCAAGATCGGCGAGCAGTCCGGCATGCGTCGGTTCGTCGCGCGTCGCGATCGTTGATCAGTAACCGGGCTGGGTGACGACTTCGGTCGCACCGCCGTCGAGCGCGAGCACGGTGACCGGCAGGAACGCGATGCTGCCGGTGTTGCCGTCGTAGCTGACCTGGACCTTGGTCTGGCCGGCCGGCACGCCGCAGACGAGGAAGATGCCTTCGAGCGGTGCAGCCGAGGCGGCGTACTGCGAAAGGCCAGCGGACGTGAGCCCGGCGACGAGCGTCTGATAGATGTCGATCGGCGGATCGCCGACCGCGGCGGCGTTCTGGGTCAGCGCACCGTGGACCCTCGCCGAGTCGGTGAGGACATGGCCGCTACAATCGACCGCCTTGAATGCAACGAAGCCGAGGCCCGCGCCCGTCGTGCATTGGCCGCCGGCCTGTTGCGCGAGCGCGAGCGCCGATTGCGGCGTGACCACCGTGAACGGCACCGCCGTGGCCTTCACGTAGGGCGTGCCGACGTAAGACAGGGTCTCGACCGTTGCGGCCGAGCCGCTGCCGGATCCTGGAATCTCCAGATAGCCCGGCACCGGCGCATTGCTCGTCGCGACGGTGAACGTGTACGCGCCCGCCGCGTCTGCGGTCGCACTGCCGAGGAGGTTCGCACCGGTGCACGGCTCGGCGGAGCACAGGCTGACCGGGCCGGCGTACGGCGTGGTGAACATCATCGCGAGGAGACTCGTGATGTCGGTGGACAGCGTGCCTGCCGTTCCGTTCACGGCGACCATGTCTGGAATCGTCGTCGGAGGCGTGGTGTTGGCGGAGCAGGCAAAGTCGCCGGAGGCGGAGCCCGATCCGGAACCCGAACCCGAGCCGGAACCCGAGCCCGAGCCAGCCGCGTCGACCATGTGCGCTGCATCCGCGCCACCGCCCGTCGACGCGTCGGGCCCGTTACCGTTGTTGTTGCTGCTGCATGCGACAAACCCGGCGAGCGCGATCACGTTGATGAGCTTCGGCATGGCTGCGGCGATACACCAAATGACGCCGCGTTCCCAGTCCCGAGATGCCGCGAACGGGCTCGGAGAAGTGACACGCACTGACGCGCTGGTGAACGTAGTCGCACCGACTGCGTCGATCACGTACAGGTCGAGCGCCGCCGCCGTACACCGACGAGCACTAGCGCGATCATGAAGCCCGGCGAGCCGCCCGCCGAACATCCGTCACGACCGGCGCCGGCGACCATCCCGTTCCCCGAACCTTCGCCGTCGGCCGGTGGGTCGGAGCTACCCGAGCCGCCGGAGCCGGAACCGGTCGTGGCGCAGTCGGTTACACAGCTGTCATGTGTCTCGCTGGCGTCGCACGTGCCGTCGCCACACACGGCGCGGCCGACCGGTGGCGCGAGCGGTGATATCTCCGTGTAGATCAGAGTGCCGTCGTGGATCCGGTCCACGACGTTGACCTCGATCGACGGATCGAGCGCGAGACAGCCATCGCTGCGGCCCTGCTGGCTCGAGTTGGTGTCGCTGACGTACGACGCCTCGTGGATCACGATCAGACGCGAACGAACGTTCGTGTCTGCCATCCCGTTCGGGCTGCCATCGACCGACAACCCGTCGAGTCGCATCGAATGAGGGTGCGTGCCGTCGTAGATCTCACCGGTGAGGTAGAAACCGAGCGAGCTCTTCAACGAGCCCGACACGTTGCCGAACAGTGTCGCGTAACCGTTGTTGTCGGGGTCGCTGCCGCTGCCGTGCGCGACCTTGTGGTTCTCGACTGCACCGGTGGCCAGGTCGACCAACCAGAATCGATCCTTGCCCGAGTACAGCGAGAGGTCGACGACCACGAAGTACGCGGTCTGCGGAATCTGCGCCTTGTTGAGGTCGAAATAGATGATCGCGTCCTCGAGCAAACCGCGAGGAACTTTGTCGTTCGGATCGAGCGCATCGTACTTCCGTACGATCGGTGCGCGTTCGGCGGCGGACAACTGCGGCAGCACGAACGCGCCGAGGTCGAGTGCAGACACCGATGTTCCGACCTCGGGCTCGTCGGTGACGCACGCGGCAAGTGTGAAGCATGCAGCAGCGACCCGAAACGAATCGACGAGCGAACGGATCACCATGAAATGAAGCGTCGACGAGCGCGCGCCCGACCGTCAACAAAGTCCGCACAACACGTGTTGACGATCGAGCGAGCTGCGCAGCGTGTGCAAGCTCGTGCGCCGTTTCTGCGGACAATCGTGCGCAGACGACATCTCCCACACGGCGGTCCTGACCATGGCAAGCTGCGTAGCCTACGCATGCACTCGGTGGAGCAACTACTCGTGAAGTCGCCCGTCGTGCTCGCGCCGATGGAGGACATCACCGACGCGGCGTTCCGGACGATGTGTCGCGGGCTCGGCGCATCGCTGTGCATGACCGAGTTTGTTGGCGCGGAGCAGATCATCGCTGACTCGGCGCTCGCACGACGCCGCGCGTATCTGCCGCCGGACGACCGACCGACCGCGATCCAGATCTACGGCACGGATGCCGATCTGTTGCTCGCAGCGGCGCGGATTGCAGAGACCGCGCAACCGACGTTCATCGATCTCAACTGCGGTTGCTGGGTGCCAGCGATCGCCCGGCGCGGTGCCGGTGCGGGATGGCTTCGCAACCCGACGGCGATGGTCGAGATGGCGCGGCGGATCGTCGGCGCGGTCGCACTACCCGTGACCGTCAAGACCCGGATCGGCTGGGGACCCGAGTCGGAGATGCCGATCGCAGATCTAGCGTGCAGGCTCGAGGACGCGGGCATCGCGGCGCTGACGATTCATTGCCGGACCGCGGCGATGGGCCATCGCGGCCCAGCCGATTGGAGCTGGGCTCGCAAGGCGCGCGAGCGTGTCGACATTCCGGTGATCGTGAATGGCGACATCGCGACCGCGGATGACGTCGTGCGCGCACTTCAGGAGACCGGCTGCGCGGGCGTGATGATCGGTCGCGCGGCGATCGCGCATCCGTGGATCTTCCGCGAAGCGCGAGCGCGGCTCGCCGGCCGCGCGGTGGTGCCGCCAACGGACGCGGAGCGGCTGGCGATGTTCCGGTGGTTGACGGAGGCGAGCGTCGCGAAGCGCGGCGAGCGCGATGGCGTGGCGGCCGCGAAGCGTCACATCGCGGTGCTCGGCCCGCGGCTCGCCGATCTGAAGCCGCGGCTCCTTCGCGCGCAGGTTCTGACCGAAGTCGAGGAGCTCACCAGCGACGCTTCGGTCGCCGGCGCCGACCCCGCGATGCCGGTTGCTGCGGCTGCGGCTTCTGCGGTGGGCGAACCGCGGAGCGCTGTGGCGCTCGGTCGTCGCGAGGGCGGCCATGATGTTGCGGGTGCGAGCGTCGATCGGGCCCGCGGGTCGCGCGCGGCGGCGGAGGACGGGGCGGCACGAACTCCGGCGTGAGCTCGCGCGACACGTAGGCTCGCCAGATCGCGCGACCGTCGGCCGTGTGCGCGGCCAGCCTGGGATCGAAGCCCGCGAGGAACCGCACGATGTTGTCGAAGTCGCGCAGGAAGAAGAACTCCGCGCGCGAGCTGTGCACCGCCGAGATGACCTGGGGGAAGTCGATGATCGTCGGGCCGTCCGCAGCCGCGAGGATGTTGTACGGCGACAGATCGCCGTGGATCAGGTCGCAGCACAGCATTGAAATGATCTGCGCTACCAGGTCGGCAAAGATGAACATCGCGGCGTCGTGCGCGATCGGGACATCGATCAGGCGCGGTGCCGGCCGGCCCTCGGCATCACGCACGAGGTCCATGAGGAGGACGCCCTCGTAGAACATGATCGGCGTCGGCACGCGGACCCCGCTGTCGACGAGCCGGTAGAGAGCATCGGCCTCGGCGCTCTTCCACGCTTGCTCCGCGGCATCGCGGCCGAACCGACCGCCGCTGTCGATCGCGCGCTGGGTCCGGCTGTTGCGGACCTTGCGGCCTTCCTTGTAGTCCGAATTATTCTTGAAGCTGCGCGTCGAACGGTCCTTGTAGACCTTCGCGGCGAGCACGAGATCGCCGCGGCGTACGAGCGAGATGTTCGCCTCCTTGCCGCTCTTCAGCCGGCCGAGCACCTCGTCGATGACGCCATCGTCGAGGAGGACTTCGAGCTCGTCAGTCACCGGGCGGCACTCTACTCGTCACGAGGGTGGCTCGCACCTGCGATGTGTGGTCTATGTTTGCCCTGATGTCGGACGAGCGCACCCGAGACCGCGGTAACCTGTTCGAATACGAGCAGAAGGCAAAGCCGAGCCAGCCGGACTTTCACGGCGACTGCACGATCGACGGGAAGGCCTACGAGATCCGCGGCTGGCGGCGTGAGGACCAGCTGGCGCTCAGCCTCGCGCCTCCCCGGGTCGACACGAACAAGTTCCCGCCGGAAGTCTTTCGCGGCGCACTCGACCCCGCGCCGCCGAAGCCGGCCCGCACCAAGGCGCAGAAGAAGGAGAGCGCGAAGGAACCAGCCGGCCCTCCGGCGCCCGCGTGGTCCGGCGATATCGTCAGTGAGGCCGCGGCCTATACCGTTCGCGCGTTCGAGAAGCAGGGCAAGCGCGGCATGTACTTCACGCTCACCTTCGAGCGGATCGAAAAGCCGGCGCAGGCCAAGCCCGACGATCGCTGGGTATCCCCGGACGACGAGGAGTGAGCGCCGCTACTGCGGCGGCTTGACCAGGTACGAGCGGAACCGCTTGTTCTTGATCCGTCCGGCGGCCAGGCCGTCGAGCGCGCGCTTCGCGACCGGCGCGACGACGGCGACAAAGCTGATCCGCTCGTTCACCGCGATCTGGCCGATGTCGGTCGCCGCGATTCCAACGCCGGTCGTCAACGCGCCGACGATATCGCCGGGCCGCAACCGATCCTGACGGCCACCCTGGATCGCGATCGTGATCATCGCGGGCGGTGGCGGCAGCTGCGCGTCGGCCGGCGGGAGGCTCGAGCTCGCAACGCCCGCGAGCGGGCCGGTGCGGAGATCCTCGGAAGGATCCGCGAGGCTGATCGCCAACCCGCTGCGGCCCGCGCGCGCCGTGCGGCCGATGCGATGGACGTAGACGTCGGGCTCGGCCGGTAGATCGAAGTTGATGATCGCGCCGAGGTCGTCGATATCGAGACCGCGTGCGGCGACGTCGGTGGCGACGACGACGCGCAAGCTGCCGTTGCGGAGCAGCAGCAACACCGTATTGCGATCGTGCTGTTCCATCCCGCCGTGCAGCGCGACCGCCGCAAAGCCGGAGCGCGCGAGCGCGGCGGCAACCTCGTCGCACGTCTCGCGGTGATTGCAGAACACGATCGCCGACTCGAGACGATCGTGGCCGAGGATCCGGATCAGCGCGGTCGTGCGCTCGTTGCGTGGGACGCGATAAAGCACCTGCGTGATCCGCGCGGTGACGTCCTCGGCGGCGACGACCACGTGCAGCGCGTCGCGCTGGTAGGTCGTGCTCAACGCGCGCACCGCATCGGGAAACGTCGCCGAGAACAACAGCGTCTGATGCTCGGCCGGCACCGCCCGCGCGATCGCGCTGACCGTCTCGACGAAGCCCATCTCGAGCATCCGATCCGCTTCGTCGAGCACGAGCGTGCGAATGCTCGAGAGGTCGAGTCGCTCGCGCACGAGATGATCGTGGACGCGCCCCGGCGTCCCGACGATGACGTCGACGCCATGTTCGAGCGACGCGCGCTCTCGCTGCACCGAAGTCCCGCCGCTCAACGTCAGCACGCGCGTGTGCGGCAACGGACGCGCGAGCTTGCGCAGCTCGTCGGCTACCTGTGCCGCGAGCTCGCGGGTCGGGCACAACACGATCGCGCCGGGCCGACCCGCGCGCGGCGTGATCCGCGCGAGGAGGGCGAGGCCGAACGCTGCCGTCTTGCCCGTGCCGGTCGCGGCTTGGCCGAGCACGTCGCGGCCCTCCAACATCGCCGGCAAAGCGAGCGCTTGGATCGGTGTCATTTCGACATAGCCGAGCTGGGTCAGGTTCTCGATCCACGCGGGCGCGAGGGAAAGCGTGGAAAACGTGGGCGTCGGCACGACGACGCTGTGTAGCAGAATTCGGCATGCAGGTACGACGTGCTAGCTTGCCGCATGGCTGACGATGCGTTGCGACAGGTGCTGGTCAAGGCCGTCGAACAGCTACGCGCTGCGACCGAGCTCACGATGGATGAAGTGATCGGCGTCCGCGCGATCCGTGCGCTCCCCGAGGCCGCACGTACGCCCGAGGTTTGTTACGCGCTCGGAATCATCGAAGGCGCGGCCACCGCGTTGCGCGCGACGCCGCGCGAGATGCTCGAAGATCACGATCTGTTGACCGCCGCGAAGGGCGCCTGAACCAACGCTGGCGCGAGATCTGCACGATCCTCGAGGATGCTCGCAGATGACCTCGCCGCCGCGCTCGTCGCGATCCGGCCCGACAACGCCGACGCGCTCGCCGGACTCGACCTCCTGTACGCCGAGGACGTGCGGTTTCGCGATCCGATCCAACAGCTCGTCGGCCGTCCCGCGTTTGTCGCGATGAACGAGCGGCTCCTCCGCCGCCTACGAGCGCTGCGCTGGCAGATCCATCACGCGGCGGGCGACCACGATCACGCGATGCTCGAATGGACGATGCACGCGACGACCAAGCGCGGCGTCAAGCTCTCGGTCGACGGCACCACCGTGGTCCACGCTCGAACCGGCCGGATCATCGACCACCGCGACTACTGGGATCTTGGCGAGATGTTCGCGTCGTCGGTGCCCTGGGGTTTGCGGCTTCTCCACGCCGTTCGCCGCCCGCTTGCGTAGCTCGCTACTTGCGATGCCGGCGCTCGGTTGCCGGATCCGGTGTACCCGGCACCGTCGCGTGGTGCAGGGCAGCTGGCTCGGGCTCGGCATTCGCCCGCTCGGCGTTGCCGCGGGCCGCCGCGTCTCCACGCGTGAACTCGATCGGCGCCTCGGGAGATTGCCCGGCGGGATCGACAGGTGCGCCATTTTGCGACGGCTGTGGCGTGGGTGTAGGCACCGGGTCCTCTGACTTGCGCTGGATCGACATGCGCCAGGTAGAGAGCATCACCCGTGCCAGCTAGCGATGCGCTTTCGCGGTGTGATCACGCAAGAACGTGAGGCTCACCGCGAGGCGCGGGACCCAGAACTCGTAGTCGTGCTTGCCAGGTCCGTAGAAGACCGTGTGCTCGACCCGATGTTCGGTGAGTAGCTCGTCGACGAACCGAGTCGTATCGACGAGAAAATCCTCGGTGCCCGAGTCGAGGTACAGCGCGGGCACGTTCGCCGGCAAGTTCTGGATCAGGGCAGCCGGATCGTGGGCGCGCCACGTCGCGATGTCGGGCCCGAATAACAGCTCGGTCCACGGTCGGAAGCGAGCGACGCCGGCGGCGTGGTCGAGGTCCTGCGCGACTTTCGTCGCTCCGGGCTGGAACGGGTGTGGACCATCGTAGAGCAACGTCGCCAAGGCCGAGTGACTCGCGATGGCGGCGTACTCGTCGGGGTGGCGAAGTCCGAGCGAGAGCGCGCCGTAGCCGCCCATCGACACGCCCGCGATCGCTCGGCCTTCACGCGTCGCGATCGTGCGGTACCTCGCGTCGATGTCCGCGACCAGCTCCTTGGTGATGTACGTCTCGTACGCGCGATGCTTCACGCACGTCGTGGCGTGATCTGCGCCCGGATCGAACAGCCCGGTGCCGCCGCGCATGCAGGCGTCGTAATCGATCGGCGTGGCTGAATCGATGTAGAAGCCATCGTCTCCATCCGGCATGACCACGATCGCACGGAGTGCAAGCCGATCGGCGGTCTCGTCGAGCTTGCCGAGCTGGACCCACTCGGTCTCGGGGCTGGTCAGCCCGTGCAGGTAGTAGAACACCGGCCAGCGCAACTCCCGGTCGTCGTATCCGGCCGGCACGTAGACGAGGAACGTCCTATCGACGCCGAGCGCGTCCGAGTGATGGTGCACGTATTCGACGCGGCTGCGCGATGGCTGGTTCCGCGTACTCGGTGCGGAGCACGCTGCGAGCGCCAACACGATGAACCACCTCACGCACGCGAGCTTCGCACAGACGCACGCCGGTCGTCGTGTATGGTCCGGGCGTGGATGAGAAGCGCGCGCCAATACCGCGGGCTATCGCGCGCGATGACAAGCCTTCGCCGATCGACGCGCGCCGGCGCCGCGGCGTGGTCCTGATCGTGGCCGGCCTCGTCGCCGGTGCCGCGCTGTTCGTCGCGTTGATCGTTCTCCGTCGTATCGGCGTGATCGAACCACGAACCACCGAATACGTTCGGCGCGGAGTCACGGTCCGCGAGTCCACCTACTCGGGCGTCTGGGGAATCCCCGTTCTGCCGCCGCTATTCACGACCTTGATCGGGGCGATCCAGCTCCTCACAGGCAGGTCGTTGCGCGATCTGGCGAAGGCGTACGAGACGATGTCCGCGGGGAGACGCTTCGTCGTCAGCGTCCTCGTGGTCGCACTGGCGCTCGCGCTGATTGGCAGCCTCGTGGCGATCGCGTTCGCGATCATTCTCTAGCGGCTGGCCGCGGCCCTTCGATCGACGTGATCTTCACGTGAGCCCGGAACACGCGACCGCGACGCTGCCGCAGTGTGGCTGCCTGAAGAAGGCACTCCTGCTTTGCGTTCTCGCCTGTGCAGCCTGCGACGACCACGGCGATGCGCCATGGACCGAGCCCGTTGCGGATCACGCGAATCTCACGCTGCTTCACGAGAGTGACGCGACGGGCGACTGGGTCACGCTGCTCGACGAGCACCACGTCGAGCTCTGCATGTTCTCGGTCGAGTCGACCGAGCGCCTCGACTTCGACTTCATCGAGCACGTCTGCGGCTTCATCTAACGCGTCGATGGTCCTCGATCCCGACGCATCTTCACGTGGCCGGCGCACAGGACAGCGCGCTACGATGCCGGCGTCATGCGCCGGGTTACGTTACTTGTTCTCTCGGGTGCATGCGCCACGGCGTCCGTCGCGGACCCTTACAAGGCCGATGTCGATGGCGTCATCGCCAAACATCCAGCCACGACCAAGACCATTCCCGAGCCCGCGACGCTCGCTGCCAAGCCCTGGAGGGTGGGCCAATGGGCGCTCTACGAGCACCACGGCGCCGACGGGCGACCCGCCTACCAGCGCATTCGCGTCGTCGGCGAGGGCGGCTGCGGTGTGTGGATCGCGGCCGAGGCCCGAACGTACCGGGCGCACTTCAAGTGGCGGTTGTGCGTGCACTCGGCTGCGGACCACGGCGGCAGCGTGCTCGACCTCGTCCAGGTCTTCATCATCCAGAACGACGGTGCGCCGAGGACGATCGACGTCCACAGCGGTGACTCGCGCGCGAAGCACGATCGCGAAGGCTTCGTGCAGGGCCTGTTGCCGCCGCAGATCGTCGACGGCGATCCGCAGCTCGTGCGCGAGGATGTCGACGTGCCTGCCGGGCACTTCGTACGCGTCGTTCGCGAGACCCAGCATCTCGACGGTGGCGACACGGTGCGGTGGTTCAGCCCGGACGTGCCGTTCGACGGCACGATCAAGCGGCACACCCCGACGTTCGACTTCGTCCTGCTCGCGTACGGCGACTCGACCTCGCCCGACGAGTTCGGCGATCTCTAGTCGCGGGAGCGTAACCGGTCGTTAGAAGCCCTTCGACTTCGGCGCGGGCGTCGACGACTTGGTGTAGCCGTGCGCGAGGATGTACGCCTCGAACTGGGCGGTCTCGGCGTCGAGCGTGTCGAACAGCTTCACGACGGATGCGGCGACCGCGTCGGCCTTCGCGCCGTTGAGGCCGGCGAACCGCGCCTGGCCATCGTAGAGCTCCGAGCCGATGTAGTGAAAGATGTCGTTCGCGGCGCGATAGTCGACCTCGTTGGCCGGCATCCAGCTGAGCTGTGCCTTCACCGCGGCGATCAGGTCCGGGTGCGTCGAGAGGAGATACGAGGTCGCGAGCTGCTTGAGGCTCGCCATGTCGGGATACTCCTGCATGTCGTTACCGTTGTTCAGCACGTCGGCGTACGACGGATCGCCGGGCTCGAGCTGCGAGCCGACGACGACCTGACCGATCACCGGTTGGTTCATCGCGTCGACCGCGCCGGGGCGAGCGAGCGCGCGGGCGATCAGGCCGTAGAACTGGACCTGCGTCATGTTGTAGCCCCAACCGAGGCCGGGCTCGCCGAACGCGACGCCGCGGTAATCCTCGATCGCCATCACGGCGAACCAGTCGGTCAGCGCCGAGCGACCGGTGCCGGAGAGCGCCTGGGCCGGCGCGGTATCGGACTTGACGAGCAGGGCCATCATCGCGCGAGCGTACGCGGCGCTATCGGCTGCCGGTGCGGCGCCGAGATCGAGGAGCTGGCGACCGAACGTGCTCGCGAGCGGGCCGTGGGTCGGCGTCGCCATCGCGACCACGCCGATCAGCTGCGAACGGCTCGGCTTGTCGGTGATGAAGTACGCGGTCGAGTCGCTCGTGATCGGGATGTGGAGCGAGCCACCCGCGCCGGTCGAGAAGTACATGCCGAACGTCGAGATCGCGAGCCCGGCGAGTGACGGGTCCTTGAGGTTCGCGGTCAGCGTCGTGAAGAACTGCGGGATCCGGGTCATGTTATGCGGCGTCGTCCGCACGTTGTTGATCGCGCCGATCACCTTGCTGAGGCTCGCGCTCTGCTCCGACCACGTGGCGCCCTTCATGTACTTGCGCTGCCACGAGCCGTGCTTGTAGAGCTCGCAGCTGCGCAGGAACGTCCCGACATCGCTCGAGTGCATGATCTTGTACGACTCGCGATCCAGCTGAGCGGCCGGCAGGATCATGTCGGTCAGGAACATCCGGTACGGGCGGTCGCCGGGCGGCTTCAACGTGATCGTCGGCTTCGGCGTGGTGTCGCGCGTGAGGTGGAGCGCGACGCCATCAATAGATCCATCGATCACGTCGTCCGCGGGCGACTTGCCGTTCGCGATGATCGACAGCGTTCCATTCGGCGAGGTCAGCGTGTCGCCGCTGCGCGTGAACGTGATCGGCTTGCCGGCGATCGTCATCTGGATCCCGACCGCGGGCCACGATTCGATCACGAGGTCGTCGGTCAACTTCGTGCCCGCCTGGGTCCCGTTCCACAGGCCGTTGAGTGCGTCATCGCTGACGCCGACCGTTGCCGTGCCGTCCGCCTTGCCGTCCGAGTCGTCGCCGGCGAGGCAGCTTTCGGCGTCGTCCGGCGGGCAGTCGGAAGAGGGTGTTTCGTCCGCCGCGCAGGCGAACAAATGAAGAGATCCAAGGAGGGTCAAGCTAAGTAGTCGAGACATGGCGCACTGCGCAAAAGCATGCGCTATGCCACGTCTTAGCCTCGGAGTTTTAAAGACTTAGGGTGGCTCCTGAACCAGCCACATAGTCCGATAGCCAGCCAGTCCGGTCGCCACCCGCGGGTTACATCTTTCTGGCCGGTTGCCGGACATGACGCTTGGCATCATCGGTGCTTTGGCCGTCCGAAATGCGGACAAGGTCGTGGCTTGGTAATCACCTCTCGCTCGTAGCGCTCACCCTCCTGGCAAGCGCGTGCTTGACCGACGAAGGGCCGGGCTCGGCGTTCGATGACGACGGCGACGACGGCGTTGCCGATGGCGTTGGCGGCAAGGCGGACTCCACGGTCCATGGCTATCGCGATGGCTGCGGCACGCCGATCCGCACCGGCAAGTACGCGCTCGCGGGTGACATCGTCACGCCGACCGGCGTCGTCACCGGCTGGCTCGTGATCGATGGCGAGAAGATCGTCGAGATCCGCGCGGCCGCGCAGGGTGCGCCGACCGACATGCCGATCGCGGCGACCAACGGCGTCATCTATCCCGGCCTGATCGATGGTCACGGCCACGTCGAGTACAACCACGTCCCGCTCGCCGACCTCGGCAAGCGCTATCAAGATCGCGATCAGTGGCCGAACGCGTCGCTCTATCAGACGCTGGTCAAGGATCCGAAGAATGCAGTGAGCGCAGCCGGGCTCACGTGTGAAGGCGTCAAGCACGGCGAGCTTCGCGCGCTGGTCGGCGGCACCACCGCGATCCAGGGCACGCCGGCGCTCAACTGCGTGAAGCCGCTCGTGCGCAAGCTCGAACAGACCAACTTCTGTCGCGACAAGGTGCGCCAGAACGTGATGGATGCCTCGGGCTTCACCCGCGGCATCAGCGGCAAGCCGTCGTTCGCACAGAGCATCCAGAATGACATCGCCGCGGGCAAGCTCGACGCGTTCGCGGTTCACCTCGGTGAGGGCATCGACGCTCACGCGCGCAACGAGTGGCAGACGATCAAGAATGAAGGCCTCGCGGTCTCGCAGCTCGTCGTGATCCACGGCGCCGCATTCCAGCCGCAAGATCTCGCCGAGATGGGGCAGGTCGGCGCCAAGCTCGTGTGGTCGCCGTCGTCGAACTACATCCTGTACGGCGCGACCGCCAACATCCCCGCGGCATTGGATGCGGGAGTGTCCGTGTCGCTCGGCTCCGACTGGGCGCCGAGTGGTTCGGCGAACCTCCTCGCGGAGCTCAAGATCGCCGACAAGATCAACAAGAACGCGTGGGGCGGCAAGATCAGCGATCAGCAGCTGTTCCAGATGGTGACGATCAACGGCGCGAAGGCGTTCGGGATGGCGAACGAGCTCGGCACGATCGAAGTCGGCAAGATGGCCGACCTCCTCGTCGTGGCGAAGACCGAAGCCGACCCGTATCGCAACCTGATCGATAGCCGGCCGCAGGATGTCGAGCTCGTCACGATCTCCGGTGACCCGCTGTTCGGCGCGAGCGACATGATGGACACGCTCGGCAAGAAGGGCGACTACGAGCTCGTCGACGCGTGCGGTGTCCAGCGCGCGATCGATGTCACCGTGCCGACCTCGGCGAAGGTGACCAAAGGCGACGAGACGCTCGCCCAGATCGAGAGCTCGCTCCTCGCGGTCCAACCCAGCCTGACTCCCGTGTTCGACTGCACGAGCACGATCTCGACGTTCGCATTCAAGGGCACCCCGCTCGAAGGCAAGTAGACCGCGAGGGTGTAGCGTGGGGGCATGACCGGCAAGGCGCAGTTCTCGTTCGGCGAGTTGCTCGTGCTCCTCGATGTCGAGGGGGCCGGCGCGATGTCGGCGCCGATGCCCACGCCCGAGGATGCGGCCGCGCTGACGGGGACCGCGCTGCGCGGCGTTGCTCCGTGCGTCGAGGGTCATGGTGCTCTGCGCTTCCGCGCGGATCTCTACGAGCCGCCGAGGACCGAGCTCGTCGTGAGCCCAGGCCACCTCACGCTTGCCCTCACTCGGTTCCGCGACCAGGATCTGTGGAAGACCACGTTCGAGTGGCTGAGCGGCTATCTCGGCGACACGCTCGAGCCGGTCATCAACCGCGATGTCTACCTCGAGTATGCAGGGCAGGGCATGCGCGCGACGCTCGCGTTCACCCAACCCAACGTGCGTCTCGATTCGCGCAGCCTCGTGATCGACGTCGCGCTGCGCCATGACGAGCCGCCGCTAGCCAGTTTGCGACGGCTGTTCGGAATCTCCGCGGACGTCGCGCCGAAGGACGACGGCAACTGGCACGAGCTCGCGACGCGATGGCCGATGCACCTCGAATGCTCGCGCCACGGCGCAGCCCTCCGGTTCCGGTTCAGCGCGCCGCACCACGACAACCAAACCTCTACCGCGGGGCTCTGCGAGGAGTGGTGCTCGCGCTGGCTCGGTCTGTGTGCCGGCAAGCCGTACGACCGCTCGCAAACGTCGTGGGAGCTCGGCGAGCACGGGCGCGCGTCGATCGTTCGCGGCGACGGTGCGCACCGGCGCGATGTCCACGAGCTCCATGTCCCGGCGAGCTGGCTCTAGGCGCGGGCGCTACCACGCGGCGGAGATAGTCAGCGTAGGCGAGTGATCCGCGGTGGCGGCCGCGCCGAGACCGAGCCGTAACCGCAGGACGCGGTTGTACTCGGAGATGTGAAGATTCCCGATGACGAACACCCCGATCCGGGTGGACGCGTAGAGTCCGACCGCCGTCCACGCGAGGATCGATCGCGTTTCGGACGACAACGCGTTGCCTCCCGCCAGCGCCGTCACTCCGAGCCCGACAGGTACGAAGCCACCGAGGATCCAATCAAAGACCACGGCCGCCGGACGGACGTCGCCGAACACCTTGTGGTCCAGCTTGTACGAGCCGTAGATCGGGACGAGCGCGCCGAGGCTAAGCGTGAGCCGATCGGCCAACAGCGCGCGCGTGCGAGCCGGATCGAGAGCGGTGACGTCGACGCCCGCCACGACCGCATCGACGTGCTCGTGAATCGCCTCGTTGTTGGCGAGGTCCGCCCTCGCGAGCGAAGGGCTGGCCAGGACGGCGGCCAGGATGAGCGGTGCGAGCCGGCCCGACGGATTCGAGATCGGTGGTGGCTTGGCCGTCATGCGTTGGGCAAGAGCTGGCGAAGGTGCCAAGCCTGGATCTGGACCTGGCGCTGCGCGTCTCGTCGCGAGCGGGCGAGCGCGTTCGCGAACAGCCCGAACACGACGATCGTCAGGAGGTTTGCACCGATCAGGAGCCCTGCCGTCGAGCGACCGATCGTGACGAGAGTCGACGTCGACACCACGTCACCGCCCGCGACCCGCCAGGTCGACTCGAGCACGCCGGCGCTCTCGAGCACGATCGGCACGACCCAGCTCACCGCGAGGATCGCGATCACGAGCTTCGCCCGATCGATGAGCTGCGGATAGGACGTGAGTGACAAAGCCATCACGCAGGTGACCGCCGGGACGATGATCAACGGACCGAACGCTCGTGACAACAGTGCCGCGAGCGTCGCGTTCCCGATCACCACCATCATCATCTCGCTGACCAGTGCTCGGCGCTGCGACAGCCGGAACGCCGCCGCCGCCATCACGCCCGCGAGCGCCGCGATCACGATCAGCGTGCGAGCGCTGCGCAGGCCGTTCAGCGACGCCATGACGAGAAACCCCCCGATCGCGACGAACGACAGCATCGCCACTCGCGATTGCCGGCGCTGCACCGTCGCTTCCGCAGCCTCGAGCTCGACGGTGAGTGCGGCAGGTAACCGCTTCGACGGCTCGAGCATCAGCCGCGTCACGAGCTCGGCTGCGTCACGGGACTCGGGATCGAGGGCCAGCGCACGACCGGCGGCCTGCATCGCTTCGGCTCGCAACGCGACGGCATCGGAATCGAGTGCCGCACGCGCCTTGGCAAGCCAACTGGCGGCCAGTACGCGGCGACCTTCCTTGTCGCGATCGCCATCGAGGTAACCCTCCAGACGCGCGGCGAGCTCGCTCGCGCTCGGCCGTGCAGAGGGATCGATGACGAGCGCGGCGCAGCAGAGTGCGTCGAGCTCCGGTGGCACGCTCCGGTCGACGGCCCGCTGTGATGGGTTGCCGTCGATCGCCGTGAGCGTCGAGGCCAACGCGCCGAGACCGCGTGGATGGAGCGGCTCCCCGGCGAGGATCTCGAACAGGATCGCGCCCAGGGCGTAGACATCCGCGGGGCAGCCGACGTCGGCCGCGCCAAGGACCTGCTCCGGAGCCATGTAGCCGGGTGTTCCGAGCACGGCGCCGACCTGAGTCGTGCCGTCGAGCGACGCGACGTCGGTCGCGACCGATCGTGGCTCGCGCTCTGCGACGACGCGCGCGAGGCCCCAGTCGAGCACGTAGACCTCTCCGAACTTGCCGAGCATGATGTTCGCCGGTTTGAGATCCCGATGCACGACGCCCCGTTCGTGTGCGAACGCGATCGCGCCGCACACATCGGCGAGCGCGCGGAGCAGCTTCTGGCGCGGAGGTGGCGTCGGCGCGATCAGCATTTCGGCGAGCGTCACGCCCGCGAGTCGCTTCATGGTGAAGAACGGCTGGCCATCGGCGTCGCGGCCGAGCTCGTGGACCGGGACGATCGCGGGATGTTCGAGCCTTGCCTGGATCCGTGCCTCGCGCAGGAACCGCGCGATCGCGTCTTCAGTCGGCGTGCTGCCGCGCATGCGTTTGATCGCGATGTCGCGACCGATCCGCTCGTCGTGCGCCATCACGACCTCGCCCATGCCACCCCGCCCGATGAGAGCGCCGAGCTGATATCCCGTCAACGCCGCGCGCGACCGGGCCATGGTCGGCTCGGATGTCGTGGACATCGTTGGCTCGTCTCCGACGATTGGAGCTGCAACCGTAGGGGTCAACGGATCGTCGGGCGCCATGGCCTCGATCGTACGCCGCGATCGGCCAGCTCGCGAGTACGGGTCCATCGACGTCGCTGGTGGAACAAAAAGCCTCGCCGGCGCCGCTCACTGGCAGGCCCGACGGAGATCGCAGCGTGTCCCACAGCGGACCGGTCCAGTGGAGGCCACCTTCGGCTCCGACCATCGCGTTGAAACCTGCGACCGGTGCTGCGATGCCGACCATCATGTCGCCCTGCACGTACGTCCTGCGACGTGCTCCGGTTCGGCGCTTACCGGCACTGCGACGACAAGCGAAGCGAGGACAAGTAAGCGCATGCCGAACTGTGGTCGCGACGTCGCGCTCGCTTCAACGCTCGAAGTTGGCAACTCCCGGTGTTCGTCGTCGGGGCTACGAAGACAGCCCCTCGAGCGACTGTCGATACGTGTACGTCTGGACCTTCGTCAGCGGACGCTTCAGGCGGTTCTCGAGGTCCGCGCGCACCTTCTGGCTCTTCGACGCCACCGCCGCCGCGATCACCGCGTAGTAGATGTAGTCGGCGCGCGGATCGGTCTTGCCTTTGCGCGCCTCGAACCAGTCGAACAGCATCGGTAGCTCGTCCGCGGGAATCATCCGCAGCTCCGTGCCGAGCTGGCGCCACGGGCCACCCGGCATCGCCAGGATCTCCGTGATCCGCGCGGCCGCACCGGCCGGCTTCGCGCGGACCAGGAGCTCGATCGCGGCGCCTTGGATCTCGCGGTGAACGCCGGGCTTCTTGACCGCTGCCACGACATCCATCACCCGGTTGTAAGCGATCGGCGTCGGCTGCGGAGCCCTCGATCAGCGCGCGGTAGGCCGGAGGCCAACGCAGGTTACGCCAACCCGGACGGGGAGCGCGAGATCGCTCGACTCGTTGCCGCGCTACGCACCGAGCTTCCCGTGTAACAGGCTTTTCCGCTCGGCTTCGCCAGGGCGAAGTGCGGCGCTCCGCCGCAAGGCTGCTGATCACTTGATGGGACACGTCATGTTCGCGGTCGGCGGCGGGCGGACGTTGAACGAGGTGATCCTGGAGTCCTCGACGCCGATGGTGCCGACGAGCGCGCCATGCGAGCACTCGAGATCGACCTTCCAGAAGATCACCTCGTGCGCGATCGCCTTGACCTTGCACGAGCCGAGATCGTCACGCAGGTGCTTGCTGCCGTTGAAGTAGATGTCGCGGTGCACCTTGGGATCGGCGAACGAGCGCTCGTAGACCTTGTCGTTCCACTTGCCGATCAGGCTCGCGGCGTCGGCGGCGAGCTTCGCGATTTCGGCAGGGATCGTGATCTTCGTCGACGTTCCACTGAAGCCGCCGAGCTTGCCCTCGGCATTGACGTCGATCTGGAGATCGAACGTGCCGTGCTCGCACGTCATCGCGTAGTGCGCGGAGAACGGTGACTGCACTTCGCCGATGGCAAACGCCGTGCACGTGCCGTGGAGCGCCTTGTACCCGGCCAGCTCGTCGTGCTCGACCGGATCGATCGGACGCGACAACAAGGCCTTCAGCGCAGGTTCGTCCCACTGGTTGTAGATGGCCATCAGCTTGGTCATGGCGGCATCGAGGAGCGGCGACGGCCGCGGATGACCGACGTACGGCTTCAATGCACCGGAGTTGTCGAGTTGCTCGAGTGCGCGATCCGCAACGCTGCCGACATCGCCGAAGTTCGACAGCACGACGACGCCGACGCCGCGGTTGACGCCGAGCTCCACGACCGAGAAGAAGCTGTCGATGTGACCGTTGTGCTCGACCAGGTCGTCGACCTTGCACGTGTGGCTGTGGCCCCAACCGAATCCGTACGTACTCGAGCTCAGCGCCACGGTGGGCTCTCCCGGCTTCGCGTCGGGACGGGCGCGCACGCCGGTGCCCGAGAAGAAGCCGGTGTTGTGCGCTTCTCGAATCGTCGCGCGACGAACGACCGGCGATTCGGCGCCATCCCGGGGCGGATACGCGGAGAGTTGCAGCGCGACGTACTTCGCCATGTCGCGCACGCTCGAGTAGATGCCGCCGGCACCTTCGTCGACGCCGAGGACTTCTTGTTTCGGGTCGACCTTGCCGTCGGGACCGATCGAGGGAGCCGCGTGCGCGACGGGAACGTCTTCGCGCAGGAACGTCGTCGCTGTCATGCCGAGCGGCCTGAAGATCCGCTTGGCCATCGCATCGCGAAACGTCGAGTGCGCCGCGTGGGCGACGACGATCGAGAGCAGGCCGAAGCCGGTATTCGAGTACACGAACTGGGTTCCAGGCGAGCTCTCGAGATGAACGCCGTCGAGAGACTTCGCGATGTCGGCCTCGGTCGGACTTCGATGATCGGTGGCATCGCGCGGCATGCCCGACGTGTGGGTCAGGAGCTGGCGCAGCGTGATCGGTCGCGAATCGTGGGACGGATAGATGATTCCGCTCGCGGCGGGAAACCACTTGGTCAACGGATCGTCGAGCTGGAGCACGCCTTCGTCGCGCAGCGTCAACAGCGCGAGGCCCGTGAACGACTTCGACACCGAACCGATTCGATACACCGTGTCCGCATCGGGAACCGTCTTCGTCGTCGGATCGACGATACCAAACCCTTTCGAGTAGGCCAGCTCGCCGTCGATCACGATGCCGATTGCGAGGCCTTTCAGATCACGCTGCTTCATCTCGTCGCTGATCGCGGCATCCATGCCGGCGAGCGCGGCGGTCAGCTTCGCGCGGCGATCCGGATCCCCAAACGCGTAGCCAGCGTCGTGATCGTCGAAGCGCTGAGCCGCGACCGCCGGCGGAGCTGGCACCGGCTCGGCGACCGGCGTGGCAGGCGCCAGTGAAGCAGACGCCGGTGGAGCAGGCGCGCGCGTCGACGATCCGCACGCGACCAGCGTCGCGAGGAGCAGGCGTTTCATCCGCGCATCCTACTCACTAACGCTCGAGCTTGCTGTCGGCCACGCTCGCCGCCGGCTGATACCAGCCGCCCACATCGGCCGTCAGCTTGTCGGCGTCGACCGGGCCCCACGTTCCCTTGGCATACGGAACGACCGAGCCGCTTGGGGTCAGGATCGGCTCGACGATGCGCCACGCTTGCTCGACGGCATCTTCTCGCGCGAACAGCGTCGGGTCTCCGTCCATCGCGTCGCCGAGCAAGCGCTCGTACGCGGTCATCTCGCTCGGAACGACGTGATGCACGAGCGTGAGCTCGTTCGGCTCCGAGGTCATCGCTTCACCGGGCTTCTTCACGCGCGCACCGATGGCGAGAGTCACCTCCGGCCCGAGGCGCAAGCGTACGTAGTTGCCCTCGCCGCACGCGAGCTTCGTCAGTGGTGCGCGCTTCAGGCGCACCATCACCTCGGTTGCGGTCACCGGCATGCACTTGCCGGTGCGGATAAAAAAAGGCACGCCATCCCAGCGCCACGAATCGATCGAGAGCTGCATCGCTGCGAACGTCTCGACCGTCGAGCCCGCGGCGACGCCCGGCTCGGCGAGATAGCCGGCGAACTGACCGCGCACCAGACTGTCTGGCGAGATCGGTTCGGTCTGGCGGAACACCTTCACGATCTCGTCGCGAATCGCCTCGTGATACGTCGTCGCCGGCGCTTCCATCGCGATGATGCCGAGCACCTGCAGGAGGTGGTTCTGCACGACATCGCGGATCGCACCCGTCGCGTCATAGAAAGCGCCGCGGCCGGCGATGTCGAACGACTCCGCCATCGTGATCTGCACGCTCTCGATGTAGTGGCGGTTCCAGATCGGCTCGAGGAACGAGTTCGCGAACCGGAACACCACGAGGTTCTGGACGGCCTCCTTGCCGAGGAAGTGGTCGATCCGAAACACCGATTGCTCGTCGAACACGGAGTGGATCGTCTTGTTGAGTGCCTCGGCCGAGGCCAGGTCGTGACCGAATGGCTTCTCGATCACGACGCGTGCGCCGTCACTGCAGCCTGACTTCTGGAGCTGCTCGACGACGACCGGAAACAGGCTCGGCGGAATCGCGAGGTAGTGCACCGGATGCTTTGCAGCACCGAGCTTCGCGCGCAGCGCGGCGAACGTCGCTGCATCCGCGTAATCACCGTCGACATACTCGAGTAGCGCGGACAGCTTCGCGAACGCTGCCTCGTCGAGGCCGCCGTGCTCCGACAGCGATTTCCGCGCGCGCTCGCGTAACTGATCGAGATTCCAGCCAGCCTTCGCGACGCCGATGATCGGCACCGTGAGCCGACCGGTGCGGACCAGCGCCTGGAGCGCCGGAAAGATCTGCTTGTAAGCGAGGTCGCCCGTCGCGCCAAAGAAGACGAAGGCATCGGAGTGCACCGGTGGAGCCATGCTCTGACCGTAACGGATCGGCAGCGAGCAGGCTCGCAGCCCGGCCATACTGTCGCGGTGAATCTGACTTGACCCTGTCGATCTACGCGATCCATTCGCGGGGCCCTTACTAACTGCGCCGCGAGAGTGACGGCCATGTCGTACGACGCGCTCGTCGCCGGATTCACGCGCTACTACCGGTTCCAGCACCTCGCGCAGATCGTCGCGTGGGATCAGGCAGCCATGATGCCGGCCGGCGGCAACGACGCTCGCGGTGCGGCGATGGCGGAGCTCGCGGTCCTCATGCACGAGCTCCTGACGAAGCTCGACTTCGCCAACGTGGACGACACGCCATCGGTGCGGGAGATGCGGCGGCAGTGGCGCGCCGCCACCTTACTTCCCGCCGCGAGGACTGGATCGTGTCGTAGCGCCCCATCGTGCTTCCCCGCACCTACCCGAGCGCGACATCCACTCGTGATACGTAATTGAAATGCGGGATCGGGCGGGTGAGGTGGCGAAGCGGCTCTTGCGTCCTCTGATCCCGGAGGCCGTGGCGGTACGGCGATACACGCAGCGATTCTTTGCCACCACGGCGTGGAAGAACCTGCATCTGGGCGTGTTCGAGAGCTTCGCCGCCGCTCGCGAGTTCGTGGCGGGCCGGGGCACGCGGCCGAGCTACTCGATCGATCACGAGGCCTGGCTCGAGAAGCAAGGCAAGCTGTCTGCGCATGACTATGCACCGCTGTTCTGGCTCGGACATGCTGCAACGGCCGGCTGCCGCGTCTTCGACATCGGTGGAAGCGTCGGTGTCACGTACCTTGCCTACAAAAAGCGGCTGCCGCTGCTCGCGGAAGTCGCCTGGGAGGTTTGCGAGCTGCCCGACGTGGTCATCCGGGGCGCAGCGCTCGCCGAGAAGCTCGACGAACGCGCGCTGACGTTCACGACGGACATGACTCGGTCCGATGGCTGTGACGTCCTGTTTTCTGCAGGCGCGCTCCAGTTCATCGAAGAGCCCATCGATCTGCAGCTCGAGCGTGTGACCTCGAGGCCGCGCCACGTCTTGATCAATCGACTTCCGGTTCTCGCGGACCATCCCACGTTCGTGACGTTGCAGAACACCGGTCAGTCGATCGCGCCGTGCCGCGTCGAGCACGAATCTTCGTTTTTTGGTCGAATGTCGAGACTGGGTTACAGGCTCGCCGATCGCTGGAAGTGCTTCGAGAACTCGATGACGATCCCATTTCACACGGGTCTCCACATGGAGTCGTTCCAGGGCTTCTACTTCGTCCGCGAGTCTTGACCGGCTAGAGTACGACCATGTCGTACGACGTGCTCGTCGCCGGATTCACGCGCTACTACCGGTTCCAGCACCTCGCGCAGATCGTCGCGTGGGATCAGGCAGCCATGATGCCGGCCGGCGGCAACGACGCTCGCGGTGCGGCGATGGCGGAGCTCGCGGTCCTCATGCACGAGCTCCTCACGAAGCTCGACTTCACCGGCGTCGACGACACGCCATCGGTGCGCGAGATGCGGCGGCAGTGGCGCGCCGCCACCTTACTTCCCGCCGCACTCGTCGAGAAGAAGAGCCTCGCCGGCACCCGCTGCGAGCACGCGTGGCGAACCCAGCGCAAGGCAAACGACTGGAAGGGCTTCCTCGCCAACTGGCGGCCCGTCGTCGCGTGCGCGCGCGAGGAGGCTGAGCTCCTCGCCGACGCGACGGGACTCGCGAAGTACGACGCGCTCCTCGACAAGTTCGAGCCCGGCATGACGTCCGCGGTGATCGAGCCGATGTTCACGTCGCTCCAGCGCTGGCTGCCCGCGCTCGTCGACGAGGTCATCGCCAAGCAGGCCCGCGAGGACGTGATCGAGGCGGTCGGTCCGTTTCCGATCGCGGCGCAACGCGCGCTCGGCATCGAGATCATGGAGCTGCTCGGTTTCGACTTCGAGGGCGGCCGCCTCGATGTCTCTACGCACCCGTTCTGCGGCGGCGTCGCCGAAGACGTCCGGATCACGACGCGCTACCGCGACGACGATTTCGTCCAGGCGATGATGGGCATCGTCCACGAGACCGGTCACGCCCGCTACGAACAGCGCTTGCCGCGCGACCTCGTGCACCTCCCGATCGGCCAGCCGCGGTCGATGGGCCTGCACGAGAGCCAGAGCCTATCGTTCGAGATGCAGCTCGGTCGGAGCGTTCCGTTCCTTCGCCTGGTCGCGCCGCTCGTCTCGAAGCACCTCGGCGCCCAGCCCGCGTTCTCGCCCGAGAACCTCGCGCGGATCTACACGCGGGTGAAGCGCGGCTATATCCGGGTCGACGCCGACGAGCTCACCTATCCGCTCCACGTCGTTCTGCGCTTCGAGATCGAGCGCGCACTGATCGAAGGCGAGCTCGAGCCCGAGGACGTGCCCGCCGCGTGGGATCAGAAGATGCGCGACTATCTCGGCCTCGACACGCGCGGCAATCATGCCGACGGCTGTCTCCAGGACATCCACTGGACCGACGGCGCGTTCGGCTACTTCCCGAGCTACACGCTCGGCGCGATGTACGCGGCGCAGTACTTCGCGGCGATCCGCGCGCAGCATCCCGACCTCGATGCGCGGATCGAGCGCGGGGACCTCTCGCCGATCTTCACCTGGCTCGACGCGAACATCTGGTCGCAGGCGTCGCAGCACGAGACCTCCGACCTCATCACGCGCGCGACCGGCGGCCCGCTGACCGCGGAGCACTTCGAGCGCCATCTCAGGCGGCGCTACCTGGATCGGTAGCTACTCCTCGCGTGGATCCGGCATGCCGTCTGGAACGTCATTGCTCGCCGGAAACGCCTTGATCGTCTCTCGAGCAAACTTCCAGCCGCGTTGAATGATCCACGACAGCGAACGGTCGAGGCGGGCTGCCTCGTGCTTGATCTCCTCGAGCATGTCCTCGGGGAAATAGAGCGACTGTTTCCTCTTGTCTGTTTCAGCCATTGCGCAACCTCAGTCGGAATCTACCTCATCGCGCGCGCTATAGTTCGACCCGATGCGCGGCACTCGGAGCTTTCGATACGGTGCTCGATTCACCGTCACCGCTCCCCTCGCGGCCGTATTCACCGTGGTCGCGGCCGAAATGGTGATGCTCGCCGTCCCCGCGACCACTACCTGGCGGATCGTGTTCGTCGGCGTCGGGTCGATCGCGGCCCTGCTCGCGATCGCGATGCTTCGCGAGGTCGTAGCGCGCATCCGGGGCAAGCGCCGGATCGTGGTCGCGACACGCGAGCTCGTCATGCCCGAAGGTGGTGGCACGGTCCGGTTCCGCGACATTCAGGGGCTCGAGCTGAAGGGAGCTGGCTTTCAGCGCGTGCTCGAAATCCGCCATGCGAACGGCACGCTCGAGATCTCCGGCGTCATGCTCGGCTCGGTCGGGGAGCTCGACGAGATTCACGGCTTGATCAAGGCTGCGCGGAAGAGCCGCTGACGATGACGTCGAGCTCCGCTCGTGATTTCCCCGTGGCGCAGAAATGGGGCTTCTTGATGAACATGGAGCTGGACTCGTTTCGAACGCTCTTCGCCAAGGTCGTGAAGACAAAATGAGCAGCTATCGCGATGCACGGATCTACG
The DNA here is from genome assembly GCA_040004535.1 of Deltaproteobacteria bacterium. GTDB lineage: Bacteria > Myxococcota_A > Polyangia > Haliangiales > Haliangiaceae > JABFXX01. Next base: position 62,370 of record JBDUAS010000010.1, read on the forward strand.
GGGTCCAGGAGATTCGCGAGGTCCTGCGCGCTGCAGATCGGCATCTCGCCGCGCCAGCACGCGTCGTGATCATCGGCGGCGCCGCGGCTGCATTTCCAAGGTGCTCGGTCCACGACGACGGACGTCGACACGCACCACGCGCTCGATGCAGAGCGGGGTCAATGCCGCGGTCGCGAGCGAGCTGCTTCGCCCGGCTCCGAATCTGAGCGCGCTCGGTCCATCGCTGTCGGCGTTCGTCAAAGCGGCGCTCGAGCTTTGACGCTGACCAACGCCATCATCTCGGGATAGTGGTTCACCGCGCTGGCCGCGGGGTGGTCGGTCGCTGCGGCGATCATGGCCTTCGCGATCTGCGTGACGGTGATCGATCGGAGCTTCGCCGGTGTCAGGAACGAGAACACCGGAAGCGTCTTCTCGAGGAGCCACGGCGTGTGTTGCGAGCCGATGATCATCGCAGGTCGGAAGATGCTGACGATCGCCGGGCCGTTCGCGCGCACGGCCTCCTCCGCTTCGCCCTTCACGCGACTATAGCGGGACATCCCCGCAGCTCCGCTGCCGGTCGCCTTCGCCTGCGGATTGGCACCCGCGGCCGTCATCAAGCCGAGGTGCGTCACCTTGCCAGATGCCTTCAAGGCCTTCGCGAACGCTTCGTTCAACCCGACGTCGATGGCGCGATGCTCCTCGTACGTGATCTTCGCTGTTCCGGAGCCAACGCCGAGCACGCTGAAGCCTTCCACTTCGCCTTCGACGTCACGCAGCGCCTCGAGCGTCGCGGCCTCGAGGGTCTGCGCGTTCATCTCGGGCACGATCTGTTCTCGAACCGTGCGCTTCGCCTCGCTCGCGATCGCGACGACTTCGGGGGCCGAGCGCCGAGACAGGGTGATCACCGGATCGAACGAACCATCGTGAAACAGCTCGGCGACGAGCGCGTTACCGACGGAACCGGATGCACCGAGAACGATAGCGGCTCGTTTGCGCGTCATGAGGCGCAGCCTACCGCTGGGCGTAGTTTTCCGCTGACGCTGGACAGCGGGCGAAGAGTTGCTGGCGGGCATACTCCGGCCGAGGCACGCGTTAGACTGACCCTGGGGGTAGCCACCATGTTCTGGGTCCACGTGCTCGCGGTCCTTGCCGCTGGAATTCTTGCCATCTCGGGTCTGATCCTCGCGAAGAAGCCAAACGCGAAGGAGATCTTCGACAAGGTAATCCCGTTCCAGGGGTTCCTTGGCGTCGGTCTACTCGTGTTGGGCATCCTGGATCTCGTCTCGAACTTGAAGCTGTTCCTCGACGTCCTGAAGGTCGCACCGCTCCACGGGATCGTCGCGATCGCGTTCGTGGTGTCGGAGATCCTGCTCGGCTTCCTGTTCGGTATGCCTCTCATCGCGAAGTGGATCCCGGGCGACGGGCCTGCGGAACAGCGCGGGATGGCGATGCAAAAGAAGCTCGCGGGATTCTCGACGGTGATCGGCGTCGTCGGCATCGTGACGTCCGTGTTGTTCATCATGTGGTTCATCTGAACCCGCGGTCACGCCGCCAGGCACCGGCGAGCAGTTCTTGTTCGTGCGGCGAGCCGGCTGGCGTTGGCGTCACGATGAACTGATGCGAAGCTCGCGGCATGAAGCTCGTGATCTTCGTCGCGGCCAGTCTCCTGTCGTGCTCGTCGGGCAACATGATGCCGCAGGAGAAGATGATGGAGCCCGTGCCGACCGCGAGTGGCCCACCGCCGCCACTCGCCGACGATCCGAGCACGCAGATCGACAAGCTCCACGCCGACCTGGTCGTGCGCCGGGCCGCGCTGTCGCTGCCGACACCGAAGCCAGCGCCCGAGGTGACGTGCGAGCCGGTATGCGCGGTCGAAGATCCGCCCACCAAGCCGACCCATACCGCCGGCTGCGCGCCGGGCGCCGGGTCGGCGTGCGTCACTGCGTGCAGGCAAGCCGACGCGGCCTGCGACGATGCCGCGCAGATCTGCACGATCGCGAAGGAGCTCCAAACCTCGGCCTCGGCTGCCGACCGGTGTCACGATGCGCGCGCTACCTGCGAAGACGCGCGTGCACCGTGCTGCGAGTGCAAGTCGCCGTGATCAACGGCCTCGGTCGAGCGTCAACCGATGCTTGGCAGCGAGTGCATCGACCTCTGCGAGCGTTCCACCCGAATACTCGGTGAGCCGTCCAGTGTCGAAAAACTTCACGGACCAGGTCCGGCCGTTGTCGCTCGTCCGCGCTTCGATACTCTTCTTGTCGCCGCTGTATCTTCGAATCATCGAGGAGGGTCCGGTCATTGTGATCTCGCATGATACTTCGCATTCGCTTCGATGGCCGGTCCCAGTGACCGCCGTGTAACGGTCCGCAGATGCGGTGCACGGTCGTGCGGCACTCATCACACTGGAGGGATGCGGCGGCGGAGTTGGTATGATGACGACCGGCGACAACGACACGGTCGATGCTCCGTCACTCTCGGCGTTCGTGAAAGCGCGCTCGAGATCTGACCGAGCAGCGCGTGAAGTTCTTGCTCGGACTAGACAAGGCCTGCTCGCACGCGGAGTCTGTGACCGCTATCGTGCGCCGCTAAGACACGCGCCTTCGCCGAGGACGATTGCATCGCAGTTCGTACAGCCGCCAGGCTCGAACCTGGCGCAGTTAACAGCATCCGCGGACGAGTCGGATGCGACATCGGTCTCGACGCTTCCTGCGTTGTTGTAGTACTGAACCTCGTAGAGACACACGTCTTCGACCGGGTGATACCCGGCCAGCGTCGCGCACTGCTTGACCTCCGCGTCGTCGTTGGCGAACGCGACCCAGGTGTTCCCGCAACCGATGGCATCGATGATCGGCGTCGATCGGTTCGCCGCGCTGCTGGTCGCGACGGCGCCGCTGCAAGTGTGCACGACGACCGGACAGCTCTGCGGCGGCAACGCTGCCTGTCCAGCGGTGATCTTCGATGCAGGCTGACTCTCGGGAATGCACGTGTACTGCGGTAGAAAAGCCTCGAACAACACGCGGACGTCCTTGTCGGCGTCGTTCGTGAAGCAGAACGCGGTATCCCGGTCGAGCTTCACGAGATGGCCGGTTCCCGAGTTTCCGGGATCGGTCGCGCTGTCGTACGTCGTGTGGTCGTAGCCATGCCGCGCGTAGGGCACATCGATCGTCTGATATTCGCCGTGAGGGATCATGTAGTCGATCGTCAGACTTCCGGCCGGGCAGTCGGCGATGCCCAAACGAATGGCCGCGTCTTTCGAGATCGACGTCATTCCAGAACCGGGCTGTGACTGCGTCGGAACGAGGCCTTCAAGGACGATCGAGCCGTCGGCCCGCTTGTCGGTGATGAAGTGCCGCAGCGAGAGTGGCTTCCCTGAATCGATGCCGCCGCTGAACGGCTCCCCGATGCACGCGACCTTGTGCGCCGGGACCACGATATAGGCCGACGAGAGCGCCACCCACGACGACAGGTCATCCTTCTGGCCCGTCGGACAATCCGGCGGACATCCAGTAGCGAGGACGACGCAGCACATCAACCAACCGCGAGTGAAATTGCGCATCGCCGGCGCAATTGCAGCTCTCGATCCCGTCGAGTTCCGCGAACCCGGACGCGTGTGGTGAGCAAAGGCTGCCGACTCGCGCAAGTCCAGCCTACTCGTGCTGCGCGCAGACGTCCTGGCTAGCGCTGGTCCAAAGTACTTCCGCCTGCGCTGACTACTTGTCCATGCTCGCGACGCCATCCGACGGCGCGCTCGGTCCGAAGTGCAGACTGTCCGTTTCGCTCCCATCGAGTGTGATGTTCGGTGCGGACGGGTACGTGCTCGCACCAAATACATGCGCACCCGAACCGGCGCGACGGCCGACCGGCGTGAGCTGCAGCATCGGCGCGGTACACGTGCCGGGCATCGAGAGGTCACTCGCGGCTACGCAAAGCGTGCTCGTCTCGTTGCAGGTCTCGCCCATATCGGGAGAACCCACCGCGTAGATCGACGTGCCGTCGGATTGGAGCTGCGCACCGCAGTAGCCTTCTCCTACACCCGCGACTGCGAGCTCGAGCGCGTGCGACGCGGCATCCGCGTGCAGCTCGGTCAGCCCGTACGAGCAGCCATCGAACGAGCCACCACAGCTCGTCGCATTCTCGTAGCCGACTGGCCGAACGCGCGGCGAATCGTCTTCGGGCTCGCGTACCTCGGCTTCGTGTGGCTGGTGCTACGGCTCGCATTCGCGCGGTTCTGCGAGCTCAGGCTCAAGGCGACCGAGATGGCGTTCCAGGGCATGATCGCGCTCGAGCACGATCCGGTGACCACGAACTAGCGCCGGCGGGCTCGCGCGTTCCCACGGCGTGCGAGGTCTCCTTGTTGCTCGAAACACCAAAGCCCCGTTGTTCGAGCTGCGCAGAGGGGGAGCCTGACAGGAGTCGCGCCGCAACCTATGATGCAGGCGTGGGTCGCGACAACACCCAGTCGGGCGCGTACCTTTCGGCTGCCGAGCTCGAGCAGCTCACGACACGCACGCTCGCGCACTACGACGACTCGGCGCAGTCGTTCTGGGAAGGCACGCGTCACCATGACGTGTCGCAGAACTACACGGCGTTGCTCGATGCGATCGAGGCACCGCCGCCGTTTACATTGCTCGACTTCGGTTGCGGGCCGGGTCGTGACCTCCTCTACTTTCGAGCGAAGGGGCACGACGCCATCGGCCTGGATGGATCCGCGGCCTTTGTCGAAATGGCGCGTGCGAACACCGGCTGCGAGGTCTGGCAGCAGAGTTTCTTGAAGCTTTCACTACCCGCCGCACGGTTTCACGGCGTGTTCGCGAACGCATCGTTGTTTCATGTTCCCGACCAAGAGCTTCCCCGTGTGCTTCGCGAGCTGCACGCGGCGCTCGTCGCGCACGGTGTCCTGTTCTGTTCGAACCCTCGCGGACAGGACACGGAAGGCTTCTCCGGCGATCGCTACGGCACGTACCACAGTCTCGACACGTGGCGGAGCCGCGTAACCACGGCCGGGTTCACCGAGCTCGCTCACTACTATCGTCCCGAGGGTCGGCCGCGAAACGAGCAGCCCTGGCTCGCCACCGTGTGGAGGAAGTCATGACGTGGCGCGTCCTCGTCGGATGCGGCAACTACGGCACCGCCTGTCCCCGCCGATCGTCACCTGCTCGGTGAGAACGAGCCCTCGGCCATTCGCCTGTTCGCGCATCGAGGATCCACCCGACAAGCCGAGCCACACCGCTAGCGCGTTAGACGATCAGGCGCTCGCCGAAACGGCAGGTCGACAGGCGAACGATTTGTATCCGTTGTAGTCGCATGCACGTCGGTCGGTCCGTGTCGTCACGCTCACCGGCGACATCCATCGATCCCGCCATGATGCGAACAACACCCCTGGAAGGATGAGCGTGCGCACCCGCAACCAGAGATCGTGCCGTCGCTGCAGTGCAGCTCGATCGGCATACTGCGACGCTCTTCGGCCTTGGCGGCTGCTTCCTCGCGATCCCGTTCGCGCTGCTCGTTGGCGAGTCGCTTCTTCTCTAGAGCCTCGGCACGCTGGTGTTCGGCCGCGACCTGTCGCGCGAGTGCCTGACCATCGCGTGGCATCGCGGCCTTGAGCCCGGTGATCGCCGCAGGCTCCTTGGAGCTTCGCGCCGCGAGGTAGCTCGTCCACAGCGCCAACGTCGTGGTCTCGAGCTGAACGCGTCGACCAAGATCTTTTTCAGAGCGTGCGGCCGTGATACCCGCGTCGACATCCGCCTGGATCGCAGTGATCGCCTGGTTTCTGATCGCGTCGGCGTCGCTGGTCCCGCCGAGCGTCGTCGCGTCGTTCGATTTCGAGAACGTGCAGTTCCAATCCTTGGACGCGAGACATCGTTTAGCGGTCGCGATTGCGATCTGCGCGCGCAGCGTTCGACCTTCTGCGGTGCCGCGACTACTCGCCGAAGCGCACTCCAACGCTTGTGCCGACGCGTCGAGCTCGCCGGACCGGAGCGACCGACGAGCCATCGCGATCGCCACCGCGTCCGCATGCGCGGTCACTTGCTCGCGCTGAGGCAATCCGTTCGCGATCTTGTTCGCTCGCTCCACTGCATCGGGGCACGTCGTCGCCGCGAGTGATTCCTCGAGGTAGATGTCACCCCATAGCGGCGCCAGATTTCGATCCGACGCGGAGCCAAGCGCATTCAGCTCGTCTTTGGCGGAGGCGAGCTGTCCTGCGTTGACGTACGCGCGTGCGCGCGCTGTGGTCGGCTCGGCCAGTACGGCGAGTACCGTCGCAGCGATCATCGGCGCGATCGCCGCGAACGCCCACTTCACCGCGGCCTTGCGACCGAGCGTCGCGTTCCAGATCACGCGGTAGGCGCACGCCGCCGTTATCGCTGCTGCGACGACGACGCCGACCACGAGGCCGCCCGCGCGGTCGCCGACGAAGTAGGCGCCACGAGCGCCGTAGATCACGATCGCTGCGATCGGCAGGGCGGCCAAGACCCACTTGACGCGACCCAGGATCGAAGCGCGACGGGAGAATAGAGCGTCGGACCACGGTGGCGGAGCGAGCATCCGCAAGCCCTCGAACGCGACAGCTTGGTGATGGCCGAGGACCGAGTACGTGACCTCGGTCGACGGAACGCCGAGCAGCGTGAACGTCTGGGATTTCACGCGCTCGCCGGGCTGGACCTTCGCCTGGATCTTGGTCCAGTAGTCAGTTCGCCAATCCGTGGGCACCGACGCCGGCAGGTCGTTCAACGCCAGGGGTCGAGCTCGCTCCGTGGTGCCCATGATGCTTGCATCCATTGCAATCTGCTCGGGCGACGCGATCACCCCGTCGTGTCCCCACGGAAATGCCTTCGTCACCTCGCCGTCGGGCTCGATCTGAACGTCCTGCCGCGAGGACTCCTCGATCTCTAGCCAGCACTCGAGCTTCTTGGCCTTGTGGCACGTGGCGCACTCGACCGCGCCGCGCGTGCATGCGTCGCACACGACGCTGCCTTTGCCCTTGCACGTCTTGCAGTTGAGCAGGCGCTGCGCTCCGTTCGCAGCGGTTCCGTAGTATTTGCCTGCGCCGGAGCACGACGTGCAGATCGTACTGCCCGCGCCCGTGCACGCGGCGCACACGACGCGACCCTCCCCGTGACACGTCCAGCACGTCGCGACGTAACGGCTGGACGTCTTCAGGTTCGGCGGCGGCTTCCAGGGATCGAGGCTGCCGGGATCCATCGGAGGTGCTCCGATCGTCTGGCGTCCGTTGATCGGAGTAGCGCGCCACGCAAAGCGGCGTCCTTCCAGCTCGGTCGTCATACGGCCGATGAGTCGTCTGCGAACGTCGATACCACGCACGAGATCCGCGCCACGCTTCGGTGCTTTCGGGAGGTGGTCTAGCCATGCGTCGAACACCGTGCTCGCAGCGCCTCTGACGTGTTCGGAATCGCCGAAGACGCTGGGATCGACGGGAGCAACCGGTTGGTATTCGATTTCCGCGGGTACCGGCGCGATCGTCGTCTGCGGATCCGGCAAGGACGCGCTCGCCTTCTTCGTGGCGACGCGAATCAGCCACGCGACAAACACGAGCGCTGCGGCCGCGAGCAGGTAGACGCCGAACGCCGCGACGACGAACACCCCGACGACGAGCAGCAAAGCCGAGCCGTCATGGCGCGAGCCGCGACGACGATGGCCGCCCTTGAAGAGCCGATCCACCGAGACCGTCGTGCGGTTGTAAACGCGATTGTACGCAGCGCGCTTCGGGTTGGTGAGCCAGCCCCAACCGCGCGGCGCCTTGAAGCCGAGGTTATGCCGTACGTATCGCTTCCAAGACGTCCGAGCGGCGATTCGCTTGCGGAGCGAGGGCGTGCGGATCCCGAACTTCATGGCCGCCTACACTCGATCCCGGCTCCTGCACCAACAACGCCCACGCCCTATGGTGCAGCAAGCGTTTCACTCGATGTGGGGCTAATCGGGGTAATGGTCAGGTAACGCCGGTCGGTTCTGCGGCGTGACGTCTCGTGATCGCTCACGACTCCTTCAGCGCACAGCACTTCTTGAACTTCAGACCGCTGCCACAAGGGCACGGCTCGTTGCGGCCGACCTTCGGTGGCCGAGACACGACCGGCGCGGTCATGCTCTTCCGACGCCACGCGACCCAATACTGATTCGCTTCGCGCACGGTGGTCTCCAACATGTCGCGGCACCGCCTGAGCTGCGGCGTCGGATCCTCGATGATCGTGCCGTCGGAGTCTTCCTCGCCGACGAGATCGGCCTCACCTGCCAGCACGGCGAACGGGAACAGAAAGACGACGCCGCGCTGGTCGCCGATCCAGACATCGTCCATGCGCGCAGCCTTGAGATAGCCCGTGCACCAGCGGCCGGTCGCTTCGTCGTCATGAACCGGCGGCGCGAGGGGCCCGTCCTCGTTCAGCTCGGTGAGGATCTGGTTGTAGAGGCGCATCACCAGCCCCATCACGTGCTGTGCTTGCTGGATCGACGCGAACGCAGACTCGCCGAGCAACTCGGATTGCCACACGCTCGTCATGATCGTGGTCGGCGCCGAGGCGATCGCAGTCAGGAACCCGCGCGCTTCCGGAAACGGCATCGCGCCGGGCGTCGTCGCGAGGAACTTGCTCAGGTCCGCGACCTCAGACCGGCCGAGCGGACGCTGTAGATCCCGAGTATGCATCGGCGAGGTAGCTTTGCATCGATCGGTGGCCAGCGGCAACGTGGAGCAGCCATCTGGATTCGAGACGCGCATGATCGAGATCCCTCCCGAGTATCGTGGCTGGTGGCGGATCACCGAGATGTCTCGGTGGGGCAACGGCCTCGACCTCCTCGGCACCGCGTTGATCTCGATCACCGGCCACGGCGACCGGCTGCGGATGCACTGTTTGCTCGCCTACGTCACCTGGAAGGTCAACGCCGCGTCGCTATCGTACTCGTGGACCGGCTCGTGGGAGTTCGACGAGATGGCCGGGACCGGCAACGTGAAGTTGCGCCGCGACGAGCGACTCGACGGCAAGCTCGCGATCAAGAACGGCGACAAGTCGACATTCATCGCCGAGCGCGCGGCGCCGCCTGAGAATCCGATCGCGCATCCGCCGTCCTGGCGTGACAAGTGGGGATCGCGGCGCGGGTGACTGCGTCGTCGCGCTACGGGCCGAGGTTCGACGCGCACGCACTGGAGATTCCGAGCAGAATTGGCAGGTTGGAGCGTCAAATCCCGTTCGGGGACTGTATCCGTCGTTGGGCTGGTGATCGCTGCGAGCTGTGCGAACACGCAGGAGAGCTTTAACCCCTACTCGGCGACCTCGGTCCAGGCACCGGTTACCGCAAGCGCCGTATTCGCATATCCGGGCGACGTCGGCCGGTTGCACCGCGCTCACGGCGAACTCATGTAGGCGAGCACATGCCCGATGCTGAGGCCACGTGGCAGATCGCCGGCGCGCGCGTCTACCGTCTGCCGTCGAGCTCCAGCTCCGCCGCGGCGATCGGCGTTGCGCCGAAGGCGCGAGCTTGGAAGACGTTCGGAGAATGGGTTCGCGCGGCGCTCGACGAGTAACCGATCTGGTCGGCGGAGAGATCAAGCCCGCCAAGTCGGGCGAGCAAGCGATGTAACCGTGATCCCAATGGAAGCAGCCAGATCGGCCGCGTGTTTGCGCCACTCAGCAATCGTGCGTCCCGAGGTATCGAACTCCGAAATACCCACCCGCCCTGTCGTCGTCGTTACTGTGCCCGCTGAGTGCTGCGACGCTTCCTGCAGGCGATCGTAAACACGGTCCTCATCGTGGTCGTGGTAAGAGCGCGAGACATGACATCCGAGCCGCCGATGGATCTTCCGATGGGCAATTGGGTACGCGAGAAGGTCGGGCTCGTGCTCGAAGAGCTCGCGCGGATCGCCGACATCGCCAAGGATCCGGAGACACCTGCTTGGTACAAGCGAAACCTGCGGAAGTCGTTGTTCCCCGCGTTTGGCAACGGCCTGAAGGTCTTGCTTTGGAGCTACGACCGCACGGAGGAGTGGACGCCCGAGCTAAACCAACGACCGACGGAGCACGGCACGCTCGGGCTTGCCACGTCGCTCAATGCTCTTCGCATCCCGCACCAACTGCGCGTCGGTGACCCGACGGTCGATCCCGATGACGAGGAGGATCGCGAGCCCGCAGCACCCGACGCGCCGTCGGAGCCAGCCGATGATCCGTGGGCAGAGCCGGCACGACAATGGGTTGTCCGAATTACCTTTCAACACCTCGGTGACGAGCGGATCCCGGCAAACGAGCGGCGGTTGCTATCGTGGATCGCGTATCACCTGGCGATGTCGGACCATGCCGACGTTGCGTTCCTGACGCGACGATTCCTGGCATCAGATATCCGGCTCGACCCAGCCAACGGACAAGCAGCGCTCGAAGGTCTGATCGAGCGCGGACTCGTTCGAGAAGAACGATCTCTCGGCGACGACCGACGAATCGCTCTACGCTTGGTCGTCGAGGGAATGAATGATCCGCGGCACGAGCCGAGCGAGCATTGATCCAGTCGGATGGCGAGCGCGCACACCGTACTCGAACGTTTGGTCGAAGCGTCGTGGTGCTCGGTACGTGTCGAAGAAATGACCGCGACCATAACTTGGGTCAAAATGTATGGCTTCTAGTCATAACTATGGCGCATCACTCATAACTTCAGGATCTTACAAGCCGATCCTCATCGGCTTCTCGCTCTGATGCGACTCGTATCGAACCCGACCCAGAAA